>JBOICK010000065.1:0-6509 GCA_050739895.1 Stenotrophobium sp.
GGCGGTGACCGTCCACCAGCGCAGGTCGGTGTCGTAGGTCCGCAGCAGGTGCAGGAAGAAGTCGCAGTCATCGGCAATGGGCCGGGCAAACGCGGCGAACGCCTGCTTCTCGGCTTCACTGCGGGCGCCCTGCCCGCCGGTCTGCCATTCCTGCAGACGCTCAAACACGGATTGCAGCGTGTCACCGTTCCAGTCCGCCACAGGACAGCTCTCCACGGTCATGTCACGCAGATCGCGGGTCAGCACGTTGTTGTCCATGCGCAGCCAGCGCTTGAGACGCACCAGGCCGTAGCCGCGCTTGCCGCGATACCACATGCGCCGGAAATCAGCGGCGTAGGCCGCATCATTGAGAATGGCGAGACGGCCGGCGCGGTCATCGAGTTCGCATTCATTGAGCCGGCGCAGTTCCGGCACTTCTTCGGCAATCGGCGTGATCACGCCATCGCTCCAGACCTTGAACGGCGCAGCCAGCGCCTGCAGCCGAAACACGCCGCGCAGCAGGCGCGAATTGAACAGGCGCGACATCAGCAAGCCAAGCTTGAGCAGCGAGCGGTTGGTGCTGACATCGATGGCCGCCACCGCCGTCACTTTCAGCGGACGCCCGTAGAGCCGCCCGGAGGTCAGCAGAAAATTGCGGAACACAGCCAGCTTGTCATCCTTGGGCGGCGTCGCCTGCCAGACACGGCCCCAGCGACGCACGATGGCGGTCAGGCGCTTGAGTTCGGAAAACGGCGCGAACTGTGTCGGTATCTGCCTGTGCGTATTGGGCCGGTTGGCGAGATAGTGGAATGGCAGGCCATCGGTGGAAAATCCGGCATAGCCTTCCCGCATGCCCTGCTCGACCAGTTGCTCCATTTTTTGCAGCTCGGCCTCGGTCGGTTCGCGCGTCACCGAATCCTGCAGGCCCATGACCTCGATACGCAGCATTGAGTGCGGAATCATCGGCACGATGTTCGGCCCCAGCGGCAAATGCGCAAAGTGCGCCAGGTAATCCGCGGAGTTGTCCCAGTTCACCTTGTCGGCGACCTTGCGCAGGACGGTCTTGGGCACGTTCTCGACACGTGCGAAGCAATCCACGATCGGATCGTCGCCATTGCGGCGCTGCGCACCATAGGCAACACCCAGGCTGCAATTGGACACCACGGCCGTGGTGGTGCCGTGCCGTACCGCTTCGGGCAGGCCGGGCTCCAGCTCCACTTCCAGATCGAAATGGGTATGGATATCGAGCATGCCGGGCATCAACCAATGACCATCCGCAGAAATGACGCGATTTGCTTTTGAAGGCGGCAGGTTCTGGCCGAGAGCGGCGATCTTGCCGTCATGAATGGCGACATCCTGTTGCAGCGGCGCGGCGCCGCTGCCATCAAACACCAGTGCGTTCCTGATCAATATTTCCCACGCTGGCGCGCTACCATCCATGAACTGCTCCTCGGCGAATTCTGCAAGCGATATTAGTCAGGGCGCGGTCGCCGCCCGATGGGAAAAATAGCCCTGATGCGGTTTTTCCCATCACCCGCTCACGGAGTTTGAGCGTGAAATGATGTTTATTTTTATAGTATGTTTAATATATGTTGTAATAATATAAAACAACATTCATACTGCGAACTGAAAGAGCGGATGGGCCTGAAACGGCACGAAGGAATTGGCTGGCTCCAGCGACGGCCAAAACGGAAAACTCAGGCCTTGCCACTGGCCTTTTCAATCAGGCGCGTCGTGGAATGTCCCTGGTGAAAATCCAGCACGACAACTTTTCCGCCGTTGCCGGTGACCGCTTCATAACCGGCGATCTGTTCGGGCGTGTAATCGCCGCCCTTGACCAGCAGGTCAGGCAGCACACGGCCGATCAGGCGCGCGGGCGTGTCCTCGGTGAACGGCACCACCCAGTCCACGCTCTTGAGCGAGGCCAGCATGCGCATGCGGTCTTCGCATTTGTTCAGCGGCCGTGTTGGACCCTTGAGGCGCTTGACCGAATCGTCGCTGTTGACCGCGACGATCAGCACGTCGCCGAGTTTTTTCGCGGATTCCAGGTATTTCGCGTGGCCGACGTGCAGCAGGTCGAAGACGCCGTTGGTCATGACCACGGTTTCGCCCTGCGCACGCGCTTCGGCCACGCGCTGCAGCAGTTCGTCCTCGCCGAGCACACCGCTGTCATCCTCGTGCTGGTGGCGGATTGCACGCTGTAGTTCGGCAGTGGAAACGGTCGCGGTGCCGAGCTTGCCGACGACAATACCCGCGGCCATGTTGGCGAGGCGGCAGGCGTGGGCCAGATCCTGCCCCGCCGCGAGCGCCGCGCCCAGCGTGGAGATGACGGTATCGCCGGCACCGGTCACATCGAACACCTCACGCGCCTCGGTCGGCAGGTGCAGCGGCGAGTGGCCTGGCTGGAGCAGGGTCATGCCGTGCTCGCTGCGCGTGATCAGCAGCGCCGCCAGATCCAGCTCGGCGCGCAGCTTCTCGCCCTTGGCGACAATTTCGGCTTCATCACGGCACTTGCCGACCACGGCTTCAAATTCGGTCATGTTGGGCGTCAGCAGCGTCGCGCCGCGATACGGCCGGTAGTCGCTGCCCTTGGGATCGATCAGGACGGGTTTGTTCTGCTTGCGCGCCTCGGCGATCAGCGCCTCGATATCGCACAGCGTGCCTTTGCCATAGTCGGACAGGATCACCACGTCGGAACCGGACAGCGCCAGACGGAAGCGCATCTGGTAAGCCTCGCGGTCGAAGGCGCCGGCGACCGACAGCGACTCCTCGAAATCCAGACGGATCAGCTGCTGGTTGCGCGACATGATGCGCAACTTGGCGATTGTCGGCCGCTCATCGGCCTGGACGAAATCCGCAGCCACACCCTTTTCATCCAGGCTGACGCGCAACAGATCGGCGGCCTCGTCCTTGCCGACCACGCCCAGCAGGTGCGCCTTGACGCCCAGAGATGCCGCATTGAGCGCAACGTTGGCAGCACCGCCGGGGCGTGTCTCATCCTTGCGGATCTGCACCACCGGCACCGGCGCTTCCGGCGAGATGCGCGAAGTCGCACCGACCCAGTAGCGGTCGAGCATCACATCGCCGGCCACCAGCAGCCGCGCCTTGGAGAAATCGGGAATCGCGTTGATCATCTATCTGCTCCTCGCCCCGTTTGCGCGGAGCGGGCCGGTGAGGGGCGCTGCTCCCGGCAATCTCTCCCCACTCTCATGGAGAAAGGTGATCCCGGCCTAGATGTGACTGAGCCAGTCGGTGTAAGTGCCGCTCTCGCCCTTGACCAGCTTCAGGTAAGCCGCCTGCAATTTCTCGGTGATCGGTCCGCGCTTGCCGTGACCGATGCTGCGGTTGTCGACTTCACGCACCGGCGTGACTTCGGCGGCGGTGCCGGTGAAGAACACCTCGTCGGCGATGTAAACCTCGTCGCGGGTGATGCGGCGCTCGACCACCGGGATGCCGAAATCGGCAGCCAGCTGGATCACCGTGCGGCGGGTGATGCCGTCGAGGCAGGCGTTGAGGTCCGGCGTGTGCAGCCTGCCGTCGCTGACCACGAAGATGTTCTCGGCACTGCCCTCGGCGATATGACCACTGATGTCGAGTGTGATCGCTTCGTCGTAGCCGTCGCGCAGCACTTCGTTCAACGCCAGCATCGAGTTGATGTACTGGCCGTTGGCCTTGGCGCGGTGCATGGTGGAATTGGCGTGGCCGCGCGTGAACGAACTGGTCTTGACGCGAATGCCTTTCTCCATGTTGTCGGCGCCCAGGTATGAGCCCCAGGTCCACGCCGCGATGATGATATGCGTCTTCAGGTTGTCAGCGCGCAGGCCCATGCCCTCGGCGCCGTAGAACGCCATCGGTCGCAGGTAGGCGGAGTCGAGCTTGTTGGCGCGCAGCACTTCGAGCTGCGCCTGGTTGATCTGCTCCGGAGAGAACGGCAGCTTCATGCCAAGAATCTTGGCCGAGTTGAACAGGCGCTTGGTGTGATCCTGCAAGCGGAAGATCGCGGTGCCCTTGGGCGTCTTGTACGCGCGGACACCTTCAAAACAGCCGACGCCGTAATGCAGCGAATAGGTCAGGACGTGGGTGGTGCACTCACGCCAGGGCTTGAGTTCACCGTCATACCAGATAAAGCCGTCACGGTCGGCAAAGCTGCTCATCGCAAAATCCTTAGGTCTGAAAACTGGAAGAACCGCCCGGCTGCGCCAGCCCGCTGCGGTTGCGGCAATTATATGCCGGCCAGTTGCCGAAGGCTCGCCCGCACCGTCTGCGGCGCCACATGGCGCAGGCAGTGGTAGTGCCCCGGCGGGCAGGTACGCTCGAAGCAGGGGCCGTCCTCCAGTCGCAGGTAATGGATCGCACCGTGCTGCACCGGCAGCGTGACATCCGGCGCAGCGGAGCCATAAAGCGCCGTCACTGGCACGCCACTGGCGGCCGCCAGCTGCATCAGGCCCGATTCGTTGGCGATCACGGCGCGGCAGCGTGCAACAAGGTCCAGCATGCCGGTCAACGAAGTCCGTCCGCAGAGGTTCGCAGTCATTCCGCCACTGATGGCGCGGATGCTGTCGGCCAGCGCCTGCTCGGCATCCGTGCCGAAAATCCAGGTCTGCACGCCTTCGGCCGCAAGATGCTGCGCGACCTCGGCGTAGAACTCCACCGGCCACTGCCGCCCCGCGCCGTCTACGCCTGGCATCAGGCCCACCGCCGGCCGCGTGCCATCGAGTGCCAGCTCGCGCAGCAGTCGCGCGCCATGCACGGTGTCGATCTCCAGCCGCGGTAGCGGAATCTCCGGCGCGCCCTTTACTGCGCGCTCCTGCGCCAGCGCGACGAAACACTGCGGCGAGGTCTTGGGCCACTTCCTGTCCGGCGCGCGGATGTCGTTGACCAGACCTATATGCATGCCGCTGCTATACGCCGTGCGCCTGGGAATGCCGGCGAACCATGGCACCAAGGCGGTTTGCCGCGAATCCGGCAGCGTGATGGATTGGTTATAGCCGCGATCACGCAGGCTGCGGCCAAGCTTGCGGCGCGAAAACTTGCCCTGTGGCATTTCCATGCCCGCGCGCACCTCCGGCATGCGCGCGACGACCGGCAACATGTCCTGCGGTGCGAGTACATCGATCTTGCAATCGGGTCGCAACTGCTTGAGCCGCATGAACAGCGGCTGCGCCAAGACCATGTCGCCGACCCGAGATGGGCCGATAACAAGCACTTGGTCTGAAGGGGAATCTTGCTGACGCTCTTGCATGAACCACCCGCTCTCACGGGTTGATGAGACTTTGAAGTTACAAAGTGTCGCGCATATTACAGTAAAATCTATATTTAAAAACACCAGCGCAGTGAAATCCGGCAACAGCGGAGCGGGTGCGCACTATGCTGGCCAGGCTTGCCTCAGCAGGCCGCATCCGCTACGACCACGCCGGAAAGCCCAGCAGCTCGATGCATGTTCAGGTTTTCTTATTATCGAGGCTCATCGCCCACAGGGCGGCATACTTGTGATACGCATATTGCGACAGCAGAACCGCGAGAAAATAACCACGTGAACCATCCAGGATCAGGCCGCGAAAAAAATACTGGACGATGAATTCCCAGCGGGCGCGCAGGCTGGCACGCAACAAGCCTCCGGTTTTGCCGGAGGAAAATTTGCGTTCGGCCAGCATCACGGCGTAGTGCGTGTGCTTGTCGACCGCATGTTGGTAGTTCCGAAAACTGTCATGGGGTAAGCGCGCACGCAGCACGACCACCCGGCCCGGTGCCGGCAACATGGCCTCATGTACCTGGACATTCAGGAAAGCGGCGCCTGCGCGACGGAAAATGCGGACCTGCGGCGCGGTGTAGCGGCCGTGGCGGACTTCGCGGCCAAAAATCATCGCCTGCCAGGGCACTGCGAGCGCACTGATTCCGCTCAGGTCTCCGGATAGCATGGCGTCGATCTCGCGGCGCAATTCATCCGTAACCACCTCATCGGCGTCCAGAGTCATCACCCATTCGCCGGTGCAATACGACAAGGCACGATTGCGCTGAGGACCGAACCCGGGCCAGTCCGTTTCATATACGCGGGTCGCATAACGCTGCGCGATTTCGACGGTCGCATCAGTGCTGCCGGAGTCGATCACCAGCAGTTCGTCGCACCATCCGTGCACAGAGCGCAGGCATGGTTCGATGCGGTCGGCCTCGTTACAGGTCAGGACCATGACTGACAATCGGGGGCGTTTTTCCTGCATGCTCGATGGACCGCAAAAATCAAATCTGCGCTGGTTCGGGCATCATAAACCACCCGTCATCAAGACACTCTGTAGAGTCCGGCCTGAAGACCGCACCGGCGCGCGAATCCAATGTACAAAATACTGTGTATCGAATTACTGGGATTGGGAGACAACATCCATACGCTGCCGACGCTCTGGCAGATCCGGCAGGAACATCCCGATGCGCAACTTCATGTCATGGTGCGGGCGCTCAACAGCAGCCTGTTCTCGATGACGCCGTGGATCGATAAATTCTGGAGCTACCCCACCGGCAAGGCAAAACTGTCATTC
>JBOICK010000066.1:0-2453 GCA_050739895.1 Stenotrophobium sp.
CGGCGGATTTTTCTCCGTGTATATCGGCGCCACCGTACTCCTCAGCTTCCTGATGATGACCACCGGCCTCGATCCAGTAACTGCCTTCTCCGCCGTGGCCGCCTGCATCAACAACGCCGGTCCCGGTCTCCACATGGTCAACGCCAACATGGCCGGCGTCACCGAGTTCGGTAAGTGCGTGCTGATTTTCGCCATGCTGCTGGGACGGCTGGAAATCTTCACGCTGCTGATCATCTTCACGCCGGCGTTCTGGCGCAGGTAACACCACCCGCTCTTCCGGCACCGGTCGCAAGAATGTTATTAAATAGTAAATATAATTACTATTGATTAATAAATTAAAACAATTTCTGAAGCTTAACCCGATGAGCGGGTGCAGACCATGAAACCCATCCAACGAAAACTGCTGCTGACCTTTGCTTTTCTGATCGCGGCAGTTGCGGCCGTTTTCGGCACCTACCTGCTCTCGGACTGGCGCGCCGGCTACGCTTTCGAGCACATCCATCTCGGCGATACCAAAGTCCAGGCCCAGCAATACCTGGGATCTCCGACGCGTTACGAACCCTGCGGCAACCAGCTCTGGTGGGAAACCAGGAGCCTGGGCAACAACGATGGGCGCTGCGTCCAGCAAGCGCGCTACCAGTACCTGCACAGCGCGTGGATCATCGGCTACTCGGCCGACCTTCACGTGGTCTCCAAGTATCACGAGGTCACCCGCTGACCCGCGGGTGACGTCCCGTAGCGCTCTCTGATCTAATCTGCGCTCACTTTCCCCACGCGCATTCCGATGTCCGTCTTCACCAAGGTCACCCACAGCGAGCTTCAGGAATTCCTGAAGCAGTACCCGGTCGGCGAGCTGATCGGCTTCCAGGGCATTGGCGAGGGCGTCGAGAACACCAATTATTTCGTCGACACCACGGACGGCCGCTGGGTGCTGACGATCTTCGAGCGCTTGAACTACAACGACCTGCCGTTTTTCCTCGGCCTGATGGAGCATCTGGCCTCGCGCGGATTTCCCGGCGCGATGCCGCTGCGCAACAACGACGGCCACAACCTGGTGATGCTCAAGGGCAAACCCGCCGCGCTGGTGCACCGGCTCACCGGCCAGAGCGTGCTGTTCCCCAGTCTCGAACAGTGCGGCGCAGTGGGCCGCGAGCTGGGCGAACTGCACGTGACCGCGCTGTCCTACCACGGCCATTGCGCCAACGCGCGCGGGCCGGCCTGGCGCGAACAGACCGCGCGGGCACTGCTGCAGAAAGTGGACACCGCAACCCGCGCGCTGATCGAGGACGAGCTGCGCGCGCAGGCGAAACTCGACCTCGCCGCGCTGCCGCAGGGCGTGATCCACGCCGACCTGTTCCGCGACAACGTGCTGTTCGTGGATGAACGCCTGACCGGCGCCATCGATTTCTACTACGCCTGCAACGATGCGCTGAGCTACGACCTCGCGGTCACGCTCAACGACTGGTGCTTCGAACCCGACGGTCATCTCAACCACGCGCGCTGGGCGACGATGACCGCCGCCTACCGCGCGCGGCGCGAGCCGGAGCCGTCCGAGTGCGCCGCCTGGCCGCTGGTACTGCGTGCCGCCGCGCTGCGCTTCTGGCTGTCGCGGCTCTACGACTGGACTTTCCCGCGCGAGGGCGACGTGGTGCACATCAAAGACCCGATGCACTACCGCCGCATCCTCGAACACCATCGCAACACGACACCGCCGGCACTGTGACGGCGCCACCGGGAGACAAGACGATGACGGCCAAACGCGTCTTCTGGCTGCTGTTGCTGCTGGGCATCGTGGCGGTGTCGCTGTGGGTGCCGCTGTACAACCGCGTCGAGCCGCGGCTGGCCGGCATCCCGTTCTTCTACTGGTTCCAGTTCGTGTGGATCGTGGTCAGCGGCGCCTGCACCGCACTGGCCTACCGCTCGCGCGTCTGAGGCCGCTACGATGAACGCAGCCGTCTGGGTGTTCGTGGCACTGTTCACGCTGGTAACGGTGCTGGGTTTCGTCGCGGCACGCTGGCGCGCGGCAAGTCTCGACCATCTCGACGAATGGGGCCTCGCGGGACGGCGCTTCGGCACGGTGGTCAGCTGGTTCCTGCTCGGCGGCGACCTCTACACGGCCTACACTTTCGTCGCGATACCGGCGCTGGTGTTCGGCATGGGCGCGATCGGTTTCTTCGCCCTGCCCTACACGCTGATGGTGTTTCCGTTCGTGTTCATCGTGTTTCCGCGGCTGTGGGCAGTGGCGAAACGCCACGGCTACGTCACCGGCAGCGATTTCGTGCGCGCGCGCTACGGCAGTCCGACACTGGCGCTGCTGGTGGCGCTCACCGGCATCCTCGCCACGCTGCCCTACGTCGCGCTGCAACTGGTCGGCATTGAAGTCGTGATCGGCGCGCTGGGTTTCGGTGGCGACCTGCCGCTGATTGCCGCCTTCGCGATCCTCGCCGCCTACA
>JBOICK010000067.1:0-7462 GCA_050739895.1 Stenotrophobium sp.
CCCTATCGCCGCCTGTCCATCACGCTGATCGTCGCGCACACCTAAAGCTTCGCGCTGGCGGTCAACGGCGGCCCCGTGGAACACCACGAGGCGGCGATCGTCGCCAGCAATGTCCAGCGCGACTTCATCGAGGCCCCGGCTGGTGGCATCAGCATTTTCGACGCTGGCATCAGCACCGAAACCTTCCTGCGTCTGGCGCCGCGAGTGGCGCCGGGCCGGGTGCAGGCACTCGCCTCCGGCGCCGCCGCGCGACTGCGCGAACTGCTGGCACGACAGGCACCCGCACAGGCGGGCCTCGCACAGGCGCGGGCGCTCTACGACGCCGCGATCGATATCGCCTGCGAAACGCCAGCAGCGCCGCTGCAGCGTGACCCGCGCATCCTGCAACTGATGGCGACGATCGAGCGCCTGCCGCTGGACGCACAGCCGCAACAACAGTTGACGCAATCCGCCGGGCTATCGGAGTCGCGACTGCGCGCGCTGTTCCGCCAGCATCTCGGCTGCAGCATGTCGCAGTACCTGCGCTGGGTCACGGCCTGGAAGGCAGTGGCGCTATGGCGGCGTGGCGTCAGCCTGACCCAGATCGCCCATGACGCCGGCTTCTACGATCTCTCCCATGCTGATCGCGTGGCACGCGAGATCACCGGCTTGAATCCCTCGGCAATCATCGATCCCCGCAAGGTGCGCCTGCTGCTCGGCGACGATTTCGGCAAGGGCTGATACGGCCACACTGACGGGCAGGCGTTTCATCCAAGCGCCGGATACCGCCCCGCGTGATGATTAGGGTGCGCGCACACAAAAACCAACAGGAAAATATTCGTGTCGATTCCACGGAAAGCACTGGACATCCGCTTGCCCCTTGTTGCCGTAATGGCCACTGCGATGCTGCTTGCCGGCTGTGGTAGCAGCACGCCCGCAGACACGTCCGGGACCGGCACGGCTGCATCGTCCTGGACCACGCTGGGTACACGCATCCTGACCAGCCAGCCGGGCACGTCGATTACCTCGAATGCCGGGGCCAAGTGGGTCGATTACAACCCGCCGGCGCTGTACCCGAACACCGTGGCCCAGAACGTCCAGTACATCACCATGCCGGACGGCACTCAGCTCGCCGCTTATGTGACGCTACCCGCCGACAGCAGCGGCAAGGTGATTCCAGGCACCTTTCCCACGGCGCTAAACCAGACCGCGTACAACAACAGCGTTGCTGATAATGCCGATGCCCTCATCATCAAGCACGGTTATGCGTCTGTTGTCGTGGATGTGCGGGGCACCGGCCAGTCCACTGGATCATGGGAAGCCTTTGGCGCCGACGAGCAATCGGACTACGGCAATGTCGTCAACTGGGTCACGCAGCAACCGTGGTCCAATGGCGCCATTGGATTGATTGGAGGGTCGTATGACGGCATCACCGCGATTCTCACCGCTGCGCAGAATCACCCGGCGGTGAAGGCTACATTCGCCTTGGCCCCTATCGGTGACGGCTATCGCGACACGGTCTTCACAGGCGGCCAGGTCAACCCGACTTTCGTCCCGCTCTGGCTGGGCGTAGTGACGGTGGCCGGCATCACCGATCCGACTGTGTTGACCGACCCGTCGGTGGGCATTCAAGCTGTTGTGGATCATATTCTGAGTGCGATCACCAACTTCCAGGTCCCTACCGTCCTTAAAGGCGTAGCCGGCGATCCGGGGACCGCCTACGATAACCCGACCCGTGGCTCGTTCTGGCAGATTCGCTCGCCGCTTGAAAGCGACAACAAGGTCACCGTGCCGACCTTCATCGTCGGCGGGCTGCACGACATATTCCAACGCAGTGAGCCGATCAGCTACGAAGAAATCAAGACCCATGCGCCGGCCAAGCTGCTGATCGGTCCGTGGGAGCATTTCACGGCGGGGTCTGGCCTGCCGGTGGACGGCGTGCCGGTGTTCGACCATATCGAACTGCAGTGGTTTGACCAGTATGTGAAAGGCATGAACGCCGGCGCCGACCGGCTGCCCAACGTCACCCAGTACGTCTCCGGCCACGGCCACTACGCCACCGCCACCGACTGGCCGAATCCGCAGGCACAGGCGCAGAAGCTCTACCTGCATGGCGACCAGAGCCTGTCCGCGACCGCACCGGCGGCAGGCGAGGCCTCGAATCTGGTGGCGCAGGAACCGATCAACGGTCTCTGTTCGATCAGCGCCGCACAGTGGACCGCCGGAGCTCTCGGGGTCGTGCCGCTGCCATGCTTTACCGACGACAATGTGGCGGAACTGATCGACGTGAAATACCAGACCGCGCCGATGGCGCAGGACATGTACATCAACGGCCCGATCGAGGCGGACGTGTGGATGAGCACCACCGCCAGCGACGCCGGCCTGTCGGTGCGGGTGGATGATGTCGACGGCAGCGGCAACGTCACCGCGCTGACCAACGGCATCCAGACCGCATCGCTGCGCGCGGTGGATAAGACGCGCTCGCGGTATCTCGATGGCCTGATGATTCAGCCCTGGCATCCGTTTACCCAGGCTTCGGTGCAGCCGCTGACCAGTGGCACGCCGGTGCTGGTGCCAGTGGAAATCTTCCCGACCAGCGCGATGATCGCCAAGGGCCACAGCTTGCGCGTGGCGGTCGGCGCCAGCGACCTGCCGCAGGGCGTGCCGCCGATCCCGACCCTGCTCAATTCGCTGGTCGGGCTGCTGACGATCTACAGCGACGCCGCGCATCCCTCCAGCGTCGTCATTCCGGTGGTGCCGGTTTCAGCTCTGAACTAAAGACATCTAATCCAGACGTGTTTCCGATGATGTTTTTCGTTACCCGCTATCGTTCCTGTTAGAGCGAAGTATGTTATTAATTGAATACTATAAATATAATTAGTAAATAATTATAAACAAGCTAGATATTCAAACCGTAAAGAGCGGGTAGCGTGTTTTTCAGCCAAGGCGATCCGAAAGCGGAAACAAAAAGGCCCGCCATTTGGCGGGCCTTTTTCGTGCTTCAGCCGATGCCTACTTTCTGTCGAAAGCGTGCCGAATCTCCGGCTTGGTCTTGATGCCCTTGTCGATCTCGATGAAGCGCTTGCCCTTGAGGTCGGCAGGCACGGTGGCGGCATCCATGTAGAACTGCTCGTACCACTGGCGGTTCTGGTACACCGGGCCGTCGCCGTCGCAGAGCAGCGGATTGTCGATGCGCACCTTGTTGTGCCAGATCTCGACGTCCTCGCCGAAGGCCTTGTTGGTCAGGTCGACGTACTGCTTGACCATCGCGTCGCAGGCTTCCTGGGTCATGCCGGGGAATTTCTTCACCATCACGCCAAAGCGCAGTTCGAAGCTGTTGGCGTCGATCGGTGTGTGCGAATTGAGCAGGACGGATTCCACCGGGTAGCCGCCCATCGATCCGAACATGTGGGTGATCTGGTAGGCCGGCCCGTAGTAGCTGGCGATGGTGGTCAGGTATTCCTCGCTGCCGCCGAGCTTGGCGTTGAGTCCGACCATCACCTGCGTCGCCTTGTGGCCGTCGAACAGATCGGCAAAGTAGACGACGTTGTCGGAGCCGTGCACCGAGACGAAGTGCGCCATGTCTGCGATGTTGTCGATCAGCTCGCGACAGTTGATATTGATCGTCCACTTGACCAGCGACCAGTCCGACCATTCGTCGGGCTTGAACACCGGATCGATGCGCGGAATCGCGACGTCCGGCGTCGGGCCGTGGCCTTCCGGATCGTTCCAGACGAACAGCATCTTGTTTTCTTCGCAGGTGTGCCAGGTGTGGATGCGCGCCTTGGGCGGGATACGCTTGGCGTAAGGGATGTGATTGCAGACGCCGTCGCCGCCCCAGCTCCAGCCGTGGAATTTGCAGACCACGGAGTTGCCATTGACCGCGCCGAGGCCGAGATCGGCGCCCATGTGCGGACACCAGGCGTCCATGATGCGCACCTGCTTGTCCTCGCCCTGGAATGCGACCAGGCGCGTGCCGAAGATATTGAATGAATGCGGCTTGCCGTCCTTGAAATCCGCCGCCAGCCCGAGGCAGTGCCAGCCGCGCGCATAGCGTTCCGGCGGCGCCTTGGCTTCGATCTTGTGCAATGGGGTAGGCGCGATAGAGGCTTTGATCACGGCAGACATTTGTCCAGCTCCTGGATGAACCGATGGCTGGCAGTGTGGTGAGCGAGGCATTGCTGCACATCATCCGTTTGAGTGAAATTACATTGCAGGCACGCTGCGATATTTTTGTCGTTTCGCATGCTGTGCGTGCCATAGGCTAGTCATTTCGGACGATGCCACGTTCTCCGATTTCAGCGAAAAGTAGCGCCTCATCCGCCATAGTGATCGCGACGCGGTCCGGCCAAAAAATCATCGAGGCAAGGAGAACGCCGTGCAGAATCAGAAATCGTCATCAACAGTCACAGCGCAGACGCTGGTTCAGCGGGCGCGCGACCTCGTGCCCAAGCTCAAGGAGCGTGCGCTCAAGACCGAGGCCGATCGCAAGGTGCCGGTCGAGACCGTTGCCGAGATGCAGGCCGCCGGCCTGTTCGACGTGCTCAAGCCCAAGCAGTACGGCGGCTACGAGATGGATCCGCAGGTGTTCTACGACGTCTGCATGACGCTGGCCGAGGGCTGCATGTCCACCGCGTGGATCTACGGTGTGATTGGCGTGCACAACTGGCAGATCGCGCTGTTCGATCCCAAGGCCGCGCAGGACGTGTTCGGCAAGGACCCCAAGACGCTGATCGCCTCGACCTACATGCCCAAGGGCCAGGTCACGCCGGTCGAAGGTGGTTTCAAATTTTCCGGACGCTGGGGTTTTTCCAGCGGCATCGATCATTGCCAGTGGGTATTTCTCGGTGGCCTGATCTTCAATCAGGGCCAGCCGCCGGAATACCGCACCTTCCTGTTGCCGCGTTCGGATTTCCAGGTGGTCGATACCTGGCATGTGATGGGCCTCAAGGGCACCGGCAGCAACGATATCGTGGTCAAGGATGTGTTCGTGCCGGAGTACCGCACGCACAAGGCCAGCGATGGTTTCATGGGCACCAACCCCGGCCGCGATACCTTCACCTCCGATCTGTACAAGTTGCCGTTCGGCCAGATTTTTGTGCGCGCGGTGTCGAGTGCCGCCATCGGCGGACTGCAGGGCGCGCTGGATACTTTCCTCGACTTCGCCAAGGTGCGCGTCGGCGACATGGGCAACAAGACTTCGGAGCAGGCACCGGCTCAACTCGCCGCCGCCGAGACTGCGGTGGCCATCGACGAAATGAAGCTGGTGCTGAATCGTAACTTCGACGTGCTGATGACCAAGATCCGCAACAAGCAGCCGCTGGACGATATCAAGCAGCGCCTGCTGTTCCGCCACCAGGCGTCGCAGGTGGTCGAGCGCAGCGCCAAGCATGCCTACCAGTTGTTCTCGGCTTGTGGTGGTCGCGGCATCTTCACCGACTTCCCGCTACACCGCTACATGCTCGACATCATGGCGGCGCGCGGCCACTACGCCAACAATCCCGAGCAGTTCGGCCGCAACTATGGCGGCGTGCTGCTGGGCCGCGACAACACCGATTACTTCATCTGACGCTGAAGTAATCGATTGTATGGACATCCTGTCCAAGACCGCGCCATCCGTGGCGCGGACCTTCAATTAAAGCAAAGGCTCCCGTCATGAGCGCAAGTGGAAATTCTTCGAGTTGGGACCAGCAGTTCGATGTGATCGTCGTTGGTTCTGGTGCAGGCGGCATGACGGCGGCACTCTGTGCCCACGCCCAGGGCTTGTCGGCGCTGGTGGTGGAGAAAGCGGACCAGTACGGCGGTACCAGCGCGGTGTCCGGCGGCGGCATCTGGATTCCCTGCAGCGACGAGCACCAGAAAGCGGGTGCCCACGATTCCTTTGACGAGGCGCTGACTTACCTCAGGCACCTGATTGGCAACGAAGTGCCGGAGGATCGTCTGCGTGCCTATCTGAAGAATGGACCGGAGATGGTGCGCTTCCTCAATCAGAAATTCGGCGTGCAGTACAAATCGGTGCAGCGTTATCCGGATTATTACCCCGATCGTCCCGGCGGCAAGGATGGTTTCCGTTCGCTGGAACCGGCCGATTTTGATGCTGCACAGCTGGGCGACGAGTTCGAGCGCCAGCGCGAACCTTACAAGGGCACGCTGCTGATGGGCCGCGTCGCGATGACCCAGGTCGAAGCGCAGAAGCTGTTTTCGCGCGGGCCGGGTTGGATCTGGCTGACGATCAAGATGATGCTGAAATACTGGCTCGATTTTTCCTGGCGGCGCCGTACCTGGCGTGATCGCCGTCAGGTGCTGGGGCAGGGCATGGTCTCCGCGCTGCGCTACGCGATGATGCAGAAAAACATCCCGCTGCAATTGCAGACCGGAATGGAGTCGCTGGTACAGGATGGTGGCCGCGTTACCGGCATCACCGTCACGCATCAAGGCCGCACACTGCGTTACGGCGCGCGCCGCGGCGTCGTTCTTGCCTGCGGTGGTTTCGAGTCCAACCAGCAGATGCGCGAGCAGTATCTGCAGCATCCGACGAAAGTGGAATGGTCGGCCGCGCCACCGATCAATCATGGTGACGGCATTCGCGCCGGGCAGGCGCTGGGCGCCGCGCTCAAGAACATGGACCTGACCTGGGGCTCGCCGACGGTCTACAAGCCGGGCACGCCGCAACAGATCACGCTGTTCATCGAGCGCGGCATGCCGGGCTGTGTGGCGGTGAACAAGAAGGGCAGGCGCTTCGTCAACGAAGCCGCCGCCTATCCCGATTTCCGCAACGCGATGTATGCCGACGACGCAAAGGGCAACGGCACGGTGCCGTGCTGGCTGGTGTTCGACGCGACCTTCCGCTACAAGTATCCGATGGGCATCTTCCTGCCTGGACAGGTCGAGCCGGATTCCAAGTTGCCGAAGGACTGGCTGGACAAGGTCTACTACCGCGCCGACAGCATCGCCGCACTGGCCGCCAAGATCGGCGTCGATGCGGGCGGGCTGGCCGACACCGTCGGCAAGATGAACGGCTACGCCAGAACCGGCGTGGATCCTGAATTCGGCAAGGGCAAAACCAGCATCGACCGCTATTACAGCGATCCCAGCGTCAAACCCAATACCTGCCTCGGCCCCATCATCAAGCCGCCGTTCTACGCGGTGAGGATGGACGCCGGCGAGATCGGCACCAAGGGCGGGCTGGTCACCGACGCGCAGGCGCATGTGCTGCGTGAAGACGGCAGCGTCATCAATGGGCTCTATGCAACGGGCAACACCTCCGCTGCGGTGATGGGTCCGACCTACGCAGGCGCCGGTTCCACGCTCGGCCCGGCGATGGTGTTCGGCTATGTCGCCGCGAAATCCATCGCGGCTGAAGCGAAGCAGCCGCCCGTGCAACTGGGAGTCGCTGCCTGAAGCAAAGCAGGGGTCAAGGACACTACTGATTAATTTTGTAGGAGCGCCTCTTAGGCGCGATCTTTCTGTCGCGCCTAAGAGG
>JBOICK010000068.1:0-23020 GCA_050739895.1 Stenotrophobium sp.
CGCTTAAGGCGCTTGGCCAGCCAAACCCTGCAAATCCCTGCAGAAATTTGGTGATCTGCCCCGGTTCACGGAAAATGACCGGCCTTTTTGCCTCCGCATCACCTAGATAGAACCCGTTCATGTCTGCTCAAGCACTACTGATTGAAATTGGCACAGAAGATTTACCGGCGCGTTACGTCGTGCCGCTGGCCAATGCGCTGGCCACAGGAATATCGGATGGTCTACGCAAACGTGGCATCGTCTATCAACAACACGTTCAAAGTTTTTCCACTCCGCGCCGCATCGCGGTAATGATTGCTGGCGTCGCCACGCAACAACCGGATCGGTTGGTGAAGCGCGACGGCCCCGCTGTTGCCGTCGCATACAAAGACGGCAAGCCCACACCCGCAGCATTGGGCTTTGCAAAGTCTTGCGGCGTTGAGTTTTCAGAATTGGTTGAGAAAGATGGCAAGCTGCACTTCTCCAAGAGCGCGCCGGGCAAGGCCACGGCGGCGCTGATCCCCGAGATTTTTGAAGAAACGCTCAAGCAGATGGACGAGCTGGTGCCCAAGCGCATGCGCTGGGGCTCCGGCAATGAAACTTTTGTACGCCCGGTGCAGTGGATCGCGGCGATGCTGGGCGAACAGGTCATTCCGTTGCAGCGTTTTGACCTAGTTGCCGGCAACATCACCTACGGGCATCGTTTCCATGCTCCCGCCGCCATCAAGCTGAAGTCGCCCGCTGACTACGAAGCCGCGCTCAAAGCCGCAAAGGTCTGGGCGGACATGGCGAGCCGCAAGGCAGAGATCAAGCGCCAGATCGAAGCCGAGGCCGCCAAACTCGGCGGTCAGGCGCGCATCACTGAAGACCTGCTGGACGAAGTCGCCGCCTTAGTGGAATGGCCGGTGGTGATCTCCGGCCGCATGGAAGAACGTTTCATGCAGTTGCCGCCGGAAGTGATCATCGCCACCGTCGAAACCAACCAGCGTTACTTCACTGTATTCGACGCACAGAAAAAACTGCTGCCGGTGTTCATCACCATCAGCAACATCGAATCGAAAGACGTGCAGCAAGTCATCGCCGGCAACGAGCGTGTGGTGCGGCCGCGCCTGAGCGATGCGCTGTTTTTCTGGGAGCAGGATCTGAAGCAGCCGCTGGAAGCCTACAGCGAGAAACTCGCCACGGTTACGTTCCAAAAAGAACTCGGCAGCATCGGCGACAAGGTCGAACGCATCCGCAAGCTCGCAACAGAGATCGTAGGTGCACTTAAGATCGATGCAAATGCAGCCAATCGCGCCGCCGTGCTGTGCAAAAACGATCTTGTTACCAAGATGGTCTACGAGATTCCCGAGTTACAAGGATTGATGGGTGGCTATTACGCCAAAAAATCCGGCGAATCCGCCGCAGTTGTCACCGCGATCCGCGAGCACTATCTGCCGACGCAGCAAGGTACGTCGATTCCCTCTACGCGCGAAGGCCAGATCGTCGCGCTCGCCGACAAGCTCGACACACTCGCCGGTATCTTCACCATCGGCCAGAAACCGACAGCGAGCAAGGACCCGTTTGCACTGCGTCGCACGGCGCTGGGTGTCTTGCGCATTCTCATCGAAGGAAAATTGTCGCTCAACATTGTGACACTGCTCAGTGCCGCGCTCGAAAACCAACCCGTCGGCAAGCGCGACTCCGCAACGCTCGTCGAACTAACCGAGTTCGTGCTCGAACGCCTGCGCGCTTATTACGGCGACCAGAATCTTCCGGTTGAAATGTTCGAGGCGGTGAAAAGCCTCGGCATGACATCTCCGCTGGACTTCGACGCGCGCGTGCAGGCTCTGCGCGGCTTCTGGGCGCTGCCGGAGGCGAAGAACCTCGCCGCGGCGCACAAGCGTGTGCGCAATATTCTCAAGCAGGCAGGCAACGTCGCTCCAACCACCATCGACACAAAACTGTTCGAGCACGAATCCGAAAGGACGCTCCACTCCAAGCTGGTCGAGCTGGAAAAGAGCAACGCCACGGCCGACTACTCGACGAAACTGCTGAACCTGGCGACGTTGCGTGTAGCAGTCGACGCCTTCTTCGACGGCGTGATGGTCAACGCCGAGAATCCGGCAGTGCGCGCCAACCGTCTCGCGCTGCTGCGCGCGCTGGACAGCAGTTGCCGCGAAGTGGCTGATATATCCTGCCTGCCGGGCTGACGAGAAAAAACTATGGACGAGCAGGAAACGCTGATCTGGGAAGGCCACCCGTCGCAGTGGACCCATTTCACCCTGTACGCAATCTGCGTTCTGCTGTGCTGGCTGATCGTGCCGGTCTTCGTCGCACTGTGGCGCTGGCTGGAAACGAGCCGCCACGTCTATCGCGTGACCAGCGAGCGCGTAATCATCACGCAAGGCGTGCTGACGCGCCGCACCACCCAACTGGAACTGTATCGCGCCAAGGACGCATCGCTGCTGGAACCGTTCTGGCTGCGACTGGCCAAGCTCGGCCATATCGACCTGGTGACCTCCGACCAAACCCTGCCGTTCCTGCGCCTGCAGGCGGTGCCCAACGCCGCCGCGCTGCGCGAGAAACTGCGCAACGCCATCGAGCGCCTGCGCGTGCGCAAGGGCATCCGCGAACTGGATATCGGCGAAGTCCGCCACTGAGGCCCACATGAAACTGGTTATCTTGGATCGTGACGGCGTCATCAACGAGGACTCGGACGACTACATCAAGTCCGTCGCGGAGTGGCAACCGATTCCCGGCAGCCTGGAGGCGATCGCGCGCCTGTGCCAGGCCGGCTACCGCGTGTTCATCGCCAGCAACCAGTCCGGCATCGGCCGCGGCCTGTTCGACTACGACGCGCTGTTCGCGATGAATGACCGCCTACAGAAACTGGTGGGTGAACTCGGCGGCCGTATCGACGGCATGGAGTTCGCGCCGGAAGCGCCGGAACAAGCCACTGACATGCGCAAACCCAACCCGGGCATGCTCAAGGATCTGGCGCGTCGGCTGCAGGTGAATCTCGAAGACGTGTGTTTTGTCGGCGACAAGGGCGATGACATCGACGCCGCCCGCGCCGCGGGGGCATGCCCTGTTTTGGTGCTCAGCGGCCGCGGTCTACGCACTAAAAGGGAGCGTGATCTCGCGGGTGTGCCAGTATTCATGGATCTCTCGGCATTTTCCACAGCCTTGATTGCCGCGGGCGGCAAAACCAGCGCGCTGCTCGCAAGCTGAGTCCACGGCACTGCTTGCACTTTTTCAGGGCATGAACCGCGGCAGGCCAGTGGATTGCGGTCTCAAGTATTGCGAAACTCCCCAGGCGATAGGCCGGTCCAGCGCTTGAACGCGCGGGTGAAACTGCTCTGGTCGGAAAAGCCGAGCCGGAAAGTCACTTCGCAGACAGACGCCCGACTTTCGCGAAGATACTGCTGCGCCAGTTCGCTGCGGGTCTCGTCGAGGATTTGCTGATAACTGCTGTCCTCGCCGGAGAGTCGGCGTTGCAGGGTTTTTTCGCTCATGTTCAGCGCCGAGGCGACATGGGCGCGCGCCGGTTCGCCGGCCGGCAGGCGTGAGATCAGTTCGGCGCGGACTTTTTCGCTGACGCGCGCGCCATCGAAGCGGCGCAGGTATTCCACCACAACCCGGTCGTTCTGGCGCGCCAGTTCGGGATTGGCCATCGGCAGCGGCCGCTGCATCCACTCGTGCGGAATCAGCAGCGCGTTTTCCTCGGCGCGGAACTGCACCGGGCAGTCGAAATAGGCCGCGAATTCCGCCAGCATCGCCGCGGTGCCGTCGCGACACAGGTGGATTTCGATTGGCAGGCGCTCGAGCCCGGTCAGCATGTGCCCCATCTTGGCGGTGGACGCCATCACCAGGTCGATGGCCTCATCGACCACCGGCACGCCGTCGAGAAAGCGCACCACTTCTTTCACGCCTACAGGCGTACGCACGATCACGATATCCACTGCGTTGCTGACGATCCGCGAAAAACGCGCGGTGCGTTGCAATGCGTCTTCGAGATTCAGGCTGGCCATCATCGCCAGGCCGAGGCTGTGGAAAGTGGCGGGCTGCACGTAAGCCGCGGCCTTGAGACCCAGGCAAGGATCGCCGGTCACGGCAACGGCAAGCTGCCACAGCCGCGCCATTTTCGACACCGGATAGCGGCCGTTGGGATCATGCAGAATCGCCGGATCGAGCCCGGCTTCGACAAACAGGCTCACGCTGTCCAGCCCGTGCGCATCCAGCGTGCGCGCAATGGCGATGCCCCAGGTATTAAGTGTCGTGGCTTCTCGTGCCATAGCTTTTCGAACTCTGTCCCGCGCCGACCAGAGCTTGTCCTCCAAAGACAAGATTATCAGGCCAGCCCGATTTAATGTCGGAACCTGCATCCGCTTAAAAATCGTCCCGGACAGATCGGACACCATGAACAAGCCCTACATTCACTACGCCTGGCATCTGTCGTATTTCAGCGGCAAATCACGCTGCTACCTGCGCTACAAGGACATTCCGCACGTCGAGAAAGCCATCGACTTCTACACCTTCAGTGTGCGCGCCAAAAAGCGCACGAATGCGGCGGTGATGCCGATCGTGGTCACGCCCGAAGGCGAATGGCTGCAGGACACCAGCCACATCATCGACCGCCTGGAACAACGCTTTCCACAGGCGCCGGTGATCCCTGCTACGCCGGTACAGCGGTTCGCGTCTTACCTGATGGAACTATGGGGCGATGAGTGGTGGCTGGTGATTGCGATGTTTACGCGTTGGTGCCACGCGGAAAACTACGCCCTGTTTGAGCGCGACGCCGGAACCGGATTACTGCCGCATTTCCCCGATTTCATGCAAAAACGCGTGGCCGCCAAGGCGGCGAACCAGATGCGCAGTTACCTGCCGGCGCTGGGCATCGTGCCGGCACAACTTGGTCTGCTCGATCGCTGGACGCGCGACATGCTCGACCTGCTCGACGCGCATTTCGCCAAGCTGCCGTTCCTGTTCGGCGACAGGCCTTCGCTCGGCGATTTCGGCTTGATCGGCCCGATGTACGCGCACCTCGGCCGCGACCCCTGGTCGAAGCGTGAGCTGATCGACCCGCGCCGGCATCTGCGGGCATGGGTCGATCGGATGAACCAGCCGCGTCCGCTGTCCGGCGCCTTCCTGCCCGGCGATCAGATCCCGGAAACGCTGACGCCGATGTTCCGTGCAATGTTCCGCGAGTGCCTGCCGCTGCTGGCCGCGACCCTGCGCGAAGTCAACGCGGCGCTGCCGCAGTGCCCGCCCGGACGAAGCTTGCCGCGCGCACTCGGTGAAATCGAATTTCCAATGGGCAACGGCCGCTACCGTCGCGCCGCGATGCCTTACATCCTGTGGATGGCGCAGCGCATGCTCGATGCCTTCAGGAACATGGACGGTTCTGATCAGGCGGCGGTACGCGCATGGCTGCAGCACCTCGGCGGCGCGGATCTGCTGCAACTCGACATCCCGCGCCTGCGGCGCATCGGGCTGCGGGTCGCGCCAGAAACGGCGACAACATGACCCGTTGCGCACACAGGATGTCCGCCAGGGGCAAGCTCGGCGCGGGCATTCACGTAGCATCGGCATAGGGGAAAATTTCCAGGCTGCGACAACGCAGCGGAGGGGAGAATGGGACGGCAGCGCGTCGGGACTTGTCGGAGATCCGCCGCTTTGGCGCTGGCACTGGCGGCGCCAATGGCTGCTGCTCAGGACCTAGGTTATGACCTCGGCGGCCTGAGGCTGGGCGTGACCGGCACCATCACCAGCGGCGCGCTGTGGCGCGCGCAGGATCGCAACATCGGCCTGATCGGCAAGCTCAATGTTCCCGGCCAGCAGGGCCTGTGCACGGCGGATGATTGCATGTCGCAGACCGGCGATCCGGCACCCAACCTGCGGCTGGTGCATGCGGCAGGCGCCTACAGCGGCGGCAACCGCGACAATGGTGATCTCAACTACGACAAGCACGACATTGTTGCGGCGGCAACGCGCATCACGCCCACCTTCAGCGCGGCGTATGGCGACTGGCGCGTCAAGCTGAGCGGCATCCTGTTCTACGATCCCGTCAACGCCAGCTTCGCCGAGAGCCATCCCAACACACGCTTCCAGCCGCCTGAAACATCACGCCCGCAAGATATTTCCAGGCAGTTTGCACGTGGCGGCGAGTTGCGCGAGGCCTATGTCTCCACTCTCGTGCCCATCGGCGAACATGCATACAACGTGGTTGTCGGCCAGCAGTTGATCAACTGGGGCGAGTCGATCCTGACACCGCTCAACACCCTCAACACGATCGATCCGCCGGACGCCGTGCTCGCACACATGCCCGGATTCGAGCTGCACGAGCTTCACCTGCCGGTGCCCGCTGTATCGATCTCCGGTGACATCGCCGATGGCCTGTCCGGCTCGGCGTTTTATCAATTCCTCTGGCGCGGCGCGATCGCACCGCCCGAGGGCAGTTTCTTTTCCACCAACGACCTGGTCGGTGGCGGTCGCTATATCACTCTGGGTCTCGGCAATTTTGCCGAGGACCCCAACCAGCACTTCCGCCCAGCCGGCCTGACCGGCCTGATCAGCCAATCCTCGCGCACAGCACTGGCGCTGCCGGATTCCTATGGACAGCCGCGTAACAACGGCCAGTATGGCCTCGCGCTGCACTACACCTCAGCGGACCTGAACGACACCGAGTTAGGCGCCTATTTCGCCAACTACCACAGCCGGCTGCCGTACATTTCGGTGATCAGCGCCAATGCATCCTGCACGCGCAAGGTTCCGGCCAGCACTCCGGCCAATGCCCTTTTCGCCGCAGCTTTCGTGGCCTGCGACGGCTTCAAGCAGTCGTTCAATCCTCTGGGCCTGGAGCCGCTGCCGGCGGACACCATGAGGGTGTTCACCGAATACCCGCAGGACATTCACCTGCTCGGGCTCAGCTTCAACACCAACCTCGGTGCCTGGTCGCTGGCGGGCGAATACGCCTACCGGCCCAACATGCCGCTGCAGATCATCGCCAGCGATGTGTTCTTCGCCGGCCTCTCACCCGCGTTCCCGCGCGCGGACATCGATGTCCCGGCCGATACGGGATCGATTGGCGTCAACCCGCCGTTCACCATTCCCGGCCACCGGCGCGCAGTGCCCGATTTCGTCAGCGGCTATCGCGGAATCTCCGAAATTGCACCCAACAGCGTCGTCCATGGCTACGCGCGTTTCAGGGTCGGGCAATTCGCCCTGACCGGCATTCACGTTGTCGGCAATTCGGATAATCCATTCGGCGCCAACCAGATCCAGGTGCTGGCGGAAGTCAGCGGCACGCAGATTTTCAACCTGCCGGCGCTATCGCAGTTGCAACTGCAGGGCGCCGGCGACTTCACCCACTACAGTCCCGGCGCCGACGGCACCGGCGCACCCGGCAGCCAGCCCGATTCGCTGCGCATCAATCCGACACAACAGCGCAGCGGCGCCGCCACGGCATTCTCCTGGGGCTACCGTCTCGCAATCCGTGCGCAGTACAGCAACGTCATCGGCAACATCAGCCTGTATCCGACGCTGATCCTGTTCCACGATCTCGGCGGCATCTCGCCGGCGACCATCGACAACTATGTGGCCGGCCGCAAGACCATCAACCTGGCGCTGGACGCCGACCTCGCCCAAAACCTCGGCGCCGGTCTGCAATACCAATGGTTCACTGGCGCGGGCGCCAACAATCTCTACAGCGACCGCGACAACTACGGTTTCTACCTGCGCTACTCGTTCTGACGCCATGACTCACTCAAAACCTGCCACCCGCTGTGACTGGATTAACGATAAGGTAAGTTATATTTTATATTTTATTATATTAGATATATTATCTATTAAAACAATAATTGTGCCAACACTGCAGACAGCGGGTCAGCCATATCGCCGCCGGCTGTCGCCGTTTTCACGACAGCCTCAGGAACTCGCACAGTGAGCGCCCTGAGCGACAAGCTGCGTCGCGCCACCGCGCCACAAATGGTGGTGGCGATCTCGCGCTGGCAATGGCCTCGGCAACTGCGTGCGGTTGCGCGCCGGGCACTGGGCCGGCGTCCGCGCATCGAACTGTATTTCGCCTATGACGATCCCTACAGCACCATCGCGCTGCCGGGCCTGATCGAAATCGCACGCCGGCACAACTCCGAACTGCGTCTCTACCCGTTGATCGAGCGCGGCATCGCCGGCGATCCCGCCGCCGCGCAGCGCGCGCGGCACGCCGTCGCCGACAGCCGCAGGCTCGGACTGCGCGACAGCCGCGAACTGCGCCGCCGGGAACCGCTGCACGCGCAGGACTGCGCATTTCTGGCGGTGTGGACCGCGGCCGCACACGACCATCCCGGCGTCAATGCCTTCGCCACCGCCGCGCTGACGCAGCTCTGGTTCGGGTCCGACGGCCCGCCTGCGCGCGACCAATACCGTGCGCTGCATCAGGCGCATTTCGGCACAGCGCCGCCGGACGCCCGCACTGAATTCGCGGAGGCACTGGCACGCAACGCCACGCGGCTGCGCCGGCTCGGCCACTGGGAATCGCCCGCCGCGCGCATCGACCGCCAGTGGTTCTTCGCACACGAGCGGCTGGCGCAGATCGACACCTGCCTGCAGGCGCTGGCCGGAGCATGAGCATGCTCGAACCCGTCGAATATTTTTTCTCGTTCCGCAGTCCTTACTCCTACCTGTCGGGGCCGCGCGCGTTCGCGCTGCCACAGCGCTACCACATCGAACTGGTCTGGCGCGGCGTCCGGCCGATGGCGATGCGCGGCCAGCCGCTGCCGCGCAGCAAGCAGTTCTACATCCTGCGCGACGCCGCGCGCGAAGCCGATCGGCTAGGCATGCCGTTCGGCAAAATCCACGATCCGCTGGGCGCCGGCGTGTGGCGCTGCCTGCACATCGCCGAACACGCCAAGGCAAGCGGACGCCTCGCCGAATTCGTGCTCGCTGCCAGCCGTGCCAGCTGGGCCGAAGGCATCGACGTCAGCCGTGACGCACCGCTGCAAAAAATCTGCGAGCGAGCGGGGCTGGCGTGGGCTGACTGCGTCACCGCGATGGCTAATCCCGGATACCGCCAGCGCGTCGAGGACAACACCGCGCACCTGGCGAAACTCGGCCAGTGGGGCGTGCCCACTTTTGTCTTCCGCGGCGAAGCCTGGTGGGGCCAGGACCGCATCGAAGATCTTGAGGCGACGCTAACCGCCGCCGGTCTCGCGCAAAACACGTGCATGGAGAAAACCACATGAAGAAGAATGACCGCGCCACCGATCCCGGCCGCCGCGATTTCGTCAAAACGCTGGGCTTGGGTGGCGCAGCGCTGGCTGCGGGCGGACTCGCCGCCGGCACAGCGCAGGCGCAAATACCGCCCGCGCAAACTGCCGCTGCACTCGCGCCCCCCGCCGCACCGGCAACCATCCGGCGCAAGCGCCCCAACATCCTGCTGATCATGTCGGACCAGGAGCGTGGCGGCGCCGACCTGCCGTCGGGCCTGGGCCTGAACGCGCACGAATGGCTGATGCAGCACGGCGTGAATTTCAACAATTTCAACGCCAACACCACGCCCTGTTCGCCTTCGCGCTCCAACCTCTACACCGGCCAGCACACCCAGTTCACGCGCATCACCTCCAACGTCGCCGCACCGCCGTTCCCGCAACTGGCGCCGGGCTTCCAGACGCTGGGCCACCTGCTGCGCGAGCAGGGCTACTACACCGCCTACAAGGGCAAATGGCATCTGTCGGATGTCACCACCGACGATGTCGTGCGCTATGGCCACCGGCCCAGCGCGCGCGATGCGCTGGAGCCGTATGGCTTCTCCGACAACAGCGATGCCTCGATCGCCGATGGCGCGACCTGGACCGGCTTCGAACTCGACGGCCGCGTTGCTTCCGAAGCCAGCCAGTGGTTGCA
Source organism: Stenotrophobium sp. (assembly GCA_050739895.1). Classification (GTDB taxonomy): domain Bacteria; phylum Pseudomonadota; class Gammaproteobacteria; order Nevskiales; family Nevskiaceae; genus Stenotrophobium. The sequence continues at coordinate 9,865 of JBOICK010000068.1, forward strand.
CGACAAGGGCAATTCGCTGGAACAGCCGTGGTTCCTGGCGGTGAATTTCGTCAATCCGCACGACATCGTCTGGTTCGACGACAGCGACCACCAGCAGGCGCGCACGCGGCTCGACCGCGATTTCCTGTCGCAGATGTCGCCACCGCCGGTCGAAGGCGTCTACGCCAAAAACTGGGATTTGCCGCTGCCTAGGAGCCACTACGCCGACACGCTGGCGGGCAAACCCTGGGCGCAGACCTCCTATGTGGATTTCTGCAACGCCCTCTTTGGCAGGATCGATCCGGGCGACGAGCAACGCTGGCGCCACTACCAGAGCTACTACTTCAACTGCATCCGCGATGTCGACAATCACGCACTGACGGTGCTGCGCACGCTGCAGAACCTGAAGCTCGACGGCAACACCATCATCGTCTACACCGCCGACCACGGCGAAATGTGTGGCGCACACCGGCTGCGCCAGAAAGGCCCGTTCATGTACAAGGAAAACGTGCGCGTGCCGTTTATTGTCCGGCACCCCGATGTACGTGGTGGCGGCACCACTCAGGCACTGGGCAGCGCGATCGACCTGGTGCCGACCCTGCTGAGTTTCGCCGGACTCTCCGACAGCGCCCGCGCTGAGAAATATCCGGCGCTCAAGGGCGTCAGTCTGGCGCCGGCGGTGGCGGACACGCAGGCGCGCACCGCGCGCGACGCCCGCGGTCATCTCTACGACTACAGCACCACGCTCTACGCCGACCCCGAAACCGCCAAGGCGCTGATGCGCGGACACGAAGACGCAACCTGGTGGAACCTGTTCAAGGAGGATGCCAAGCGCGGACATCTCGGCCCGGTGATGACGAATCGCGCGCTGTTTCGCGGCGTGTTCGACGGGCGTTACAAGTTCGCGCGCTATTTCGCGCCCAGCCAGCACCACATTCCGAAAGACTGGGACATGCTGCGCAAATACAACGACCTCGAACTCTACGACACCCAAATCGACCCGGACGAAATCGTCAATCTCGCCGCGCAGCCCGAACCGCACAAGGATCTGATCCTGGCGCTGAACGCAAAAACCAACGCGCTGATCATGTCCGAAGTCGGTTTCGACGATGGTCGCGAACATCCAGGCCCGGATTTCCTTTACCGACTGTGAACGCGCCATGAAACACCGGCCCGCTTTCCCTGTCTCGCTCTGCGCCGCCGCGCTGGTCCTGTCCAGCGTTGCCCACGCGCAGGCCCTGACACCGACGCAGGCCCCCCGCGCCGCCGTGTCCATCAGCGACAGCGAACTGCTGTTCCGCGAAGCGCTGCGGCGCGGCTATGTCATGGACGATCTGATCGTGCGCCGAGAACTGCAGCGGCGCATGCTCGCCGCGCTGCTGCAGGAGCACCCGCAGCCGGAACCGGATGACGCCGCGCTCGCGGCATTTCAAGCGGCACACGCAGGCGACTACCGTGCTCCGCCACGTTACAGCTTCGATCAGGTTTATCTCAGTCGTGGCGTGCATGGCGCCCGGCTGCAGACGGATGCCGATGTCATCAAGCAGCGCCTGCACGATCACCCCGATGATCTCGCCACACTGGGCGACCCGTTTCCGCGCGGCAATCATTTTCAAGCCCTGAATCCCGTGCAGATCGAGGCCGTGTTCGGCCTTGCCCTGGCGCAGGCGGTTTCCGGCCTGCCCGAGGGCAGTTGGCAAGGCCCGCTGACCTCACCGCTGGGCCTGCACTTCGTGCGCGTCACTGCGGTGACGCCGACGCGCGAACTGACCTTGGCCGAAGCGCGGCCGCGTCTGCGCGTCGATTACCAGGAAGCGCAAAAGTCCCGCGTGTTGCGCGCCGAACTGGCACGGCTGCGGAAGAAATATGCCGGTGCAGCGCCGCTGCCAAAACCGCTGGCGACAGACGAGGACATCCCATGAAAACCGTGCTGATGTTTTTTGCTGATACAACACTGGCCCTTGCCCTATGCGCCTGCGGCAGCAGCCAGGCGCCGCTGACCCCAAGCGCCAGCAACACCGGCACGTCCGCCGGTACGCCTTTTGCGGAAACCGTGACCTGTCCCGGCGCCACAGCGACGCACAAGAACGTCTACTTCGGCGACATGCATGTGCACACGCTGTATTCGGTCGACGCCTACTTTTTCGATGGGCTCAATGGTCCGCTCGAAGCTTACCGTTTCGCCCAAGGCGCGCCGGAAAGCCTGCCGTCAGGAGAAACTGATCCCTACACGGCGGGACGTACCATCCAGCTCGACCGCCCGCTGGATTTCACCGCAGTCACCGATCATTCGGATTTTCTCGGCGACTGGCGGCTGCTGTGCCAGGTCGACGGCACGCTGCCAATCGGCATCAACCCGGCCTGCAACTATCTCGGCAGGTACCTGCGCGACAACATCACCACCATCGTCAACGGCGGCCAGCCACCCGCCTTCACCGCGCTCACTGCAGCCGCCAGTCCGGCACCTCTGGCGACAGCAATTCCCTGGCAGGATGAAATCAACACTGCCAACGAAGAGAACACGCCCTGCAGCTTTACGACCTTTCCCGGCTATGAATGGACCTCGCAGAAATTCAACCAGATGATTCACCGCGATGTCTATTTCAACGGCACCAATTTGCCGCAGGATGTGGCGCACGTGGCAACTCCCGAAGACCTCGTCGCGCTGGCCACCGGCAAGGGCACGACCAGCAACGCCAACGATGACTGGCGCATCTACGATTACCTGGAACAGAACTGCGACCCTGCGCAGGGCTGCCAGGCCATGACCATCCCGCACAACTCCAACCAGAGCAATGGCGCGATGTACCTGCCGATCGACCCTGCCACGGGTCTGCCGATCGGGCGCAACAGCGCGCCGCTGACGCTGGCCGATGCACAACTGCGCGCCAAGTACGACCGCATCATCGAGATTGCACAGCACAAGGGCTATTCCGAATGCGCCGTTGGACTGGGCGTTTACGAAAAGAGCTTCGACCCCAGCTGCACGATGGAGCTGGCCAAGAACGTCTGCCACGGCCAGCCCGGCGATCCGCCGGAATGCGCACAGGTCTGCACCGGCAATCCGCAGACCGATCCCGACTTCTGCCGTCTGACCACCGCGCCGACCTACTCCACCGGTGTGTGCCAGTACGAAGGCCACGACGGCACTTCCGGCCCGGCGGCCAAGTGCGTGGCACCGCTCGACATGGCGCGCAATATTCTTGCCGACGGCCTTGCCATCGGCAGCACGCTTGGGGTGAACCCCATGCACATGAGCTTCATCGCCTCGTCCGATACACACAACGGCGATCCCGGCGATGTCGGCGAAAGCAACTATCCCGGCCACGGCGGCGTCCTTGATGACGACCCCGAAACACAGCTCGGCTACTGGAGCTGTGATAACTCGGGCGGCGATCCATCCGATCCGGCCAATTGCACCAACCGCCAGTTCCAGGATCGCGCGCGCGGCTTCAATCCCGGCGGATTGGCAGGTGTCTGGGCGCCTGAAGACACACGACAATCGTTGTGGAACGCCTTCCAGCGCGGTGAGACTTTCGCCACTTCCGGCACGCGTATCCGTATCCGCACGCTAGCCAGCTGGACACCGCCACCAGCCGATATCTGTGACCAGCTCTCGGCTGGCAATAACCCGGTCGACACCGGGCAGATGGCCGGCACAGTGATGGGCGGTGATCTGCCACCAAATGCCACGCCCACTGCCCCATACGTCGTGGTCTGGGCGCAGCAGGATCCAGGCGGCAAGGAAGTCGGCCTGCCATTGCAAAAACTGGATATCGTCAAGGGCTGGAGCGATGCGAACGGTGCGCGCCACGTACAGGTGTTCGACAACATCGCCAGAACTTCGGCGCCGGTGACACAACCTTCACCGGCTGATTGCAGCGTGCAGACCGCAGGCCATCCCGAGCGCCTGTGCGCGGTGTGGCACGACCCGCAATTCAACGCACAGCAGAACGCCTATTACTATGCGCGCGCCTTCGAGATTCCAAGCTGCCGCTGGAGCACGCGCATGTGCACGGCGGCGCATGTGGACTGCAGCCAGCTGTCCCCGGCCAACGGCATGTTCAGCGCCGCCAGCGGTTTTGCCGGCTACGAAGGTTGCTGCGCGATGAGCGGCGCGCCCGGCAGCTTTACCGGACACAATGCTTTCAACACCATCACCGAACGCGCCTGGGCCTCGCCGATCTGGTACACCCCAGGCGTCCAGCACTGAATTCATGAACACTGACAGGAGCAACTTCATGCCGACCCAGCGAAACGTGTGGCTCACCTTGATTGCCGGACTGAGCCTGTTCTATCTCTACTCGGCCTGGCTCGCGTACGGCGGCCAGACCCAGCATTGGGCAATACGGGTTTCACTGGTGCTGCTGGCGGCACACTTTCTGGAACTGCCGCTGGCGTTGCGCGCGCTCAAGGCGCGGCATCCGGCAATGCCGCGCCTGCTGGTGCTGACGGTTCTGTATGGCCTGCTGTGGTGGGTGCCGGCACGCCGCGGCCTGTTCCAGGTGCGCTGAGCGTGGACACGATCAAGGGCAAGGTCGCGCTGGTCACCGGCGCCAGCAGCGGTATCGGCGCGGCCATCGCAGTGGCGCTCGCGCACGAAGGCGCCACGGTGATCCTGACGGCACGCGACCGCACCAAGCTGGAACTGGTCCGGCAGCGTTGCGAGCAGGCCGGCGGCAGTGCCTGGGTGCACGTCGCCGAAGTCAGCGATGAAGCGCAGATGCAGGCGCTGGCCGACGCGGTGCACGCCAGGCATCCCGCGCTCGACATACTGGTCAACAACGCCGGCGTGGTGATGGGCGGATTCACCTGGGAAGTGGAACCGGCCGACTGGCGCCGGCTGCACGAGATCAACGTGATGGGCGTGGTGCACGGCATCCGCGCCTTCGTGCCGAAGATGATCGAGCGCGGCCAGGGCGGCCATGTCGTCAACATGGCCTCGGTTTCCGGTTTTGTCGGCGCGCGCGGCATGGGCACTTACAGCGCCAGCAAGTTCGCGGTGGTGGGTCTGTCGGAATCTCTGCGTGCGGAACTGCACCGCTACCGCATCGGCGTCAGCGTGGTCTGCCCGGGCTACGTCAACACGCCGATCCAGGACAAGGTCAAGCTGGTCGGCGCACTGTCCACGCCCGAAGCACGCAAGCGTGTCGAAAAACAGTTTTCGGCGACCACGCTGATGCCGGAACAGGTTGCGCAAAATACTTTGCGCGCAATCCGTCAAAACCTGGCATTCGTCTCCATCGGCCGCGAAGCATTTATGGCGCGCACGCTCAAGCGATGGGCGCCCGGGTTGCTCGAACGCTACCTGCGCGGCTAGGCGCTGCAGTCCGCCGTCTTTAATTCACTGTCGAGTTTTGTCCCATGAAAACCTTCCTCCACTTTCTTCTGGCCGGCGTGCTCCTGCTGGTTTCCGCCTGCGACAAGAAACCGCTGCCAGCAGCGCCCGCCGCCGCGACGCCACAGGCACTGATCGCGCACAGTGCGGAGTTCAGGCAGGGCGTGGTCAAGGTCACCGACGGCGTGTATGTCGCCATCGGCTACGGCATCGCCAACTCGATCATGCTGGTCGGTGACGACGGCGTGATCATCGTCGACACGATGGAATCGACCCAGGCGGCGCAGGCCGTGCTGGCGCAGTTCCGCATGATCACCGACAAGCCGGTGAAGGCGATCATCTATACGCACTCGCATCCCGACCACATCGGTGGCGCCTCTGTGTTCGCCGCCGGCGCCGCCGTGCCGGTCTACGCGCAGGAAGGCGTCAGCGCCAACATGGACAAGACTGCGACCGAATTGCAACCGATCATCACGCGGCGCTCGATGCTGATGTACGGCACGCAGCTGACACCCGAACAGAGCATCAATATCGGCATCGGCGGCGAGCTCAATCTGCATCCGGGCTCGACCGTCGGTGTGCTGCGGCCGACGCGGACTTTCCGCGACACGCTCGACGACACCGTCGCCGGCATCCATTTTCACCTCGAGCACGCGCCCGGCGAAACCGACGACCAGCTGTTCGTCTGGCTGCCGGAACGCAAGGTGCTGCTCAGCGGCGACAACATCTACAAGGCTTTCCCCAACCTCTACACCATCCGCGGCACCAGCTATCGCGATCCCAAGCTGTGGGTCGCGTCGCTCGACAAGATGCGCGCGCTGCACGCGGATTTCCTGGTGCCGAGCCACACGCGGCCACTGATTGGCAGCGCGGTGATCGAGCGCACCCTGACCGATTATCGCGACGCCATCAGCTACGTCTACGACCAGAGCATCCGCCTGATCAACCAGGGCCTGCTGCCCGACGAAGTCGCCGCCCGCATCCACCTGCCGCCGCAACTCGCGGCCTCGCCGTATCTTCAGGAGTTCTACGGCAAGGCCAGCTGGAGCGCGAAAACCGTGTTCGACGGCAACCTCGGCTGGTTCAGCGGCGACCCCGCCGACCTGCAGCCGCTGCCGCCGGACGAACAGGCGCGGCGCATGGTCGAACTCGCCGGCGGCCAGGCCGCGCTCGACGACAAGATAGAGGCCGCGCTCAAAAGCGGCGACACGCAATGGGCGCTTCGGCTGTCCGGCGATGCGATGCGCGTGCAGGCCGGCGACAGCCGCGCGCGCAAGGCGCGCATCGCCGCGCTGCGCACGCTGGGCGAGGCCGAAGGCAATCCGCCGGCACGCGCCTATTACCTGATGTCGGCCGGTGTACTCGCCGGCGATTTCAAGCTGCCGGATCGCGTTGTCATGCCGGCGCCGCAGATGCTGCGGGCAATGCCGTTGTCTCTGTTCTTCGACGGCATGGCGGTCAACCTGCACGCCGAGGACTGTCTCGACAAGATACTGAAGACTGCATTCGAGTTCACCGACAACGGCGAGAAATACACCTACATCGTGCGCCGCGGCGCGTCGGAGCTTGTGCCCGGCGAGACTGCGGATGCCAATCTGGTCGTGCAGGTGCCGGCGCAAACCTTCAAGGAAATGCTCGCCCAGTTGCGCAACCCGGCGCTGACCATCGCCACCGATTTCAAGGTGGTGAAAGGCAGCAAGCTGGAATTCGTGCGCTTCATGGCCTTGTTTCAGCCTGAAAAGAGTTGAAACCCCACGCGGAGGCATGACCCGCTCTGTGGGAGCCTCGAAGATATTATGTTATAAATAATAATATATTTTTAAATATATCAAATAATTAATAACATCAACTCGCAACCCGCTAACGATAGCGGGTGACGTGATTAACCCGGTTTTCAACTCCCACAGACCGCGTAATCGCCACGCTGGCGGTGGATTTCCACGCCCACCGCCGCCACGCCATCCACCGCGCCAGGCTTGGCTATGCGAAGGCGCAGGGTGTCAATCGGGAATTCGGCAAAGAGCTTGCGCGACAGGTGTTCGGCGAAGGCCTCCAGCAGGTGGAAGCGTTGCGCCGCACCGAAGGCAACCACCGCATCGCGCACCGCCTGGTAATCCACCGCATCGCGCACGGCGTCGCTCGCAGCCGCAGCGTGCAGGTCCGCGCCCAGGTCGAGGTCGAGTAACAACGGCCGCAGCCCGCGGCGCTCGTGGTCGTACACGCCAATCAGGGTCTGCACCTCCAATCCGCGAATGAAGATGGTGTCCATGCTCAAGCCGCTTCCAGTTCGGTCAAAGGCCAACGCGCGCGCAGTGCCAGTGATGCAGGCGCCGACTGCCCCAGTTTGCGCCGTGCCCAGCCGACGTAGGCAATCATCGCCGCGTTGTCGGTGCAGAATTCGTGGCGCGGGAAATACACCGAGATACCGCGCTCGCGGGCCAGTGCATCGAGCCGCTCGCGCAGGCGCAGGTTGGCGCCGACGCCGCCGGCCACCACCAGCGCGGCAAATCCGGTCTGCTCCAGCGCACGTGCGCATTTGATCGCCAGCGTTTCAGTCACTGCCTCCTGGAAGCCTTGTGCAATATCCGCCTTGGCCTGTTCGGATGCGCCGGGCAGGATGCCCAAGTGCGGCGAGGCGGCATGGATGCCGCGCTCCGGGCCGCCGCCAGGCTTTAGCGCGGTCAGCACTGCGGTTTTGAGTCCGCTGAAGCTGAAATCCAACCCCGGGCGGTCGGTCATCGGCCGCGGGAACTTGTAGCGCCCCGGCCGGCCCTGCTGCGCCAGTTCCGCCAGGTGCGGGCCGCCGGGATAAGGCAGTCCCATCATCTTCGCGGTCTTGTCGAAAGCCTCGCCGACGGCATCGTCGAGACTCTCGCCGAGAATCTCGTAGCGGCCGACGCCGCGCACCGCCACCAGCAGCGTGTGGCCGCCCGACACCAGCAGGGCGACGAACGGGAATTGCGGCCGGTTTTGCTCCAGCATCGGCGCCAGCAGATGACCTTCCATGTGATGCACCGGAATCAGCGGCAGGCCGTGCGCCGCGGCGATCCCGGCCGCGACCGCGCCGCCGACCATCAATGCTCCGATCAAGCCCGGCCCGGCGGTGTAGGCGACGCCGGTGAGGTCCTGCGGCTGCAGTCCGGCCTGACCCAGAACCTCGCGGATCAGCGGATTGATCCGCCGCACATGGTCGCGCGAGGCCAGTTCCGGCACGACGCCGCCATACTCGGCGTGCAACGCGACCTGGCTGTAGAGTGCGTGCGCCAGCAGGCCGCGCTCGCCGCAGTAGATGGCGGCGGCGGTTTCGTCGCAGGAGGTTTCAATTCCAAGGATGCTCATTCGCGGCATTTTACCCCCGCATTGCGCCGAAACCCCGAAACGCATAGAATTTGCGCCCTTTTACTGGGGCGTGCGCCCCTACCTGCTGTAACCTGAGACTGATTGAATGCCTACTGTCCGTATCCGTGACAACGAACCGTTTGAAGTTGCTCTGCGCCGTTTCAAGCGCACTTGTGAGAAAGCCGGTGTTCTCACCGACGTTCGTAAGAAGGAATTCTTCGAAAAGCCCAGCCAGGAAAACAAGCGCAAGCGTGCCGCCGCCGTGAAGCGCCAGCAGAAGAAGGTTTCGCGCGAAGCCACTCGCCGGACCCGGTTGTACTAATAGCTGTACCGTCCTGACAAACGCGGCTATTCGTAGCCGCGACTGTCAAAAACACTTCAGCGGGACTCCATGACCGACCTCAAGACCCGCATCATCGAAGATGTCAAAACTGCGATGAGAGCGGGCGAAAAGTTGCGCCTGTCGGTTTTGCGCATGCTCACCGCCGAGATGAAACAGCGCGAGGTTGTGGACAGCGTCGAACTGACCGACGCAGTAGTGATGGCGTCCATCGAGAAGATGGTCAAGCAACGCCGCGATTCAGAACGGCAGTATCTCGATGGCGGCCGCCCTGAACTGGCGGCGAAAGAAGCCGACGAGATCAAGATTCTCCTCGCCTACCTGCCACAGCAGCTCAACGAGGCCGAACTCGCCGCCCTCGTCGCGCAGGCGGTCCAGGAAACCGGCGCCGCCGGCGGCAAGGACATGGGCAAGGTCATGGCCTGGATCAAGCCCAAGGTGCAGGGCCGCGCCGACATGGGCAAGCTGTCCGGCCTGATCAAGCAAAAGCTGAGCTAAGCTGCGGCCGTGGCCGGCCGAATTCCCGAATCCTTTATTCACGATCTGCTCGCGCGCACCGATATCGCCGAGATCGTAGGCGCGCGCGTGGAGCTCAAGCGCGCCGGCAAGGAATTGCGCGGACTGTCGCCGTTCAGCCACGAGAAAACCCCGTCGTTTTTCGTCTCGCCGGCCAAGCAGATGTTTTTCGATTTCAGCTCCGGCAAAAACGGCAACGCCATTGGTTTCCTGATGGAGTACGACCGCCTGAGTTTCGTCGAGGCGGTGGAAGAACTCGCGCAGCAGGCCGGCGTGGAAGTCCCGCGAGAGGGCGGCCACGGCGTCGAACGCCTGGTGCTAGACGGCCCACTCGATGCGCTGGCTGCCGCGCAGCGCTTTTTCCGCGATCAACTGCGCAGCCATGCACCGGCCATCGAATATCTCAAGAAACGCGGCGTAAATGGCGAAACCGCCAAGCTGTTCGGCATCGGCTACGCGCCGGAATCCTGGGATGCACTGACCCGTTTTTTCCCCGATCCCGCGCACGCACTCAGCGCCGGCCTGCTGATCCAGCGCGAACCGGGCGGCGACCGTGGTGGCGGCGCCTACGACCGCTTCCGCAACCGCGTGATGTTCCCGATCCGCGACACCCGCTGGCGCGTCATCGCCTTTGGCGGACGCACGCTGGGCGATGACCCGGCCAAATACCTCAACTCGCCGGAAACGCCGCTGTTTCACAAGGGCAGAAACCTGTTCGGCCTCTACGAAGCGCGGCAATCGGCCTCCAGCCTGCCGGACCTGATCGTGGTCGAGGGCTACATGGACGTAGTGATGCTGGCGCAGCACGGCATCCGCAACGCCGTCGGCACCCTCGGCACCGCGACCACGCGCGAGCACCTGACCCTGCTGTTCAAATCGACCAGCCGCGTCGTGTTCTGCTTCGACGGCGATCGCGCCGGACGCGCCGCCGCCTGGCGCGCGCTGGATCAGGCGCTGCCGGAGATTTACGAAGGTCGCGAGTGCGTGTTCATGTTCCTACCTGACGGCCATGACCCGGACACGCTGGTGCAGGAAATCGGCGCGGAAGAATTCAGGAAACGCATTACCGCCGCCATGCCGCTGTCGCAATTCCTATTGGGGGAACTGGCCAAGCAGGTGAATCTCGCCAGCATGGATGGCCGTGCGCGACTCGCCAGCCTGGCGCGGCCGTATCTGGAAAAACTGCGCGAAGGCCCGCTGCGCGCATTGATCTTCGACGAACTGGGCCGGATTACGCGACTGTCGCGCGCCGATATCGAAAACATGCAGGTTCGCAAAGATGCGCCTGCTGCTGCCGGCATGCTGCCCTTGTCGGCGCGACTGGAGCCCGGCGCGGCGCGGCCGGTCAAGCGAGCCCTGCAACTGATGCTGGAGCATCCCGCACTGGCGGAGTGCGTCACCAATCTTGATCTGCTGTCGCAAAGCGAAGCGCCGGGCGTGGCGATGCTGGTCGACGCCATCGACTTCTTTCACGCGCACCCGCAGGCGCATGCGGCGCAACTGCTGGAGTTCTGGCGCGACAGCGCGCAGGGCCGGGCGCTGGAACGCCTGATGCAACAGGAGGTCAATGTCGATGCGGCGACGCTGCAACGCGAATTCACCGAGACCATCCGCCACCTGTGCCAGAAAGGTCTGCGCGCGCGCGTTCAGCACCTGCTGGCCGAATCGCGCCTGCGCGCACTGACCGACGCCGAAAGCCACGAAATCCAGAGCCTTACACGAGAATTGGGCACACGTCCGGCGGATTGAACAAGGAAATTTCGGCCCCAAACTGTATAATGTAGCGTTCTACCGGGCCCTTTTGTTTGGGGCCCGCACCGTTTGCACGAGAATCCGCATGGCCACGACGATCCCACCCAACACCGGTGTTGAAAAACAATCCCAGATCAAGGCGCTGATCGCCCACGGCAAGGAAAAGGGTTTCCTGACCTTTGCCGAGGTGGCCGATCACCTGCCGGAAGTGGTGGATTCGGAGCAGATCGAAGACATCATCGGCATGATCCAGGCGATGGGCATTCCGGTGCATGAGGAAGCGCCGGATACCGAAGCGCAGTTATTCTCGGAGCCTGCGGTCGTCGCCACCGCCGAGGAAGAGGAAGAAGCCGCCGAAGAAGCGATCACCAACGCCACGGTGGACGACCAGTTTGGCCGCACCACCGATCCGGTGCGCAGGGACATGCGCGAGATGGGCAGTGTTGAACTGCTCAACCGCGAAGGCGAAATCCGTATCGCCAAGCGCATCGAGGAAGGCCTCGGCGAAGCCATGTTCGCGATGGCGCAATATCCGGAAACCGTGGCGATCCTGCTCGAGGCCTATTCGGAATTCAAGGCTGGCCGCAAGCGGCTGGCCGAAGTCATCACCGGCTTCTTCGATCCCAACGCCGAAATCGCACCGCCGACGCCGCCACCGACCGCCGCTGCCGCCAAGGCCGATGATGCCGACGACGCAGACGATGCTGACAGCTCCGACGACGAAGAGGCCATCGACACCGGCCCAGATCCGGTACTGACTGCCGAGAAATTCGACGAACTGCAGAAGCTTTACGACAAGGCCTGGGACGCGCTGCTCAAGATCGGCAGCGGCGACAAGAAAACACAGGCACGCCGCGAGGCCGTGGCCGAACACCTGGCAACGCTGAAGCTGTCGCCCAAGATCGTCGATGAGATCACGCAGAACCTGCGCACCCGCGTCAACCATATTCGCAACATCGAGAAATCCATCATGCGCATCTGCGTGGTGGACGCCGGCATGGCGCGCGACGAATTCATCCGTCTCTACAAGGTCGGCGCCACCAGTGAAGACTGGGTGGTCAAGGCGATCCGCGGCAAGCGCAAGTATTCCTCGGAACTTAACGCGCGCAAGGAGGAAATCTTCGGCTTGCAGGCGCAGTTGCGCCAGATCGAGGGCGACAACCTGCTGTCGCTCAACGAGATCAAGGACATTAACCGGCGCATGAACGTCGGCGATGCCAAGGCGCGCCGCGCGAAGAAGGAAATGGTCGAGGCCAACCTGCGTCTCGTCATTTCGATTGCGAAGAAATACACCAACCGTGGCCTGCAGTTCCTCGACCTGATCCAGGAAGGCAACATCGGCCTGATGAAGGCGGTCGACAAGTTCGAGTACCGCCGCGGCTACAAGTTCTCGACCTACGCGACCTGGTGGATCCGCCAGGCCATCACGCGCTCGATCGCCGACCAGGCGCGCACCATCCGCATCCCGGTGCACATGATCGAAACCATCAACAAGCTCAACCGCATCTCGCGCAGCATGCTGCAGGAGATGGGCCGCGAGCCGACGCCGGAAGAACTGGCGGTGAAGATGGAAATGCCCGAGGACAAGATTCGCAAGGTGTTGAAGATCGCCAAGGAACCGATCTCGATGGAGACTCCCATCGGCGACGACGAGGATTCGCACCTCGGCGATTTCATCGAGGACCTGGCGGCGGTGTCGCCGCTGGAATCGGCGACCTCGTCGAGCCTGGCCGAAGCCACGCACCAGATTCTCGCCAGCCTGACGCCGCGCGAGGCCAAGGTGCTGCGCATGCGCTTCGGCATCGACATGAACACCGACCACACGCTGGAAGAAGTCGGCAAGCAGTTCGACGTCACCCGTGAGCGTATTCGCCAAATCGAAGCCAAGGCAC
>JBOICK010000069.1:0-4970 GCA_050739895.1 Stenotrophobium sp.
GAGATCGCCTGGTAGTCGATGCGCGGGTAGTGCACATGCGCCCACTTCGGCTCGGTCATCTTCTGCCAGCGCGCGAAAGCCTTGAGGCGCCAGTCCAGCAGCCACTGCGGCTCGTTCTTCTTGGCCGAGATGAAACGGATGGTGTCTTCGGTCAGGCCCGGCGCCACGGTATCGGAGGCGACGTCGGTGACAAAGCCGGCGCTGTACTCGCGCTTGCCGACCAGGTCCTGGATGTTTTGCGGAGTGGCGCTCATGTCAACGGTTTCCGGGATTGCCGGCTTGCGCCGTCTGCAGGAAATGGATCGGCGATTCGGCGCGGCGCATCGGCGTAGCCATCTGTGACAGCGTGACGGCTTCCAGTGCCTGGCGGATGGTGCTGTTGATCAGCCGCCAGTTGGTGCGGGTGGTGCAGTTCGACTCCATGCTGCAGTCGCTGTGATGTTCGGAGCATTCGGTAACGGCAATCGGGCCTTCGACGGCATTGACGATTTCGGCCACCGTGATCTGCTGCGGCTGCCGGCTCAGGCGATAGCCGCCGTGCACGCCGCGCAGCGACTCGACCAGGCCAGCCTTGGCCAGCAGTTTCAACAGCTTGGCCGCGGTGGGGGCGGCAACATGGGTGCGCGCCGCCAGATCCTGCGCGGTGTAGACCTGCGCGGGCGCTTTGGCCATGGCGGTCATCAGCAGGGTGGCGTAATCGGTGAGTTTACCGAGCTTGAGCATAAATGTAGACCAATTCAGTCCTGATTAGAATTGTAATCCTGCAGCGCCACATTCACAACGTGATTCTGGGCAAAATACCGCCATGAACACTGAATCATCGTGGGATGTGCCCGCGCCATTCGTCGAGCGCGTCAGCGTCGGGCCTGAGCATATCGACCGCTTCGGCCACACCAACAACGTCATGTACCTTGCGTGGCTGGAAAAAGTCGCCTGGGCGCATTCGGTCAGTCTCGGTCTGAGTTTCGAGGCCTACGAAAAGCTCGGTGCGGGCTGTGTCGCGCGCCGGCACGAACTCGACTATCTGGCCGCGACTTTCGCCGGCGACGAGTTGATGCTCGGCACCTGGATCGCCGAGTGCGACGCCAAGTTCACCATGTGGCGCGCCTATCAGATCGTCCGTGCCGGCGACGGCAAGACCGTGCTGCGCGGCCGCACGCAGTGGGTTTGCGTAGACCTAAAGAGCGGCAAGTTGCGGCGCATGCCGCCGGAGTTCGTGACCGGTTACCGACCGCTGACCTTGCTGGCCTGAGAGCTTGTGAAAATCCTACTGCGCTCGGAATCTCGCGTTCCGGCGGTGCTCGAAATCCTCATTTATTTCAATAAACTCCGGTTTCTGCGCTCCGGCGGAACGCAACCTTCCTTCGCTCGCTACAGATTTTTTCACAAGCTCTGAGCCGCGGCACGCTTCAGCAGATCCCTGAACAGCAGTTCCAGTGCAGGCAACTGGTCATTGAGTGTGTGGTCCGAGTCGAGCAGATGCAGTTCGCTGCGGTTGTGCCGTGCAAAACGGATGCCGCGCTCTACCGGCACGATGTCGTCGCGCCAGCCGTGGACCACGCTGGACAGGGCAGGGATGCCCGGTGCTTCCTCATCCCATCCAGGGAAATATAGCGCAGGTGCCATCAGGAACAGCGCGCGAGGCTGCAGTGCTGCACAGGCCATGGCCGACACATAACCGCCCATGCTGGAGCCCACCAGCACCAAGTTTTCCGCGTGCGGTGCCAGCGACAGCAGATGCTGCACCCGCGCCCGTGGATCGTGGGTATGACTATAATCGGGCGACATCACGTCGTAGCCGTGACGCCGGGCCACCTCCGCCAGATGGGTGATCTTGATTCCCCACGGGCCGCTTTCTTTGCCGTGCGCGAAGCACACAAGGTTTTGACTGGACATGAAGCGATGATACTCAAAAGCAGACCCGATAAGGCCCGGCGCCAGAAGGAGCCGGTCGAGGTCAATCTCACGGTCCGTGTGAATTTCGGCGACACGCCGGAAAGTGCCGTGACGGTGATCGACGACCAACGCATACCGATGGTGGACAGCGTATTTGCCTACCGCGAGAAAATCATGCGCGGCATGGTTTTCACCCTGCTCAAGGTCGGTGTTACCACCGCCGCCGTCACCCGTGAAATCTTCCCGATTATCCGACTGCTCAATCGCCGATGAATTTTTTGCGTGTCTGGTCTGCCGGTATCGCCCTGATCGCCGTCTGCGTTGCCGCGTCGTTGCTGGTGGTCTGCCTGCAGTTTTATATGTATATGGCGACCGAACCGAGGTTGCAGCATGAATGGCCTGCGCTGTTGCAGGACACGCTTGGCTTCTGCGCGCTCAGTGCGATCGGCGTGGCGGCGCTTTGGTTGACGCTAAAACAGCGCCGCGGCATGTGGGCGATGCAGGCCGCGCTGCTGCTGGGTATCGTCGCGGTGTCATGGCTATCACGGCGCTTGCTGATGACTTGAATTTCGGGATCTGGCGGCGTAGTAGCGGCAGCAAACCCCAACCAAGCAACATTCACCCGCTCTAGCTGTTTTCTTAGGTAACGATGTTATTAAAAATAATATAAAACTAATTATATTAAACATATGATAACAACTATCTTGATGATGTTGCGCTCAGCGGGTGGCCGCAAATCTTCCTCCACGAGGATTGCACAGTGATACCCGCGCCCAAACGCCGGGAACCGTTGAGCTGGGTTCCGATTGCCGTCGGGCTTTACTGGCTGCTGGCCGGCAGTGGTACGGGCTGGATAATCTGGGCTGTCGTGCCGGGATCACTGATGTTGGCGACCGGCGTTGCACTGTTGTTGATGCCGGGCGAGCCGCGGGTGACGCAGTACATGGCGCTGGGCGGACTGCTCGGCATGCTGTTTTCAATTGGCGCCCTGGTCACCGCCAATGCCGGCAGCGCGCTGCTCGGCGCGCTGGGTGCTATGGGCGCCTTCATCGTCGCGGGTCGCGTCGGGTTGATGCTGGAGCCGCGCGATGACGCGGTGCCGGCACTGGAATGGTCGCCGCTGCTGGACGCCAAGGCTGCGCTGGACGAATCCCTGCTCGCATATTTCCTCGGCAGCATGCACCTGCCTGCGGGCGATGAAGTTGAGCGCATGTGCGAGAGCGCGTTCGGGCTGCAGCAGGCGTTTCAGGCGCGCGGCTGGATGCAAGACCCGGCCCTGTTCCATCTCGCGCCGCCCGCACCGGAAAATATCGACAGCAGCACACAGCGTATTTACGGCTGCGATTACACGCAGCTGAGCTGGGAGAGCGGTTTTGCGCCTGATGACTTGCTGCCGGGTGCGGCGACCTGGCGCAGCTATCGCGAAAACAGCCAGGCCTGCGTTCGGGTCCTGCGTCATCCGGGCAAGCCGCGGCCCTGGTTGCTCTGCATCCACGGCTACCGGATGGGTGCGGCGTGGATGGATTTCGGCCTGTTCTCGCCGAAGTGGCTGCACCAGAGACTGGGGCTCAATATCGTGCAGCCGGTGCTGCCATTGCATGGTCCGCGCAAGATCGGGCCGCGCTCCGGCGATCATTATCTCGATGGCGACCTGCTGGATCTGGTCTATGCGCAGAGCCATGCGCTGTGGGATCTGCGGCGCACACTGGCCTGGATCCGCCAGCAGGAAGCGCACCCGAAAATCGGCGTTTACGGCGTCAGTCTCGGTGGTTACAACGCCAGCCTGCTGGCGGCATACGAAGCGGACCTGGAATTCGTCATTGCCGGTATCCCTGTGGTTGATTTCGCTGCTGCGGTCTGGCGCTTCATGCCGCCTGCCTACCTGCGCTATTTCGCCGCGCAGGGCATGGATGAAGTGCGTTATCGCGAGATTCTGAAGATCATTTCACCATTGTCGAGACCGCCGCTGCCGTCGCGTGAGCGCCTGCTGATTCTGGCCGGTGTCGCCGACCGCATCGTGCCGCCTCGGCAGCCGCTCGTGCTGGCGCGGCATTGGGATGTGCCGGTCAACTGGTACCAGGGCGGTCATCTGGGCCTACGGCAGACACCGCAGACCGCCGAGATTCTGCATGAAGCGATGCTGCGCGCCGGCTGGCCTGCACTTGTCTAGGCAGTTTCTGCCTGATCGTTGCTTGCGCAGCAGCCAAATCAGAGATTCCTTAGAATCACTCTTCTGATTGATTAGGATTACACCTCAATGAAGCGAGTTGCCATTACCGGTACTGGTCTCTATACCCCGCCGGAATCCGTCAGCAACGACGAGCTGGTGGTAGCTTTCAACGCTTATGTGGAGCGCTACAACGCTGAACATGCGGATGCCATTGCCGCCGGTTCCATGACAGCGTTGCAGCCCTCATCGAGCGAGTTCATCGTCAAGGCCTCGGGCATCAAGGCCCGGCATGTGGTCAACAAATCCGGCATCCTCGATCCGGAAATCCTGCGACCGCAGATTCCTGCGCGCGGCAACGATCAGCAGTCGATCATGTCCGAGATGGGTGTCGCCGCCTGCCAGGAAGCATTGCAGCGAGCCGGGCGCAAGCCCGAGAATGTCGATGCGGTGATCGTCGCCTGCTCGAACCTGCAGCGCCCATATCCGGCGGTCGCGGTCGAAATTCAGCATTATCTCGGCACGTCCGGCTACGCCTACGACATGAATGTGGCCTGCGCTTCCGCGGCTTTCGGCCTGCAGGCCGCGGTGGATGCGGTGCGCCAGGGCAGTGCCCGCGCGGCACTGGTGGTGAGCCCGGAAATCTGTACCGGGCATCTCAATTTCCGCAACCGCGACTGTCACTTCATCTTTGGCGATGCCGCCACCGCGATCCTGGTTGAACCCTTGGAGGGTGCGAAGGGCGAGGTCAGCTTTGAAGTGCTGGGCACGCGCCTGCTGACGCAATTTTCCAACAACATCCGCAACAATTTCGGTTATCTGAACCCTTCCGAACAGCCGCCGCGCGAATGGCATGACATCCTGTTCAACCAGGAAGGCCGCAAGGTGTTCAAGGAAGTGGTGCCGA
>JBOICK010000070.1:0-26395 GCA_050739895.1 Stenotrophobium sp.
AAGCCGAGATGACAACGCCGGCCTGAGCGCTCAGTGCCCTTGCGAGGTAAGCCACTCCAGGCGTCGGAAGCGGCCCAAGCAAATCGACATCCACTCCGGCGCTGGCAAAACCGGCCTCCAGCGCGGACTCGAAGACATATCCGGAACGGCGTGTGTCTTTTCCAATCACAACACGCGCACCTTCCGAGCGTCCAAGCACAGTACCCGCGGCCCAGCCGAGTTTCAGGGCGAAGTCCGGCGTCATCGGCGATTCGCCAACCCGGCCACGCACGCCATCTGTACCAAAATATTTCCTGCTCAAGAAATCATCTCCTCATTCGTCGTAAACGGACGGCGGTCTCGAGCGCATCAACCGTGGCCCGAACATCATGCGCGCGCACTATAGCCACTCCCTGCCATGCCGCAAGCGCCGCCACCGCAATGCCTCCATGAAGCCGTTGATCCAGCGCAGCATCCAGCAGTTGTCCCAGCATGGTTTTTCGCGATACCCCGACCATCAATGCCGAACCCGCAGGCGTTATACGGTCAAGATTCGCAAGCAGTTCCAGATTGTGTGCCAACGTCTTGCCAAAGCCGATGCCGGGGTCAAGCACAATACGTTCCTCAGCGATGCCCGCCGTTACACAGGCCCGTCTGCGCTCATCAAGAAAATCGGAGACTTCACCGACCACGTCGGCATAGTGGGGAGATAGCTGCATGGTGCGCGGTTCGCCCTGCATGTGCATCAGGCAGACGATGGCATTGTGCCGTCGCGCCACATCGACCGCTCCCGGCATACGCAATGCGTAAACGTCATTGATCATCCGTGCGCCGGCTACGCAAGCTGCATCCATCACGGCGGGCTTGATGGTGTCAACGGAAATCAAGCACTGTGTTTCGCGATGCAGCCGTTCGATGACCGGGATGATGCGATCAAGTTCCTGCTGCTCACTGACCGGCTCTGCGCCCGGGCGGGTGGACTCTCCGCCGACATCAAGGATGGATGCACCTTCATCCAGCATGCGATGCGCATGCCGTATTGCGTCGTCAAGCCTAAGGTGCAGTCCGCCGTCGGAAAATGAATCCGGCGTGACGTTCAGGATGCCCATCACCACGGGCTCGAAGGAGTCAGACTGAACCCTGTGCAGTACCTTTTTCACGCTGTGCTCTCGGATCTCCGCCAGAATCGGCTCATGCCGATCACGGACCAGGAAGCATCAGGACAGACTGGCCGGCTTGGGCGTCACAGGCTGCGTCGTACCGCTGGAACTGACTGACTTGCTGCTCGGCGGCGGTGCAGGCGGTTTGCCGTCAGTCCAGTTGCTGGGCACACCCGCCTCCTGCCCCTGCATGATCCGCTGCATCTGATCGCTGTCGATGGTTTCGTACTTGATCAGCGCTTCAGCCATCTTGTGCAGTTTGTCCAGGTTATCTTCCAGAACCTTCTTGGACTTCGCGTAATTGCGCTCGATGACCTCGCGGATTTCCTGGTCGATGGCGTAGGCGGTTTCATCAGAAACATGCTTTGTCTGAGTCACGCTCTTACCGAGGAAGACTTCGCCATCTGCTTCCGAATAAGCCAAGGGGCCGAGCTTGTCAGACAAGCCCCACTTGGTGACCATGTTGCGCGCGATTTCTGTAGCGCGCTCGATATCGTTGCTGGCGCCGGTCGTGACTTTTTCCGGCCCGAAAATCAGTTCTTCGGCGATGCGCCCACCGAACAAGGAGCAAATCTGGCTGTTCAGGCGCTGCTTGCTGTAGCTGTAACGGTCTTCCAGCGGCAGGAACATCGTCACGCCCAGAGCGCGGCCACGCGGAATGATACTGACCTTGTAAACCGGATCGTGATCCGGCACCGACAGTCCGACAATTGCGTGCCCGGCCTCGTGATAGGCCGTCAGCTTCTTCTCATCCTCGGACATCACCATCGAGTGGCGCTCGGCTCCCATCATCAGCTTGTCCTTGGCACGCTCGAAATCCTGCTGATCAACCAGACGCTTGTTGGAACGCGCAGCGAACAGGGCCGCCTCATTGACCAGATTGGCGAGATCAGCACCGGAGAAGCCGGGCGTTGCGCGCGCGACAATGTCCGGCTTCACATCATCCGACAGCGGCACCGCGCGCATGTGGACTTTCAATATCTGCTCGCGGCCACGAACATCGGGCAGCGGCACCACGACCTGGCGATCGAAGCGGCCCGGTCGTAGCAACGCGGGATCTAGCACGTCCGGGCGGTTGGTCGCGGCGATGACGATCACGCCCTCGCTGCCTTCGAATCCATCCATTTCCACCAGCAGTTGATTCAGCGTCTGCTCGCGTTCATCGTGACCACCGCCCAGACCGGCGCCGCGGTGACGGCCTACCGCATCAATTTCATCGATGAAAATGATGCAGGGCGCGTGCTTCTTGGATTGTTCAAACATGTCGCGCACACGCGAGGCGCCCACGCCGACGAACATTTCAACGAAATCCGAACCGGAAATGGTGAAGAAGGGCACGCCCGCTTCGCCTGCAATGGCGCGGGCCAGCAGCGTCTTGCCGGTACCCGGCGAACCAACCATCAGTACGCCGCGGGGAATCTTGCCGCCCAGTTTCTGGAACTTGCCCGGATCCTTGAGGAAATCGACCAGCTCGCCCACTTCCTGCTTGGCTTCCTCGACGCCTGCAACATCAGCAAACGTAACCTTGACCTGATCCGCGGTCAGCATGCGCGCACGCGACTTGCCGAAGCTCATCGCGCCGCGGCCACCGCCGCCACCCTGCATCTGGCGCATGAAGTAGACCCAGACTGCGATCAGCAGCAGGATCGGGAAAGCATTGAACAGAAGTTGCAGCGGCCAAGGCGTTTCCTTGGGTAACTGGCCGTCGAACTTCACATGGTTGTCGATCAATGCACCGATCATGGCGCTGTTGTCGGTTTCAGGGCTGATCGCGGTGAACTGGGTGCCACCCTTGAGTTCGCCGCTCAGATTCTGGCCCTCGATCTTGACGTCAGCGACATTACCCTGCTTGACCTGACTCAGGAAGTCCGAATACGCCAGCGTGTTGGCGGTATGTCCACGATTGCTGAAACTCTGGAACACGCTCATCAGCACGACGAGTATGACCACCCAGAGCAGCAGATTTTTTGCCAGATCGTTCAACGCCTCAGTCCTCTACGGTTACTGCTGTTGGCACCTTACACCGCCCTAAAATTCTTCGCCAGCAAATACACCTCGCGACTGCGTGGCCGTGACGCCTTGGGCTTGCGTATCGTCACCGACTCAAACGTCTGCCGCAAAGTCTTCAGGTAAACCTCAAAGCCCTCGCCCTGAAACACCTTGACCAGAAACTGGCCGCGTGGCTTCAGGTGAATCCTGGCAAACTCCAGCGCCAGTTCACATAGATACATGCTCGACGCCTGATCGGCGGTGTCGATACCGGAGATGTTGGGGGCCAGATCGGATAAAACAAGGTCTACCGCGCGTTCGCCGACTTCCTGCTCCAGTTGCCGCAACACCACGTCATCGCGAAAGTCTCCCTGAATGAACAGAACATCTGGCAGCGGATCCATAGCCAGGATATCCAGCGCGATCAAAATCCCCTTCGGGCCCAGCATCGGACGTGCCATCTGGCTCCAGCCGCCAGGTGCGGCGCCCAGGTCCACGACAATCTGTCCGGGCTTGAGAATGCGGTATTTTTCCTGGATTTCCTTCAGCTTGAATACCGCACGCGAGCGATAGCCCAGCTTGCGCGCCTGCTGCACGTAGGGATCGTTCTCATGCTCTGCTATCCAGCGTGCCGAGCTATTGCTGCGCTTCTTGCTCAGTGAATCCGCCTCGCGCCATTTAGATGTAATGAACCTTGACGATTTCCAGTTCACGGATGCCGCCCGGGGCCTGCACCTGGGCGATGTCGCCTTCGCTCTTGCCAATCAGCGCGCGTGCGATCGGTGAACTGTACGAAATCCGCCCGGCCTTGGTGTTGGCTTCGTCCTCGCCAACGATCTGGTATTTCAGTTCATCGCCGCTGTCGATGTCCGCAAGCTCGACGGTGGCGCCAAAAACCACCTTGCCGTTGGCCGGCAGCTTGGCCACATCAATCACCTGCGCCAGCGACAGCTTCGATTCGATTTCGGCAATCCGTCCCTCGGCGAAACTCTGCTGCTCACGCGCCGCGTGATATTCGGCGTTTTCCTTGAGATCGCCATGCGCGCGCGCCTCGGCAATCGCAGCAATGATGCGCGGCCGCGTCTCGGACTTCAGGACTCGCAATTCTTCGCGCAGGAGGTCCGCACCGCGCAGCGTCAGAGGATGTTTGCTCATGTCGTTAGATCGTAAATTTATGACGACCCGCTGGTCGTGGTGAAGCAGGATAATTTGTTATATTTTATGTAATATATTTAATATAATTACATATTTAATAACGCATTGAAGCCTGGAGCACTCGATAGCGGGTGGTGCGTTGATAGATTTTTC
The DNA here is from genome assembly GCA_050739895.1 of Stenotrophobium sp. GTDB lineage: Bacteria > Pseudomonadota > Gammaproteobacteria > Nevskiales > Nevskiaceae > Stenotrophobium. Next base: position 4,437 of record JBOICK010000070.1, read on the forward strand.
AAAGAAACAATAGCATTCAAGTCCCACCCGGCGTAAGCCAAGCAGACATGCCCAAAACAAACGTGCTCAATTCATGCGCGCATGCAAAGTCTGCAGGCGATTCACGCCCTCTTCATCCAGATAGCCCATCGCCACCGCTGCAGCCAGTGCGCCGGCAATAGTGGTGAAATAGCACAGCTTGTTCTGGATCGCCGCGCCGCGTATCGAGCGGGATTCCTCGATGGATTTCTTGCCTTCGGTGGTATTGGCGATGAAGTGAATCTCGCCGTTCTTGATCATGTCGACGCAATGCGGCCGGCCTTCCTTGACCTTGTTGACACCTTCGCAGGCAATGCCGGCAGCAGAGATCGCCGCCGCTGTACCGTGCGTCGCCAACACCCGGAATCCCCTGCCGGAGAGGATGCGCGCCAGTTCGATCGCCTTGGGCTTGTCGCTCTCGCGCACGCTGATGAACGCGGTACCGGCACGCGGCACGGTCATGCCCGCCGCCAGCAGCGCCTTGTTGAAGGCCTCGCCAAAGTGGTTGCCAACGCCCATGACCTCGCCGGTGGAGCGCATCTCCGGTCCCAGCAGCGGATCGACGGAGGGGAACTTGTTGAACGGGAACACCGATTCCTTCACCGAGTAATACGGTGGAATCACTTCACCGGTAATGCCTTGCTCGCGCAGGCTGATCCCGGCCATACAGCGTGCGGCAATCTTGGCCAGCGGCCGCCCGGTGGCCTTGGACACAAACGGCGAGGTGCGCGATGCGCGCGGATTCACTTCCAGCAGATAGACCGTCTCGCCTTGTACCGCGAACTGCGCATTCATCAGGCCGACGACCTTCAGCGCCTTGGCCAGCTTGACCATCTGCTCGCGGATATCGTCCTGCACTCTCTGCGGCAGTGAATACGCCGGTAGCGAGCATGCGGAATCGCCGGAATGCACGCCGGCTTCCTCGATGTGCTCCATGATGCCGCCGATCACCACGTCGGTGCCGTCGGCCAGCGCGTCCACGTCCACTTCGATGGCATTGTTGAGGAAGCGGTCGAGCAGCACCGGCGACTCGTTGGAGACCTTGACCGCCTCGGTCATGTAGCGGGTCAGATCGTCGACGTCATGGACGATTTCCATCGCGCGCCCGCCCAGCACATAAGACGGCCGCACCACCAGCGGGTAGCCGACCTTGTCCGCAACCGCCAGCGCCTGCTTGATCGAAGTCGCCGTGCCATTCGGCGGCTGCAACAAGCCGAGTTTGTCGACCAGCTTCTGGAAGCGCTCGCGGTCCTCGGCCAGATCGATCGAATCAGGCGTCGTGCCAATGATTGGCGCGCCGGCGGCTTCAAGCTGGCGCGACAGCTTCAACGGAGTTTGTCCGCCGAACTGTACGATCACGCCCTTGGGTTTTTCCAGGTCGATAATCTCCATCACGTCTTCGAAGGTCAGCGGCTCGAAGTAGAGACGGTCGGAGGTGTCGTAATCCGTGGACACTGTCTCCGGGTTGCAGTTGATCATGATGGTTTCAAAACCATTCTCGCGCAGCGCCATCGACGCATGCACGCAGCAGTAATCGAACTCGATGCCCTGGCCGATGCGGTTGGGTCCGCCGCCCAGCACGACGATCTTGTCACGCTGACTCGGTGCGGCCTCGCATTCCTCGTCGTAGCTGGAATACAGGTAGGCCGTGGCCGACGGAAATTCCGCCGCGCAGGTGTCCACACGCTTGTAGACCGGACGCACGCCCAGCTTGTGCCGGCGCACGCGCACTGTTTCTTCCTTCACACCCAGCAACTTGGCCAGGCGGCGATCCGAGAAGCCCAGCCGCTTGTAGCGCCGCAGATCAGCTTCCTCGATCTTGCTGATCTTGTGCTGGTGAATTTCCTTTTCGGTATGAATCAATTCCTCGATCTGCTCCAGGAACCAGGGATCGATCCGGCTCAGGCGGAAAACCTCGTCCACGCTCATGCCGGCGCGGAAAGCATCGCCGATGTACCACAGGCGATTTTGCCGCGCCGTGGACAATTCTTCGCGAATGCGGCTGATGGATGCTTCGCCAAAATCACTGACCTGCGGTTCAAAACCATCGGAGCCAACTTCCAGCCCGCGCATGGCCTTCTGCAGCGATTCCTGGAAATTGCGGCCGATGGCCATGACCTCGCCCACCGATTTCATCTGCGTCGTCAGCCGCGAGTCCGCCTGCGGGAATTTCTCGAAGGTAAAGCGCGGAATCTTGGTAACGACATAATCAATGCTCGGCTCGAACGACGCCGGCGTCATGCCGCCGGTAATGTCGTTGCGCAATTCGTCCAGCGTGTAGCCGACCGCGAGCTTGGCCGCGACCTTGGCAATCGGGAATCCGGTGGCCTTCGACGCCAGCGCGGAGGAACGCGAAACTCGCGGATTCATTTCGATCACGATCATGCGACCGTTATCCGGATTGATCGAGAACTGCACGTTGGAGCCGCCGGTTTCGACGCCGATCTTGCGCAGCACTTTGATGCTGGCGTCGCGCATGATCTGGTATTCCTTGTCGGTCAGCGTCTGCGCCGGCGCAACAGTGATCGAGTCGCCGGTGTGCACACCCATCGGGTCGAAATTCTCGATCGAGCAGATGATGATGCAGTTGTCGTTGCGATCGCGCACCACTTCCATCTCGTACTCTTTCCAGCCGAGCAGGGATTCCTCAATCAACACTTCGGTGGTCGGCGAAAGGTCGAGGCCGCGAGTGACGATCTCCTCGAATTCCTCGACGTTGTAGGCAATGCCGCCACCAGTGCCGCCCAGCGTGAACGACGGCCGGATGATTACCGGGAAGCCGATGGTGGTCTGAAGGCTGCGTGCTTCTTCCATCGTATGCGCGACGCCTGACTTGGCCGAACCCAGGCCAATTTCAGTCATCGCATCACGGAATTTCAAGCGGTCTTCGGCCAGATCAATCGCCTTCTCGCTCGCGCCGATCATCTGCACGCCAAATTTTTCCAGCACGCCGTGGTGTGCCAGATCCAGCGCGCAATTCAGCGCGGTCTGACCGCCCATGGTCGGCAGCAGCGCGTCGGGTCTTTCTTTTTCGATGATGCGCGCCAGCGTCTGCCAGCGGATCGGCTCGATATAGGTCGCGTCCGCGGTTTCCGGATCGGTCATGATCGTCGCCGGATTCGAGTTCACCAGAATGACCCGGTAGCCCTCCTCGCGCAGCGCCTTGCAGGCCTGTGCACCCGAGTAATCGAACTCGCAGGCCTGGCCGATCACGATCGGGCCGGCGCCGATGATGAGGATGCTCTTGATATCTGTGCGTTTCGGCATGGCTCAGCGACCCATCATCTGGATGAAGCGATCAAACAGGTAATCCAAATCATGCGGCCCGGGACTGGCTTCGGGATGTCCCTGGAAGCCGAATGCGGGCACATCGGTCAGGCGGATGCCCTGCAGGGAGCCGTCGAACAGCGACTTGTGCGTAATCCTGACATTCGCCGGCAAGGTCGCCTCATCTACCGCAAAGCCGTGGTTCTGGCTGGTGATGAGCACGCGGCCGCTCTCGAGATCCTGCACCGGGTGATTGGCGCCGTGATGGCCGAATTTCATCTTGAGAGTCTTCGCGCCGATGGCAAGGCCGAGAATCTGATGACCCAGGCAGATGCCGAAAAACGGCAGTTTTTTCGCCATGAATTCCCGCGCGGCCTTGATCGCGTAATCGCAAGGCTCCGGATCGCCGGGGCCGTTGGACATCATCACGCCATCCGGCTTGAGCTTGAACACGTTCGCAGCCGTAGTCTGCGCCGGCACTACCGTGACCTTGCAGCCGCGGTCCGCCAGCATGCGCAGGATGTTGTGCTTGACGCCGAAGTCATAGGCCACCACATGGAAACGCTGCGGTACCGCCGCACGATTCTCGTCGGGACCGATCCAGGTCGCATGAGTCCACTCGTATGCTTTCGGCGTCGTCACTACCTTGGCAAGGTCCATGCCCTTGAGCCCGGGAAAAGCCTGCGCCGTCTTCAATGCCGACTTTTCATTGACAGCGCCAGCCATGATGCAGCCGTTCTGCGCGCCTTTGTCACGCAGCAGGCGCGTCAGCCGGCGCGTATCGATGCCGGCAATCGCGACTACGCGGTGCTCGCGCAGATAGGCGCTGAAATCCTGCGTCGAACGGTAACTGCTGTGCGGCCGCGGCACTTCGCGCAGCACCAGTCCCGCCAGTTGCACGCGCTCCGATTCGGCGTCGGCGGCGTTGGTGCCGACGTTACCGATGTGCGGATAAGTCAGGGTGACGATCTGCTCACGATAGGAGGGATCGGTGAGAATTTCCTGGTAACCGGACATGGCGGTATTGAATACCACCTCACCGACCGACTGCCCGTCAATGCCGATGGAAACGCCTTTGAAAATACTGCCGTCGGCGAGGGCGAGTAGGGCCGGCTTGAGTTGGGTCATCGGCACAGGACTTTGGTGGCTAATCCGCGGACAGACATGGAAACGGGGGCCACGGCCCCCGTTCAGGATTAGACGGATATTTTACGTTCCCAAACGCCTCGCGTCCATTAAAAATTTTCCGTGCCTTGTCGCGCCGCTCAAAATCCAAGATTCATCTGGTCGCCGGCCCTGGCCGGAACAGAAAACCGGCTCGTGTCGAGTTGCCAGGTGCGGCCGCGGTCCAGGCCCAGCCTGCGACAGGCCAGACGGAAGCGCTGCGCGATCAGGTCAGCGAACTCGCCCTGCCCGCGCATGCGGCTGCCCCACTGCGCGTCATAATCCCTGCCGCCGCGCGCCTGCTGTACCAGGCTCATCACATGCGCCGCACGCAGCGGCATATGGGTCTGCAGCCACTCGCGGAACAACGGTGCGACTTCGTGCGGCAGGCGCAGGAAGACATAGCCCGCACCCTGCGCCCCGGCCCCGGCCGCTGCTTCGAGCACACGTTCCATGTCGGCATCGTTGACGCAGGGAATGACCGGCGCAAACAGCACGAACACCGGAACACCCGCCTCGCTCAGGCGCCGGATCGTGCGCAGGCGCGCCTCCGACGAGGCCGCCCGCGGTTCCAGCGTGCGCTTGAGACCGTCGCTCATCTGCGTGACTGAAATCGCCACTGAAGCCAACCGGACCTGCGCCATTTCGGCCAGGATATCGAGATCGCGCTCGACCAGCGTCGACTTGGTGACGATGGTCAGCGGATGCCGGAAAGCCCGCAGCACTTCAAGGATCGAGCGCGTCACCCGCAATCGCCGCTCAATCGGTTGGTAAGGGTCGGTGCTGGAGCCGATATTGATCAGGCTGCAGCGATACCCGGGGCGGCGCAACTCCCGCTCCAGCAACGCCGCCGCATCGGCCTTGTAGAACAACCGCGTCTCGAAATCGAGGCCCGGAGAAAGGTTGAGGTAAGCGTGTGTCGGCCTTGCGAAGCAGTAAATGCAGCCGTGCTCGCAGCCACGGTAAGGATTGATCGACTGCTCGAACGGAATATCGGGCGAGTCGTTGCGGGTGATGATGCTGCGCGCCTGCTCTGCCGTGACCGTGGTGTCGAGCGGCGGCGGTTCATCGCCGCCGCTCCAGCCGTCATCCACGCGCTCGCGGCGGAGCGACTCGAAACGGCCTTCCGGATTCGAGACCGCGTCGCGCGTCCTGTACCCGGGATTCACAGTCATCGCCCTGGCTAAAGACCTAGAACATCGCGCATTTCATAGAGACCCGCCGGACGGTTCCTGAGCCAGGCCGCGGCCCTGACCGCGCCGCCGGAAAAATTGCCACGGCTGGTCGCCTTGTGCACGATCTCGACACGTTCGCCTTCGCCCAGGAACATCACGGTGTGATCGCCGACCACATCGCCGCCGCGCACCGTGGCAAAACCGATCGTTTTGGCGGGACGCGCGCCGGTATTGCCGTAGCGCTCGTAAACCGCGCAGTCCTTGAGATCGCGCCCCAGTCCTGCAGCGACGGCCTCACCCATGCGCAGCGCGGTGCCGCTGGGCGCATCAATCTTGTGGCGATGATGCGCTTCGACGATTTCCACGTCATAGCCATCGCCCAGCGTCTTCGCCGCCAGTTCCAGCAACTTCAGCGTGACATTGACACCGATGCTGTAGTTGGCCGACAGGCAGATCGGTATCTTGCGCGCGGCGCTTGCGAGTTCGGCCTTCTGCTGCGGCGTGAAGCCGGTGGTGCCGATCACCATGCCGCGGCCATGGGCGAGGCACACCGGCAGCGCCGCCAGCGTGGCCTCCGGCCGCGAGAAATCGATCAGGACATCAAAGCGGCCGGCGACGGCCTGCAAGTCATCGGTGACCGCAACGCCTGCCGGCGGCAGGCCGGCCTGGGTCGCGGCATCCAGACCCAGCAGCGGATTGCCGGAGCGATCAAGCGCCGCGGCCAGAACCAGATCGGAATTCTGTGCTACAGACTGGATGATGGCGCGGCCCATGCGGCCGGTTGCGCCGAGGATGGCGATGCGAGTGGGAGTGCTCATGCGGGAGAGTTCCGGAATTTTGCGAAGTTTAACCGGAAGACCACGATACAACCGGTATCGGTTACAGACTCAATTGGTGAGGTTCCGCAGCGAAGGCGAATGCCAGTGCGCCCTCGCCGACATTGACGCCACCGGTGATGCTCATGACGCTCTTGATGACTTCGATCTGGCGCTCGCGGCACAGCTTCATCAGCGGTTCATACCCCGGCAGGCTTTCCATCTCGCTCAATTCACCGCCGTAGCTGAGGCTGAAGGTCGGTGTCAGCAGGCCGTTCTGGTTGATGCGTCGTGCTACATAGCTGAAACATTTTTCGACGCTGTCTTCAAAGTGCCGCATCTTGGCGACCGGCTCGGTGTTGTTGCGATAAGCGCGTAGCAGCGGCTTGATGTCCAGCGCAGTGCCGAGCATGGCACTAACCCAGCCGACGCTGTGATCGCCTTTTTTCTGCGCTCGGACGCGCAGGTAGCGCAGGTCGCGCGGGACCATGTAGCCATAGGTGTTTTCCGCCAGGTAATCCAGCCGCTCACGGATCTTGTTGGGATTGGGGTTGAGCTTGATCATGCGCACCGCCTCGACCGCGGTGATGGCCTGGCCGGCAAACAGATTTTGCGTGTTGATGACACGCAGTGAAAACGGCCCCTGCACACCGGCTTTGGCGCGCACTGCCTTGTACTCGCTGAGAATCGCAAATGATGCCTTGGTCGCATTTTCGTGAATCGGGCTGCGGCTGCTGGCGATGGTCAGGCAGAACACGTAGTCATAGTCCAGCACCAGCTTGGACAGGAACACGTTCTTGATCTGCTCTATCGTGAACGGCGAAGTGCCGGCATCTCCGGCGGTGCCCGCATGTTTCTTGTAGAAATTCAGGGTCTGCGCGGCATCGCGTGTATCAACCAGGTCCTGGCCCTGCAGATGGATCGTGATCGGCAGGATCTGAATATTGTGTGCGGCGATGTATTCAGGAGGCAGATCGCAGGCCGAATCCACCACAATTCCAATTCGCATCGCTCTACCTCCCTGTTAGTTGCACGTAATGCGGGCCTTATTCAGCACGGTCCTGCATCCGCTCCAGTCGTTTGGCGTCCTGCCACAATTTTTCCATTGCATCCAGTCGTCGAGGGTCGCCTATTTCCGGTAATTTATCAATATGTTGGGCTATATAGTTAAATCTACTATTGAACTTTTGATTGGCACCCGACAGTGCCAGCGCCGGATCGGTGTGAAGATGACGCGCCAGATTGACCACCATGAACAGCAGATCGCCCAGTTCATCACGGATGCGCTCCGGCCCTTCGGTCATAGCCTCTTGCAGTTCGCCGATTTCCTCGGCCAGCTTATCCCATAATTCAGCGGTTTCGCGCCAGTCGAAACCCAGCCGCGCAGCCGCCAGTTGCATGCGCAGCGCTTCGTCCAGCGGATCAGAATCCGGCATTTACCTTCTCCGCCAGATTCCACAGCATGCCGGCGGTGGCGCCCCAGATGCGGTGACCGGCGTGATTCAGCTCGAAGAACGGCATCTTGATCCCCGACCGCGTCAGGAATTTGCGCTCGAAATTCGCCGGCTCCAGCACAAAAGCCAGCGGCACCTCGAAGATTTCCGCGACTTCCGCCGCATCTGCCCGCAATGCCGGATCGCCCTCGACCACCCCCACCACCGGCGTAACGCGATAGCGGGTGATGGTCGGATAGTCGTCGAGATAGCCCACCACGTCGACCTGCTCCGGCGACAAACCAATCTCTTCATGCGCCTCGCGCAAGGCATTCGCGGCGATGGAAACATCGCCCGCATCGCGACCCCCGCCGGGGAGACTGACCTGGCCCTTGTGACTGCGCAGGTGATCGGCGCGGCGCGTCAGCAGGATGGTGGGGCCGTCCGCACGGCGCATCACCGCCACCAGCACTGCAGCAGGACGCAAGCTGCCAACCAACGGCAGCAGCAGCAGCTTTTGCAACGCCGGCGGCAACTCCAAATGCGAGACCGGCCGCGGCAGCCGATCGCTGGTCGCTGCCAGCGCACGGCGCAGGCGCTGTTCGAGTTCAGACACCATGCGCAGGCGCTCCCGCTATCCAGGGCCAGCACAAAGAATGTGTTTTATTATATTGATAATATTTCATTATGATTAATACTTAATAACTAACCATGCTGACATCTCAGGCACAGCGGGTGCCCGCTGCGGTTCCCGCAGTGTATAACGGCGCACCATTCGTCCGGTTCGCCCTCACGGTTTTCATGTCCGCAAATTCCTACCATCTGGCTTTGGGCACTCGCTTCAGCACCGCTGTGCCGCATGTGCGCGAACTTGGCATCTGCGTCGGCGATGTCTGTGCCGAACATGTGGATGCCAATCTGCCGTTTCGTGAGGACTGGCTCGGCGATCCGCTGCGCGGCCTGATCCATACCGGCGTCATCACGACGCTGGTGGACAGCGTCAGCGGCGTCGCGGTGCTGGCGAAACTCGAGCGCTATGAGCCGGTCGCGACGCTGGACCTGCGCATGGATTATCTGCGGCCGGCACTGCGCGATCTTGCGCTGAACTGCCGCGCCGAGTGTTACCGAGTCAGCACTCACATCGCCTTCGTGCGTGCCCGCGTCTGGCAGGACGACGTGGACGCGCCGGTGGCAACCTCGCAATCGGTATTCATGCTGTCGTCGCGCAAAAAACAGAGGACGCTGTGATGAACGCATTCAGCGCGGCCCGCCAGGCCGCCCGCATGCAGGGTGATTTCGAGCAGTTGATCGGCCTGGTGCCGTATGCGCGTTATCTCAGGGTCGGGCTGCAGCTGCACGACGGCCAGCCGCGCTCGCACCTGCCCTTTGCCGAGACGCTGATCGGCAACACCGCCCTGCCCGCGCTGCACGGCGGCGTCACCGCCGCATTCATGGAAAATGCCGCGATCCTGCACCTGCTGCTGCAACTCGATGAAGCGCGCGTACCCAAAAGCATCGATTTCTCGATCGACTACCTCAAGCCGGGGCGCGCGGAAGACTGCTATGCGGACTGTGAGGTCTCGCGTGCCGGCCAGCGCGTCGCGCAGGTAATGATCCGCTGCTGGCAGAAATCGCCGGATCAGCCGATCGCCGTCGCCCGCGCGCACTTCCTGCTCGGCACGACCGCATGAGCGCCGGACTGGACTGGCGCAGCCTGCGCGAAATCGACCTCGCAAGCAGCCGGCCCAAGGGCAGCGCGTTCCGCGCTTTCAAACGCTTGCGTAGCGATTTCGCCGAATCACGCGATTATGTCGTGCTGCATCATCAAGATGATGCGCAAGCCATCGGAGCCTTGCACGCTGCCGGGCGCATCTATCGCGGCAGCATCAACGTCGTCCTGCTCGCGCCCGCTGCGGCGCAGCGGGTGCTGGACGCATTGAACGGCGCTGTCGCTGCGCCGGCTCCGCGGCGCCAGTAAGGACAATTACCAGGTTTGGCCCTTGCATTGCCTGCCGCCGCCGACACCGTTAGTATTCGGCCTCACATTTTAATTACCCAAACACGGAGTCACCGATGTCAGCCGCTCTCGATCTTCTGAAGAAACTGCCCGCCGCCTTCAATGCGGACGCCGCCGCGGGCACCGACTGCACCCTGCAGTTCAATACCTCCAAGCCGGCCTACGCCACCATCAAGGGCGGCACCTGCGCCGTCACCGAAGGCAGCGCGCCGAACAGCGATGTCACCATCACCATGGAAGACGACGACTTCGTCGCCCTGATGAAAGGCGAACTCAACGGCATGACCGCGTTCATGACCGGCAAGCTGCAGGTCGACGGCGACCTCATGCTGGCGCAGCGCATGGCCGAGTTCTTCGACTCTTCCAAGCTTGCCTGAACCACAAGCAGTGCATGACCAGGCCCTGGACCGCGAGGTTCAGGGCCTTTCTTTTGTGCTGGAATCGCACGATGGCTGTCTGCAACTCCGCGCCGCGCACCACCCGGATTACGGCAGCATCTGCGCCGACTGGGCCAGCGCAGAACAGCACCGGCGCATCTCCGCCGGTCGCAAACAATTGCTGGCTCGCGCCTTCGGCCTGCATCGCAAGCGCGAGATCGTCAGCGTGCTCGACGCCACCGCCGGTCTCGGCCGCGACGGCTTTACCCTCGCCGCCCTCGGCCTTCAGGTGACGATGACCGAACGCCATCCGCAGATCCTCGCACTGCTGATGGACGCGCAGCAGCGCGCCCTGCGGGATGCGGCAATGCAGTCGATCGCCCGGCGCATCGACATCGTCGCAACCGACGCGCGCCGCCTGCTGCAACAGGACCAACACTGGGACGCGATCTACCTCGACCCGATGTATCCGCATGCCGCCAAATCCGCGCTGCCGCAGAAGGAAATGCAGCTATTCCGGGAATTGACGCGGGGCGACCCTGACGCCGATGCCCTGCTACAACCGGCGCGGGCCTGCGCGCGGCGACGCGTCGTGGTCAAGCGGCCGCTGCGCGCGCCGTGGCTGGCGGATTGCGCGCCGACGCTCAGCCTCAAGGGCACGCAGGCGCGCTTCGATATCTACCTGGCCGCAACGACGGCGGACGCGCATGCTTGAACTGACCCTGGTGCGCCACGCCAAGTCCTCCTGGGCCGATGCGGGTCAGCGCGACTTCGATCGTCCGCTCAACCCGCGCGGCGAACGCGATGCGCCGCGGATGGCGCAGTGGACCGCCCGGCACCTTTCGCCGCCAGACCTGATTGTCAGCAGCCCTGCACAGCGCGCGCTCAGCACAGCACGGGTTTTTGCTGCGGTACTGGGCATAGTCGACAGCCGCCTGCGCCTGGAACCGGGCATCTACGAAGCCTCGGCCGACACGCTCATGGGCATCCTGTGCATGCTCGATGCAGCACATCGGCGGGTGATGCTGTTCGGCCACAATCCGGGAATCAGCGAACTCGCGCAGCGTCTCGGCGACGGCACATGCGACGAACTGCCGACCTGCGCGCTGGCGAGTTTTTCACTTTGTGTTACGCGCTGGATCGACCTGGCGGACGGCAGCGGCAAACTACAGCACCTGATGACGCCAAAGCAGTTGTAACGCGGCTGCAGCACCACCCGCTGTCTGCATCGGGCGCCCGCATTCCTTTATAATAGATATGATTTATTTATATTTATTATATTAAACAGCACATGCTGCCTGCCACCCATCGCAACAGCGGGTGACGCTGCAAATCCCGTTGCGGCCTATAACGCGCGCAGCTTTTCGCGGTAGCGCCGCGCATTGTCGACGTAGTGCCGCGCCATCAGCGTATTGATCTGCACTTCCTGCGGCGTCAGTTCGCGCACCAGCTTGGCCGGCGCGCCGAGAATCATGCTGTTGTCGGGAAACTGCTTGCCCTCGGTGACCAGCGCGTTGGCGCCGACGATGCAGTTTTTGCCGATGCGCGCGCGGTTGAGAATCACGCTCTTGATGCCGATCAGGGTGTTGTCGCCGATCTCGCAGCCGTGCAGCATCACCAGGTGGCCGACGGTGCAGTCGCGGCCGATGCGCAGCTTGATGCCCGGATCGGTATGCAGCACCGAGCCGTCCTGCACATTGCTGTTCTCGCCGACGATCAGGTCATCGTTGTCGCCGCGCAGCACGCAGCCGAACCAGACGCTGGCGTTGCGTTCCAGCGTGACCGAACCGATGACAGTGGCGCCATCCGCGATCCAACTGCCCTCGGCCAGTTTCGGGCTGCGCTGATCCAGTGCGTAAAGCATGCGAACTCCGGTAAATGCAAAAAATACGCTCAGGAACCAGGCGGCTTGCGCAACTGGAATCCGTTGGCGGCCGGCTGGTTGAGCAGCACAATGATACGGTTGCGCAGGTCTGTGGTGAAATCCTTGCCGTAGCCGAACCAGATGAAATCGACCCTGCCGCTCTGATCGACCAGATAGGTCGCCGGCAGACGCCAGACGCCATAGGTCTGGGTGGAAATGCCGAGCATGTCATCCACCACCGGATAACTCACCGGCGTGCGCGCCAGGAAGCGCCGCGCAAGCGCCACTTCCTGGTCGAGACTGACGCCGAGCACCTCGAAGCGACCGCCGTAGCCCTGTTTCATCAGCGATTCGCGCATCGCATTGAGCTGAGGAATGGACTCCAGGCAAGGTGCACACCATGATGCCCAGAAATCCACCACCACAACTTTGCCACGCATGTGGCTGAGCTTGATGCCCTTGGGTCCCTGGATCACGAACCCGCCCGCCTCCGGTGCGATACCGCCGGGCTGCACGCCAGTCCTGAGAATGTCTGCGGTGTTATCGGCGGCGGCCAGAACTGCCGGTGACAAAATCACCACGAACAGGGCCGCACAGGCTGTGAACAACCGGTAACGTGCGTTCATACCGCTACCAGCATGCGCGGGCAGCGCGCCAGACCGAAGCCGTGACCGCGCTCAAGCAGGTAATCCAGCCATTTTCCGAGCAGCACATTGCGCCGCCACTGGCTGTCAAAAAATGCACCGGCCTGCGGGTCGGCGTCATCCTCCGCCAGCCACGGCGGCCGGTGACTGCAATCGAGGGCTTCGACAACGCCGGCATCACGATATACCCGTATCCACAAATCGGGCTGGCGCTGTACTCCGTCGGCACTGATGAATTCGTAGGTCAGCTTGAGCGTCAGCGTGTAACGGTCCCGCGCCAGCACCTGCAGATGCAAGGATGGCTCAGACTCGCTGGGCGAGATTGCGTGATCGGACGGCAGGTCCAGTTCCGGCAGCAGGCGCTGTAACAGGCGAAAATTGGTTTCGTAGATTTCCATCAGGTGCGAAATACTGCGCGGCTTGCCGCAGCAGGGACAGAGATAACCGGCATTCGTGATTTGCATGGCCCGACTATAAGATAGAAAAAGGTACTCCAACAATGAACAAACCCATGTCCGCGCGCGAAGTGCTCACCAAACCCTATCTCGACCAGAAGTCCGGCACCGCCGGACTGCGCAAGAAAGTCGCGGTGTTCCAGCAGCCTCATTACCTGGAAAATTTCCTGCAATCGGTGTTCGACTGCGTGCCCGAGCTGCGCAGCAAAATCCTGGTGCTGGGCGGCGACGGCCGCTACCACAACCGCGCCGCAATCCAGACCGCGATCGCGATGGCCGCGGCCAACGGCGTTCAACGCGTCATTGTCGGACAGGGCGGCCTGCTGTCGACACCGGCCGCCTCGCACCTGATCCGCAAGCACCACGCCGCCGGTGGCTTCATCTTCACCGCGAGCCACAATCCGGCCGGTCCCGATGGCGATTTCGGCATCAAGTTCAACATCGCCAACGGCGGTCAGGCCGGCGAAGGGCTCACCGACCGCATCTATGCGCACAGCAAGTTGCTGAACCGCTACCACATCGTCGACGGCAGCTACGTCGATCTCGACCGCCGCGGCCTGCAATCGCTGGGATCGCTGGAAATCGAGATCGTCGATTGCGTGGACGATTACGCGCAACTGATGCAGCAGTTATTCGACTTTGACCTCATGCGCGAATGGTTCCGCAAGGGCCACAGCCTGCGTTTTGACGCCATGCACGCCGTCACCGGCCCCTATGCGCAGCGCATCTTCGTCGACCTGCTCGGCGCACCGCACAACTCGGTGGCCAATGTCACCCCGCTGGAGGATTTCGGTGGCGGCCATCCCGATCCCAACCTGATCTATGCCAAGCCGCTGGTTGACCTGATGCTCGGCGCCGACGCGCCGGATTTTGGCGCGGCATCAGACGGCGATGGCGATCGCAACATGATTCTCGGGCGTGGCCTGTTCATCTCACCGGGCGATTCACTGGCGATGCTTGCGGCCAATCTCGACAAGTTGCCAGGCTATCGCGACGGCCTCAAGGGCGTCGCCCGTTCGATGCCGACCTGCCGCGCAATCGACAAGGTCGCCGAGGCGCGCACCATCGAGTGTCATGAAACACCAACCGGCTGGAAATTCTTCTGCAACCTGCTCGACGCTGATCGCATTACCCTGTGCGGCGAGGAAAGTTTCGGCACCGGCTCCAGCCATGTCCGTGAAAAAGACGGCCTGTGGGCGGTGCTGGCGTGGCTCAACGTGCTGGCGGCCACCGGCCTGTCGGTGAAGGAACTCGCCGAGCAGCACTGGCAGCATTATGGCCGCCACTATTACGCGCGCCATGATTATGACGATCTCACCGGCGTGGTCGCGTCTCGCGTGATGCAGGAATTTTCCGGCTCGATGCCTGCGCTCAGGGACCGCAAATTCGACGACTGGGATGTGACCCAGGCCGACGAATTCGAGTACCAGGACCCGGTCGATGGCAGCCGCGCCGTCAGCCAGGGCCTGCGCGTGGTGTTCGGCGACAACGCCCGCATAATCCTGCGAATTTCCGGCACCGGCACCAAGGGTGCCACCCTGCGACTCTACCTTGAGCGTTACGAGCGCGGCGCGGCGTCACTGGCCTGGAAGACCGCCGACGCGCTCGCGCCGCTGGCCAATATCGCCGAAAAAATCATCCGCATCGGTGAGATCACCGGCCGCAAGACGCCGAGCGTCGTGACCTGATTCCAAAATATCCGCACGGAGATTCAGTCTTTGACGCAGCGTTGCGCACATATCTGTAACCGTCTACGCCAGCGCCGGTGGTGGCTATGGCCGCTGCTGGCACTCGCAATCAGCGGCTGCGCGGCCGCACCGATCCGCATCACGCCCACCAGCCGTGCATTCGCTTTTCCCAAGGACACTCTGGCCTTCGCCAACCAGCTCGACTGGATTTACAAACACGACCCACTGACCGGCAAGACTGAATTCATCAGCGTTGAACCGGAGCCAACATACATCCACCGCTGCTTCGTACTGGTGCGTACGGCACGCCAGTTTTTCCTGCATGCGCGCTTCGCGCCCACGCTCGCCAGGGCGGATGAGCGCACTTACCGCGGGCTGATCCGCGAAGTGCTCGCGCGCAGCGTGCGCGACACCACGCCTGATCCGGCACCGGTGGTCGTACCCGGCTATGCAGATTTACGTGAATTCAGCGCGGACTGGACCGGCCTGATCAAGAACGAGGCTGGAGGCTCGGTCGACAGTTATTTCCAGACCGGCAACTGGAGAATGGTTTTCCCGTTCAGCCGCGACAGCCAGCAAGAGACCGCCGCGCAGTTGCTCAAGGAAATCCATACCGACTGGCCGCCGATCGTGCACCTGGTGCGCTTTCCGCACATCACCATCAACCATGCCGTGCTGCTCTACGCCGCGACCGAAACGCCTCAGGACATCGTCTTCGCGGTCTATGACCCCAACCATCCAGAAGCGCCGACCACGCTGACCTATGTCCGTGCCAGCCGCACTTTCGACTTTCCCGCCAGTGATTATTTTGCCGACGGCCGCGTTGATGTCTACGAGGTTTATCGCACAGCGTTTTACTGAACGATGTACATGCTCTCGTACGGCGAAATCAATAAGCAACGAAAGGCGCTACCGGCGCTTCCGCTACATTCCTGCCGGCAATCGCGAAGTAGACATTGCGGCCATAAAAGAACGGCAGGCCCCAATCGAAATCTCCAGTCAGCCCGCTGCCAGAAGAGTCGCTGCTGGCGGCCAAGTCGTTGAAAGCAGCATTATTGCCATTGTTGGCTGAAGACAGCATGTCGGCATTGGCGACGGCAAACGGCACATTAACCGATACACCGTTTTGTCCACTCATGGTTGCCGCCAAGCTCAGAGTCGAAGCCGGGCAATAGAAACCGGCATTATTGCCGGTACACTGCGTGATCGAACTGTCGGGGAAATATAGTGCGTTCGAGCCGCTATCGATGAAACTTGCATCCGCATAGGACGTGCCATTGAATTCAGTATTGACATTGCCACCGCTGTCGGTGGTCAAGATTTGGGCCGAGCCCAGGCCGTTGTTGGACTGCGTTCCAATACCAAAAATCAAAGAGCCTGAGGCGGTTGCCTCACCATTGTTACTGATGGCAGGCAACTGAATTTGCACGCCATTGTTGTCGCTGGCGAAGAGCGCTACCGGGTTCTGCACCTGGTTCGCGAGGCTTTGTGCAGTAGAGGCACACGCCCCGCCGTTGCAGGCAAAGTAAATATCATTGGTTTGATCAGACACACAGCTATTGCCACAGTCCGATGCAAAGACACCAATGCCGAGGATGCCGTTGGCACCGAGTGTCGCCAGGGTATCCGATTCCGCGCCCGCGCCGCTGGAGCAAGCAGACGGTGGCGACGGGAACGATGGAATAGAGCTGTAGGCGCCGATCATCGCCACCGGAACACTGCTTGCCATCTCCCCGGCAATCCGGACGTCAGCCGTCACCACCGGGCCCCAGGTGAAGCTACTGACGAACGGCGTGCATTCACCGATGCTGTTACCGCTGATCACTTGCTGCGGCAGGGCAACACCGTTGACCGCCGAACCCAACAGCCTCAGACCATAAGAACCACTATCCACCAGCACGTCGTTGATGGTCTGGCAAGTGGAGGTTCCAGGCGCACACACCGTAACCGAGGTGAAAATACCGTTGGGATAATTATTCTCAGGTCCGAGATTGACGCTGATGGCCTGCACGTTGGAGCCTGTCGTTTTGCTGCTGTTTCCGCATCCAGCCGCTAAAGCGGTGACCATCATCACCAGTGCCAAGTTGCCCAAGAGCTTCACTTGATGTCCTCCGCTGTCACGTCCGCCGGAAAAAGCGCAGGCACTTGAGCGCTGCCCCAATAGCTGCGCATGTGGCCGCCGGCCCGGTAAGTCATCCTGCCAGTATTGATCTGCACAGGGCGGCTGTGCGGGCGAGGCGCGATTACAGCTGCATGATATTCGGCAAAATAAGTTCCAAGCAGTTGGGATAAATCCGGCGGCCTCATGCCGTGCCAGGTCAGCGCGAAAACCGTCCCCGACACCGAGACATATTCATCCACCAGAGTCCCATTTGGCAGGGTCAGCCGTTGCACGGTGAAGTCCGCATGGTTGGTAGTCCTTGGCGTTACTGCGCTCTTCAGCGCGGCGGCATCAGACTGAATTGATGTCGCCGCTCCGCCCAATACTGCCCACACCGGAAAAGAGCCCAGTGCGGCCAGCAACGCAGCGGCCAAGGCCAGTGGTTTTGCAGATTTCATTAAAAATCTCCTGAAGCCCGAACTTCAAAATTCATTTCGAATAATGCGGCTGAATCGCGCATGACTACACTGGTTTATACAAACTTTACATAGCGAAGCACGGCATAAGGCAAGTCGTACGCACCCGCTATAGATTGGGCGTCCACAGAGATTGTTTTTTAATATTGATTATATTTATATATAACTAACAAATAAAAACAACTACGAGCAACAACGGCGATATAGCGGGTGACGCCGAAACGACACTCAGAACGTCTGTCTGCGCAAATCCTTCTCCTGCATCACCACTGTCGCGATTTCCTCGATTGACATGTTGGCGGCATTGGCAGAAGGAATATTGTGCCGGCGATACAGTTGCTCGGCCTGGCGCAACTCGAAAGCACACTGAGCCAGCGAGGCATAGCGCGAACCCGGTCGCCGCTCGGTACGGATTTGCGCGAGACGCTCGGGATCTGACGTCAGCCCGAAGCATTTGGCTTCCAGTCCTGCCAGCGATTTGGGCAGACGTAGTTGCTCCAAATCGTCGTCGGTCAACGGGAAATTGGTCGCGTACAGGCCGTGCTGCAGGGCGAGATAAAGACTGGTCGGCGTCTTGCCGCAACGCGAGGGCGCAATCAGGATCAAGTCGGCCTTGGCCAGATCGCGTGTGGACTGGCCGTCGTCGTGCTCCATCGCATAGTTCATTGCCGCGATGCGCGCGCTGTAGCGCCGCGCATCGGCGACCCCGTGCGCGCGCCCCTGCGCATGCGTCGACTTCTGGCCCAGCTCAGCCTCGATCGAATGGATATAGGCATCGAACAGGTCCATGAAAACTGCATTGGCCTTGCGCACCACCATGCGGATCTCGTCGCTCACCGTGGTGCTGAACACCAGCGGCTTGGAAACGCCCTGCTGCGCAACGTGATTGATGTACTCCACCGTCGCATTGGCCTTTTCCAGCGTGTTGATGAACGGCAGCGTGCTCTTGCGGAATTCGACGCCGTCGAACTGCGTCAACAGGGTGTTGCCCAGCGTCTCCGCCGTGATCCCCGTCCCATCGGAGATAAAGAACACGGTTCTTGGTTGTGACATTGCCTAATCCCTTACAATTTGCGACACGCGAGCTGTGGCTCAATGTAACTGAACCGGGAAGCAATGTGAGCAAGAACGTCCTCTGGTATTCCGAGCTGGGCATGCACGATGTCGAGACCGTCGGCGGCAAGAATGCCTCGCTAGGCGAAATGATCTGCAATCTCGCCAAATCTGGCGTGAAAGTCCCGGATGGATATGCCACTACCGCCGCTGCCTACCGTGAATTCCTCGCGCACGAGGGCCTGGCGGATCGCATCAACGGCATGCTTGAAACACTCGACGTGGACGATGTACATGCGCTGGCCAAAACCGGCAAGGCGATCCGCGAATCGGTGATGAAGGCGCCCTTCCCTGCGGCGCTGGAAGCGGAAATCCGCGGCGGCTATAACAAACTTCTGGAGCAATCCGGCACCGAGGTTTCCGTGGCCGTGCGCTCGTCGGCCACCGCCGAGGATTTGCCCGATGCCTCATTCGCCGGCCAGCAGGAAACCTTTCTCAACGTCAACGGCATCGACAATGTGCTGGCGGCGATCAAGGAAGTTTTCGCCTCGCTCTACAACGACCGCGCCATCGCCTATCGCGTGCACCAGAATTTTGTGCATAGCCAGGTCGCGCTGTCCGCCGGCGTGCAGCGCATGGTGCGTTCGGACAAGGGCGCCAGCGGCGTGATGTTCACCATGGATACCGAATCCGGATTCCGCGAAGCGGTGTTCATCACCGCCAGTTATGGCTTGGGCGAAGCCGTAGTGCAAGGCGCAGTGAACCCGGATGAGTTCTACGCCTACAAGCCCAATCTGCGTGCCGGTCGCCCCGCAGTGCTGCGCCGCAACCTGGGTGAAAAAGCCAAGAAGATGGTTTACACGGCGGATCGTTCGCTGGGAAAAACTGTGGAGTTCATTCCGGTTCCGGCCGATGAGCGCAATCGTTTCTGTCTCACCGACGCCGAAGTCGAAGCGTTGGCCAGACAGGCGCTGATTATCGAGGATCACTACGGCCGTCCGATGGACATCGAGTGGGGCAAGGATGGCATCGACGGCCAGCTCTATATCCTGCAGGCGCGTCCGGAAACCGTGCAGTCGCGCGCTTCCGCCAATACGCTGCGCCGCTACAAGCTCAAGGGCAAGAGCGAGGTGCTGACCGAGGGCCGCGCCATCGGCCAGAAAATCGGCGCCGGCCCGGTGCGCCTGCTCAAATCCATCTCCGAAATGAACCGCGTGCAACCCGGTGACGTACTGGTCACCGACATGACCGACCCCGACTGGGACCCGATCATGAAGCGCGCCAGCGCCATCGTCACCAATCGCGGCGGCCGCACCTGCCACGCCGCGATCATCGCGCGCGAACTCGGTATTCCCGCGGTCGTCGGCTGCGGCAACGCCACTGACAAGCTCAAGGATGGCGACGCCGTCACCGTGTCCTGCGCCGAAGGCGACGCCGGCCACGTCTACGCCGGCAACATCGATTTTGCCGTCGATGAAATCGCGCTGGACAAGATGCCGGAAATTCCGGTCCGCATCATGATGAATGTCGGCACGCCGGAGCAGGCTTTCGACTTCGCGGCGTTGCCGCACAAGGGCGTCGGTCTTGCGCGCCTGGAGTTCATCATCAACCGCCAGATCGGCATCCATCCGCAGGCACTCCTTGAATTGGATCAGCAACCGGCCGATGTACGCCGACTGATCGACCCGATGATTGCGCCTTACGGCAATCCGGTGGATTACTTCGTCAAACGTCTGGCGGAAGGCATCGCTACCATCGCCGCAGCATTCGCGCCGGAGCCGGTGATCGTGCGCATGTCCGATTTCAAATCCAACGAATACGCCAATCTCATCGGCGGCAAGCGCTACGAACCGCACGAGGAAAACCCGATGCTGGGTTTCCGCGGCGCTTCACGTTACATCTCACCCACCTTCCGCCCCTGCTTCGATATGGAATGCAAGGCGATGAAGTATGTCCGCGACGAAATGGGCCTGACCAACATCAAGGTCATGATCCCATTTGTGCGTACGCTGGAAGAAGCCCGTCGCGTCAACGAAATCCTCGCCGAGAACGGCCTCAAGCGCGGCGACAATGGCCTGCAGCTCATCATGATGTGCGAACTGCCGTCGAATGCCGTGCTGGCCGAGCAGTTCCTCGAATACTTCGACGGTTTCTCGATCGGCTCCAACGACATGACCCAGCTGACGCTGGGACTGGATCGCGACTCCGGGCTGATCGCGCATCTGTTCGACGAACGCGACCCGGCGGTCAAGGCCATGCTGCACATGGCGATTGCCGCCTGCCGCAAGCATAAAAAATATATCGGCATCTGCGGACAAGGCCCTTCCGACCACCCGGATCTGGCCAAGTGGCTGCTCGACGAAGGCATCGAATCCATGTCACTCAATCCCGACACGGTGGTTGAAACCTGGCTGTTCCTGGCCGGCCAGCAGACTCACTGACTTCCATGCGCTGCCTTCGTCCGGCTTTTGTCGCCCTTGCCTTGGTCTTTGCCAGCCTGCAGGCCTGTGCGCAATCACAGCAAAATTTTGACTACTGGCTGTTGTCGCTGTCTTGGTCGCCGCAGTATTGCGCCAACCGTGAAGATGACCAGCAATGCCAGCGGCCATACGGCTTTGTCGTGCATGGCCTGTGGCCGCAAAATCGGCGCGGTTATCCGGAAAACTGTGCCGATGGCGGCTCGGTTGATCATCGTCTCATCGAACGCATGTTGCCGCTGATGCCCAGTCCCAGCCTGATCCGGCACGAATGGAACACACACGGCACCTGCAGCGGCATGGACATGGAAGACTATTTCCTGACCATCGAACGGGTGCGGCGCGACCTGAACATCCCGTCCGCCTATACCAACCCATCGCAATATCTGAGTACCACTGCGAGCGCGATCCAGGACGCCTTCATCCAGGCTAATCCCGGCCTCGGCGCCGAGGACATGACGCTGAGCTGCGCCGGTCGCTATCTGAAGGAAGTACGGATTTGCTATGACAAGAACTTCAAATACGCAGTCTGCGGCAGCGACCAGCGCAGCCATTGTCGCGACGATGTAGTGCTGCGGCCATCCCGTTAAGGAATCTCTGATTAAGCGTTACGAGCGAAGGCAGCTTGCGCGAGGACGGAGCGCAGTGGCTTAATCAGAGATTCCTTGAAGTTCTTCTTCCAAAGCCGGAATGACTTCGCTATAATTTCGCGCTCACTGAAGCACTCAAGTGGGGCCATAGCTCAGCTGGGAGAGCGCCTGCATGGCATGCAGGAGGTCGACGGTTCGATCCCGTCTGGCTCCACCAACATTTTTTCGGTCTTCGTCCCCATCGTCTAGAGGCCTAGGACATTACCCTTTCACGGTAAGTACCGGGGTTCGAATCCCCGTGGGGACGCCATCTTAGCGGCACTGGCGTTGAGCGTTGCCTAAGCC
>JBOICK010000071.1:0-16882 GCA_050739895.1 Stenotrophobium sp.
CAGCCAGACTGCGTCCTGGTCGTCGTCGATGCGCAGTTCGATCACCTTCTGCACCAGGCCGCTGGTTGCGCCCTTGTGCCACAGCACCTGGCGCGAACGGCTCCAGTAATGTGCCTCGCCGGTGCTGATGGTTTTCTTCAGCGCCTCGGCGTTCATGTAACCGACCATCAGCACTTCGCCGGAGTTGGCGGCGGTGGTGACGCAGACGATCAGGCCGTCGCGGTCGAACTTGGGGGCGAGATCGTGGCCCTCTTCGACCTGTTCGATGGTGAGGCGCTTCTGGAATTCGACTTCAGTGGACATGGCAACCCGGTGCGATAAAAACGGCGACAATTATCCCACAGGCCGCAGTCGTGGTGGCAGTTTGCGGCTCAATCACAAAGAGAGCGGCATGCAGGCGCGTATCGATTTCATCAAAGTGGCTCCGGAGGTCTACAAGGCGATGTCGGGCCTGGGGGCTTGCGTCAATCAAAGCGGGCTGGAGCGGGCACTTCTGGAACTGGTCAAGACCCGCGCGTCGCAGATCAATGGCTGCGCCTTCTGCCTCGACATGCACACGCTGGATGCGCGAGCGCAAGGCGAGATCGAGCAGCGCCTGCATCTGCTGCCGGCATGGCGCGAGGCGCCGGTTTACTCGGACCGCGAGCGCGCGGCGCTGGAATGGACCGAAGCGCTCACCCGCGTTGCCGAATCACGGGTGCCCGACGAGGTTTACGCTACCGCGCGCCAGCAGTTTTCGGAAAAGGAACTGGTCGACCTGTCCCTGGCCATCGTCGCCATCAATGGCTGGAACCGGCTGGCCATCGCGTTCCGCAATCAGGCGGGGACCTACAAGCCCGCTGCAAAGTAATCGGGTTCGGGTTCGGATTCGGAGCGCAGACCCGACCTGCTAAACTTCGCGCCTGATTTTTGCAGCCCCTTGCCATGACCGTCACCACCCGCTTCGCGCCCAGCCCGACCGGCTTTCTGCACATCGGCGGCGCGCGCACCGCGCTGTTCTCTTATGTCTATGCCAAGCGGCATGGCGGCAAGTTCCTGCTGCGCATCGAGGACACCGACCGCGAGCGCTCGACTCAGGCAGCGGTGGACGCGATTTTCGAAGGCATGAAGTGGCTGGGCCTGCACTCGGATTTCCCCGAGATTTACCAGACGCAGCGTTTCCCGCGCTATGCCGAAGTGGTGCAGCAGATGCTCGCCGCCGGTACCGCCTACCACTGCTACGCCAGCAAGGAAGAACTCGACCAGATGCGTACTGCACAGCAGGCACGCAAGGAAAAGCCGCGTTACGACGGCCGCTGGCGTCCGGAGCCGGGCAAGACCCTGCCAGCGCCGCCGGCTGGTGTGAAGCCGGTAGTGCGCTTCAAGAATCCGCAGGACGGGCAGGTGATCCTGAACGACCTGATCAAGGGCGAGATCGTGTTCGACAACAAGGAACTCGACGATCTCATCATCGCCCGTGGCGACGGCGTACCGACCTACAATTTCTGCGTGGTGGTGGATGACTTTGACATGGGCATCACCCATGTCATCCGCGGCGACGACCACGTCAACAACACGCCGCGCCAGATCAATATCCTCAAGGCGCTGGGCGCGACGCCACCGGCCTACGCGCACGTGTCGATGATTCTCGGCGCCGATGGCGCCAAGCTGTCCAAGCGCCACGGTGCGCTTGGCGTGATGGAATACCGCGCGATGGGCTTCATGCCCGAGGCGCTGCTGAATTACCTGATCCGTCTCGGCTGGAGCCATGGCGACCAGGAGTTGTTCACGCGCGAAGAGATGTATGAGAAATTCGACTTCGATCATGTCTCTGCCTCGCCGGCGCGCTTCGACATGGAGAAGGCCTACTGGGTCAATCACCAGTACCTGAAGTCCGCCGATCCGGCAATCATTGCGCCGGAGTTCGATTGGCACCTGCGGCGCATCGGTGCCGATCCGGCCAACGGCCCGGACCTCAAGCCCGTCATCGAGCAGCAGCGCGAGCGCTGCCGCACACTGGTGGAGATGGCCGAGAAGAGCAAGTTCCTGTTTGCTGATCTCGACGGCTACAACGAGAAAGATGCCGCCAAGCACCTCAATGCAGAAGGCAAGGCGGCGCTCGCCGAATTGGCGCAGCAGCTCAAAACTTTGCCGGAGTGGACTGCGCCGGCCCTGCATGTGGCTGTCAACGGGTTCGCTGAGAGTAAAGGACTGGGATTGGGCAAGGTCGCACAGCCGATCCGCGTCGCCGTCGTCGGCATGGCGATTTCGCCACCGATTGATCAGACCCTGTTCCTGCTCGGGCGCGAGCGCACGCTCGCGCGTCTGGCGCAGGCAGCCGAGTACAACCCGGGATCAAATTCATGAGCTATGCACAGAACTGGGCAGGCTTGTCCGCTGCGCGTAAGGCCGGCATTGGCTTTGTGTTCCTGTGGTTTTTCTTCGGCAGCCAGATTCATTTCTTCAAGACTTCATTTGATCTCAGCATCATGCCGCCGTACATTCCGCACCCGCTGGCGGCGGTGTACCTCAGCGGCGTGCTGGAATTGATCGGTGCACTCGGGCTGCTGTTCCTGCGCACGCGGCAGTTGGCCGGCACCCTGCTGTTCCTGCTCACCATCGCGGTGACGCCCGTGCATATCTACATGCTGCAGTACCCGGAACGTTTTCCGCAGGTGCCGTTATGGGCCTTGTGGGCGCGGCTGGTGGTCCAGGCGCTGTTTCTGGCCTGTATCTGGTGGAGTACCGTGCGCCCAGTTCGCCCAGTTCAGCGGCTGCACGCGCCTAATTGAAAACCTCATCGACCATGTCCATGCAAATCACTTTTCCAGACGGCAACGTCAAAGTTTTTGATGCGCCGATCACCGGCCTTGCCATCGCGCAGGGCATCTCGCCCGGCCTCGCCAAGAAGGCGGCGGTCATCAAGGTCAACGACGAGTTGTGGGATCTGACGCGACCAATCGACCGCGACGCCAGCATCGCCATCATCACGCGCGACAAGCCCGAGGCGCTGGAGGTTATCCGCCACGACGCCGCGCATGTGCTGGCGCAGGCGGTGCAGGAGTTGTTCCCGGGCACGCAGATCACCTTCGGTCCGGCGACCGAGGTCGGGTTCTACTATGACTTCGCCCGTGCCGAGCCTTTCACCGAAGCCGATCTGGAAAAGATCGAGCAGAAGATGAAAGAGATCGTGAAACGCGATCTGCCGATCACGCGCGAGGTCTGGGATCACGACAAGGCGGTGAAATATTTCGAGCAGGCCGGCGAGAAATACAAGGCCGAGTGGATACGCGACGGCATCAAGGCCGATGCAGAGTTGACGATTTACAAACAGGGCGCGAACTGGCTCGACATGTGCCTGGGTCCGCATCTGCCATCCACCGGCAAGCTTGGCAACGCGTTCAAGCTGATCCGCGTCGGCGGCGTCTACTGGCGCGGCGACGCCAACAACGCACAGTTGCAGCGTATCTACGGCGTGTGCTTCGCCACCGAGGACGATCTCAAGGCGCATCTCAAGATGGTCGAGGAGGCCGAGAAGCGCGATCACCGCAAGATCGCAAAGCAGCTCGACCTGTTCCATCAGCAGGAGGAAGCGCCGGGCATGGTGTTCTGGCATCCCAAGGGCTGGGCGATCTGGCAGGTGGTCGAGCAGTACGTGCGTGGCGTCTATCGCGCGAGTGGCTACCAGGAAGTGCGTGGCCCGCAGATCCTCGACGTCAGCCTGTGGAAGAAGTCCGGCCACTGGGATAACTACCAGGAGAACATGTTCTTCACCGAGTCGGAGAAGCGCACCTACGCGATCAAACCGATGAACTGTCCCGGCCACATCCAGATCTACAACGCCGGCCTGCACAGCTACCGCGACCTGCCGATCCGCTACGCCGAGTTTGGCGGCTGCCATCGCAACGAGCCTTCGGGTGCGCTGCACGGCATCATGCGTGTGCGCGCCTTCACTCAGGATGACGGCCATATCTTCTGCACGCCGGAACAGGTCGAAGCTGAAGTCACCGCATTCCACCGGCAGGCGATGCAGGTCTATGCCGATTTTGGATTCGACAACATCGCGGTGAAACTGGCGCTGCGTCCGGACAAGCGCATCGGTTCGGATGAGGTCTGGGATCGGGCGGAGCACGCCTTGCGTGGCGCGCTGCGCGCGGCGGGCGTCAATTGGGAGGAGTTGCCCGGCGAAGGCGCATTTTACGGCCCCAAGATCGAGTACCACCTCAAGGATTCCATCGGCCGCGCCTGGCAGGTCGGCACCATGCAGGTGGATTTCATGATGCCGCAACGTCTCGGCGCCGAGTACGTCGACGAGAGTTCGCAGCGCCAGCATCCGGTCATGCTGCATCGGGCCATTGTCGGCTCGATGGAGCGCTTCATCGGTATCCTGATTGAGCACCACGCTGGCGCGCTGCCGTTCTGGCTGTCGCCGGTGCAGGCGGTCGTCGCGCCGATCGTGTCAGACGCCGACGCCTACGCGCAGGAAGTCAGCGACCTGCTCAAGGATGCCGGCCTGCGCGTCAACACCGACCTGCGCAACGAGAAGATCAACTACAAGATCCGCGAGCACTCGATGCAGAAAGTGCCGGTGATTGTGGTCGTCGGCCGCAAGGAAGCGGAAGAAAAAACCGTGACCTTGCGCCGTCTCGGCGAGGAGCGTCAGCGCACCTTGCCGCTGGCAGAGGTCGTGGCGCATCTCAAGACGCTATAACGTGCGGCGGATTTCGACTGCGCTGAGTTTGGTGCTGGCGGCGCTGCTGTGCACTGTCGCTTGGGCGGATGGTCTAGAGACCGATGCCCCGTTCAGGATATTGAGTGGCCAGTGGCAGCAGGGCAGCCTGCTGCGCGCCAGGACCGATCCTGCGGCGCAGGTCTGGTTCAATGGTCGCAAGCTCAGGCTGGATGCGCAGGGCGAGTTCGTGTTCGGGCTGGATCGCGACGAGCCGCCCGAGGCGCAATTGAAGATACAGTTGCCGGGCGCGGATGCGCCCAAAGTGTTGCGTTACGCAGTTGCCAGGCGCGATTACCACATCCAGCGCATCAACGGCCTGCCGCCGAAGATGGTGACGCCGCCACCGGAACTCACTGCGCGCATCGAAGAAGACCAGCGCGAGGCACGAGTAGCGCGCGATCACGACAGCGATCTCGATGGCTTCGCCCAGTCATTCATCTGGCCCTGCGAGGGCCGCATCTCCGGCGTGTTCGGCAGTCAGCGTATTTTGAACGGCGAGCCAAAGCAGCCGCACTACGGTGTGGATGTGGCGGTTCCGGTCGGCACACTGGTGCGGGCGCCCGCAGACGGTGTCGTAACGCTGGCGGCACCGGACATGTACTACACCGGTGGCACGCTGATGATCGACCACGGTCACGGTGTCGCCTCGGCCTTCCTGCACCTGTCGAAACTGCGTGTGCAGGTTGGCGACGTGGTCAAGCAGGGCCAAGTGATTGCCGAAAGCGGCATGAGCGGCCGCGCCACCGGCCCGCACCTCGACTGGCGCGTCAACTGGTTCCAGTCGCGCGTCGATGCGCAGTTGCTGGTGCCGGCGATGCCTGTTGCCCGCGACAAGAAGCGCTGAAATAGGTCTCCCGCTCCGGGTGGCAGCTCAATCGATGTTGTTATTAATTATAATATAATAAAAAATATAATTTATATTTAATAACATAAATGCCTGATTGAGCAAGAACAGCGGGCGGCGCGAATCAGGGCAATGCGTTACCCGTTGATGCCAGTAGCCGGCGCACCAGAATCAGCGGTAGGCCGATCAGCCCGGTAGGGTCGCTGCTATCGACACTTTCGAGCAGGCTGATGCCGAGGCCTTCGCACTTGAAACTGCCGGCGCAGTCCAGCGCCGGTTCGAGGTCGAGATAGCGTTCGATCTCGTCATCCACCAGCGCGCGGAACCGCACCGTGGTCAGGTCGATGCCCTGAAGCATCGTGTCGCCCCGCACCAGCGCCACCGCGGTGAAAAATTGCACTTCACGGCCCGATAACCAGCGCAGTTGTTCCAGCGCGCTCGACCGCGTGCCGGGTTTGCCGAGGATGCGGCCGGCGCTGGCGGCGGCCTGATCGGAGCCCAGCACCCAGCGACCGGGATGGCGCAACGCCAGCGTGCGGGCCTTGGCCAGTGCCAGCCGCCGGGTCAGCGCCTCTGCCGGTTCGCCGGGCAGGGCGCTTTCGTTGATATCCGGCGCCATCGCGGTAAACGGCAGGTGCAGCCGCGCGAGCAGTTCCGCGCGGTAGCGCGAGCCGGAGGCGAGGATCAGCGGCGCCTGCGGCGAAATCGGCATAAGCATCGGAAATCTTTGACTTGTCGGGGGGCGAACTTTATCATTCGCGCCCTTGTGACGGCCGCCATGTCCATCCCGCAGAAAATCCGCGCGTCGACTGCGCTCGAACAGCGGGCGCATTACGTCGGGAAACTGGCCATGGACAGCCTGCCGAGATTGGCGGAAGTGCTCGGTCCGGAAGGGGTTTTTCAGGTCGATCTGCAGTTCGGCCACGTTGCCGGGCATGCGCGAGTCAGCGGACGGGTGACGGGAGCTGCGGTGCTGTCGTGCCGGAGCTGCGGGCAGGATTATTCGACCGCACTGGATTGCCAGGTTGATTTGCGTCTGGTGCAGAGCGACGCTGAGGCGCAGCAGGTACTGCACGACTGCGATCCTTATCAGGTGCAGGACGATACGCTGCCGCTGCAGGAGTTGGTCGAGGACGAAGTCTTGCTGGCGCTGCCGCTGCTGCCGCGCTGCAATTCATGCGAAAATGCGAAGCCGGATGCGCCACAGGCGCAGTCGGCAGAAGTCCGCCGGGTTGAGGCTGCTGCCGGGCCCTTTGCGGTATTGAAGACGTTGAAGATTGACGGGCGGCATTAGCCCGACGGAGTTTGAAATGGCTGTCCAGAAATCCAAGAAGTCCCGCTCCAAGCGCGGTCAGCGCCGTTCGCATGATGCGCTGAGCCTGCCGGCGCTGTCGGTCGATCCGAAGTCCGGCGAGACGCACCTGCGTCATCACGTCACCGCCGACGGTTTTTACCGCGGCAAGAAGGTGATCGAAGCCAAGTCCGCTCCGGAAGCGACTGAAGAGTAAGGCATAAACCGGGCGCACCGATGGTCGCACCCGTCAATATTTCCCTCGACGCGATGAGCGGCGATCATGGCCACACGGTGGCCGTGAGCGCGGCTCTTTTGGCGCTGGCGCAACTTCCAGAACTGAAACTCGTGCTGGTCGGTGACGAAGCGACGCTGACACGCGAACTGGCGACACACCGTCATGTACCGCGGGAGCGGATTGCGCTGCGGCACGCCAGCGAAGTGGTGGCGATGGACGAGTCGCCATCCAAGGCCATGCGCAACAAGAAGGATTCGTCGATGCGCGTGGCGATCGACCTGGTCAAGGAAGGCCGTGTGCAGGCAGCGGTGTCGGCCGGAAACACCGGCGCGTTGATGGCGACTGCGCGCTTCGTGCTCAAGACCCTGCCGGGTATCGACCGTCCCGCCATCGTTTCCGCCATTCCCTCAATCAATGGTCACGTCCACATGCTGGATCTCGGTGCCAATGCCGAGTGCAGCGCCGAACAGCTCCTGCAGTTCGCGGTGATGGGCTCGGCCATCGTCAACGCGGTCTACGGCATTGAACGGCCCAGGGTCGCGTTGCTCAACATCGGCGAAGAAGAGATCAAGGGCAACGAAACCATCAAGCAGGCGGCAGCGCTGATCTCTGCGTCCAGCCTTAACTACATCGGATTTGTCGAAGGCGACGGCATTTTTCTCAGCGATGTCGATGTCGTGGTCTGCGACGGTTTCGTCGGCAACATCGCGCTCAAGACCGGCGAAGGCGTCGCCAAGATGATGAAGCAGTTCATGCAGGAAGAATTCACCCGCAATCTGTTCACCAAGGCCACGGCGGCGATGGCGATGCCGGCGCTCAAGGCGCTGGGCCGGCGCATGGACGTGCGCCACTACAACGGCGCCAGCTTCGCCGGTCTCAACGGCATCGTCATCGAATCCCACGGCAGCGCCGACGCGCTGGCGCTGGCCAATGCGATCCGCGTCGCGGTGCTGGAAGTGGAGCGCGACGTGCCGGCGCGCATCAGCAGCCTGATGCAGGCCACGCCCGTGGTCGCAGTGCCGGTGCCGGTTATTCAAGCGGAATCCTGATTCATTGGGGAAACCCAGGCTACGCCGGGCCGAGGGATGTTCCGATAATCCTGATGACGTTCTGCCACGGGCATGCATCCGCTATGCTGCCGAGGCATGTTCTATATGTTATTTTATATTAACTTAATATAACAATAGATAATAATTATAAACATATTGTCCGCTGCGAATGACCCAGCGGGTGAGTCCGGTGCCCAGCAATCTTCAACTCCCCAGAACAGGTGTGACCTGGGAAAACGGACGCTGAAGATTGCCAACTCCTACGAGAAGAAGCGGAGGGCTGTATAAGCCAGGCCGGCAATCACGGCGAGAATAACGTAGGCCCCGGAAGTCATTCCGCGGATAATTTTTTTGAATTCGACGCGATCGTTGACGTTTGGAAATTTCGAGGCGGGTACCGGAACACCCAGAAAGTTGCACAGGGGATCCC
This sequence comes from Stenotrophobium sp., assembly GCA_050739895.1. Classification (GTDB taxonomy): domain Bacteria; phylum Pseudomonadota; class Gammaproteobacteria; order Nevskiales; family Nevskiaceae; genus Stenotrophobium. The sequence continues at coordinate 8,564 of JBOICK010000071.1, forward strand.
AGCCCTGGTCAACGGAGAAGACCAGAAGTTGCTCCGGCGGGACGGCCGCCTTTACCGTTTCGATGTGCTGCTGATAATGCTCGATGGCCTTTTTCCGATCGTCCATCGTGCCCTTGTGCGAGCGCTGCCAGATGAGCTTGTGGCACATTTGGCCAAATTTCCGGCCGAAGGGGGTCAGGGCTTTCAGCACCTTGAACTGCCATAGTGTCTCGGTGAAATAGATCGTCTCGATGGTGCTGTCGTACCAGGTTTGGGCGCCCCTCGTGTGAACGGTGAGCACAACCTTTGCATCAGGGTAAGCAGCCAGCAATTCCCGCCAGACGCAAACCGCCGGATTGTCGACGGCAGCGGTGTATCGCGAAAACACCTTCTCCCAGTCATGCCGCGAATCCGGCGTCGAGTTGGCGACGTTGAGCCAGAAATCCAGATGCGACTTGTTGTTCTTGTTATTGAGCACCTCGTACATGTGGTAGCACGGGAAGCCCAGTTCATTGAATGCGGCACAAATCGATGCCGTACCGGTCCGTCCGAAGCCTGCGCCGATGATCTTGAGAGCCATGATTGCCCCGTGATTGTGGCCGGTCGCCTTCTGGGCCGGCGCGAACCATGAAATGCCAGACTATTTCACCAGTTGGTTCAGGTCAAAGATCGGCAGCAGGATCGCCAGCACAATCACCAGCACGATGGCGCCCATGGTCAGGATCAGGATCGGCTCGAATACACCCATCAGTCCGGCGACCAGCGTTTCAACTTCGCGCTCCTGATTCTCCGCGGCATGGTTGAGCATCTCGTCGAGCTTGCCGGAAGATTCGCCGCTGGAAATCAGGTGGACGCTGATCGGCGGAAACAGTTTGGATGCCGCGAGTGCCTTGCTGAGTGGCGTGCCTTCGCGCACCTTGATGGTGGCGGCATCAATGGCGTCGCGCATCGGCATGTTGGTGACCACCTGGGTGCCGATCTGCATGGCGTCGAGAATCGGGACGCCGCTGCCGAACAGGATGCCGAGCGTACGCGTGAAGCGGCCGGTGTTGGCGCCGCGCACCAGGCGCCCGATCAGCGGCAGGCGCAATTGCCAGCGGTGAACCCGGCGCTTGAAGATGTCGTTGCGCATCATGCGCGTGAAAATAACAATGCCGATTGCGAGCAGGATCAGCAGGTAGATGCCGTAGTCGCGCAGGAAATTGGAGAACGCGATCAGGCCGCGCGTCAGCGGCGGCAACTGCGCCTTGATGTCGGAAAAGACCTGCACTACCTGCGGCACGACATAGGTGAGCAGCGCGATGACGACACCGACCGCGACCAGTGTCAGGATTGCCGGGTAGAACGTTGCCAGCATGACTTTCTGTTGCAGGACATGCCGCCGCTCTACGTAATCCGCCAGCCGTTCGAGGATGTGATCAAGCTTGCCGGATTGCTCGCCGGCCTCGATGGTGGCGCGGAACAGCGGCGGAAACACGTTCGGAAACTGGTTCAGCGAACTGGCGAGGGTGTTGCCTTCGACGACGCCTGAGCGCACGCCGAGCGCGATGCGCTTCACGCGCTTGCCCTCGCTCTGTTCGGAGACCGCGGTCAGGGCTTCGTCCAGCGGCAGGCCGGAGCGCACCAGGGTGGCGAGTTGGCGTGTAAACAGCGACAGTTCGGTCGAGGAAATGCCGTTGCCGCGCTGGAAGACCGAGCTATGCGCCGAATTGCTGGTGTCCTTCACTTCGACAATGCGCAGAGGGTTGAGGCCCTTATCGCGCAACAACTGGCGCGCCTGACGTGCCGTGTCGCCTTCAATCAGCCCTTTTTCCTGCTTGCCCGCGGCGGTCAGCGCGATGTATTCGTAGGCGGCCACCGTCGGTTATTCCTCGGTGGTGACACGCAGTACTTCGCTTAGCACCGTCGCACCGGCCAGCACTTTGTTGCGTCCGGATTGAAGTATCCCGGGACTGTGTTCGCGCGCGTGAGCTTCAAGCACCTGCTCGCTGGCATTGTCGTGAATCAGGGTTTCGAGATCACGATCAACTTCGATCACTTCATGGATGCCACTGCGGCCAAGGTAGCCGGTGTGGCGGCACAGCGCGCAGCCGACCGGTTTATACAACGTGAGTTTGCGACGTGTATTGACACCGAGGTGTTCTTTTTCGACCGGTGTGGCGTCGTAGGGCACTTTGCAATGCGGGCACAGGTTGCGCACCAGGCGTTGCGCCATCAGGCCGATCAGCGAGGACGACAACTGGTAAGGCTCCACGCCCATGTCGCGCAGGCGCGTGACCGCGCCGACCGCGGTATTGGTGTGCAGGGTGGAAAGCACCAGGTGGCCGGTCTGGGAAGCCTGCACCGCGATCTGCGCGGTTTCGAGGTCGCGGATTTCGCCGACCATGACCACGTCCGGGTCCTGGCGCAGGATCGCGCGCAAGCCGCGCGCAAAGGTCATGTTGACCTTGGAATTCACCTGGGTCTGGCCGACGCCATCGATGTAATACTCGATCGGGTCTTCCACCGTCATGATGTTGCGGCTGAGGTCGTTGAGTGCCGACAGCGCGGAATAAAGCGTGGTGGTCTTGCCCGATCCGGTCGGGCCGGTGACCAGCATGATGCCGTAGGGTTTGTGGATGATGCGGCGCAGGCTCTCGATCTGGCCGGCATCGACGCCAAGCTGTTCCAGATCGAGGCGCTCGGCCTGTTTGTCGAGGATGCGCATCACCACGCGCTCGTAGTTCTGGCCGGTGGGGATGGTGGAGACGCGGACATCGACCTTGCGACCGCCGAAGGCGCGCGAAATGCGGCCGTCCTGCGGCAGACGCTTTTCGGCGATGTCGAGCTTGGCCATGACCTTGATGCGCGAGACCAGCCGCGGCGCCAGCGCGCGCGGCGGCGACATCACTTCGCGCAGCACGCCATCGACGCGGAAGCGCACCTGCAGGCGGCTCTCGAAGCTCTCGATATGAATATCGGAAGCGTTTTCCTTGATCGCCTCGACCAGCAGACCGTTGATGAAGCGGATCACCGGCGCGTCGTCGCTGCTTTCGAGCAGATCCTGGGTTTCGTTCAGGGCCTGTGCCAGCGCGTCGAGATTGGCTTCTTCGTCGTCGAGGCCGTCCATGAGTCCGGCAGCGGCACCGGTCTTGCCTTCGTAGGTACGTTGCAGCAGAGCGTCGAATTCCTCGATGCTGACCTTGTGCAGCCGTATCGGCCGGCCGACGAAGCGGCGTGCTTCCTGGATCGCCTCCATGCTGGTGCCGGGACGCACCACCGCCAGCACATGATCGCCGCGATCTTCCGAAACGATTAATCCATGCCGTTTTGCAAAGGCAAACGGCGGCCGGCGCAGTTCAGCGTCCATGGGTTTTGCGATCAGTGCGCCGGTTCTGGAGTTGCTGCTGGCGCGGGAGTGGCGTCCGCGGCGGAGTCGCTGGATGCCTTCAAGGGCGATTCCTGATCTGAGGGCGCCTCCGGTTCAGAGGTCTGCGCCTGCACTGGATCTGGTTTAACTGCGTTCGGTGCGAGTATGGGCTTGACGTCGTGCTCGGGTGCAGTTTCGCCTGTCGCAGCCGGCATCTGCGCGTCAGAAGAGGTCTTCGATGGTTCGGTGGTCGCGTCCGGCTTCGGTTCGGGTGATGCCGTTTCCGGTAAAAGACCCTGCTGGCGGAAGTCATCGAATTTCGGCAGCACCGGGCGCTGCCCGCCGACCAGCGGAACCGCGCCCCGGATCGAGTTGATCTGGGCATTGCGCACCGCGTCGTACTTGATACGGGTGTAATAGTCGCCATCGGACTGCTGTCGCAGGATGCTGGGGCGGATGAAGAGCATCAGGTTCTGCTTGGTCTTGCTGACCGAGTGATACGAGAACAGGGCGCCAAGGAAAGGGATCGAACTGAGGAACGGAACGCCTTGCACGGTATCCTGGATCTGGTTGTCGATCAGGCCGGCGATGACCAGGATCTGGCCGTTCTCGACGCCCACGGTATTGGTCAGTGTGCGCTTGTTGGTGATGAGATTGGACGAGCCGGCGGTGCCGCTGGCAATACCTGAAACCTCCAGGTTGATCTTGAGCTTGACGTGATTGCCTTCGTTGATCTGCGGAGTGACGCCAAGAGTCAGGCCGACATCCTTGCGATCGATGGTCTGGAACGGGTTGACTGCGCCGTTGCTGGCGCTGCCGGTATTCGAGAAGCTGCCGGTGAGGAAGGGGACTTCCTGGCCGACGGAGAATTTTGCTTCCTGGTTGTCCAGCGTGACCAGCGTCGGCGTCGACAGGACATTGGTGTTGCCGTCGCCCTGCAAGGCCTTGACCAGAACGGCGAGGCTGGTGCCGCCCTGGGTGATGACGCCGCCGCCGATGTTGATGCCCTGGCTGAGCAGTCCCAGCAGTGGTGCGCTGCTGCTGGTGCTGCTGGTCGCAGCGGCAGTGGCGATAGTACCCAGTGCGCTGACGGTGTTCGGATTGAGGATGCTGGCCGCGGCAATCTGGTTCTGGTTGAAGGCAGCCCAATCAACGCCAAGCTGGCTGGAACGGTTAGCACTGACCTCGGCAACGACTGCTTCGACCATCACCTCAGCGCGCCGGATATCGAGTTGCGCAATCACGTCGCGAACCTGACGCATGATCTTGGGCGGGGCGGTGATGACCAGCGCATTGGTGTCTTTGTCGGCAAGGACATGCACACCTTCAATGCCACTGCCGCCGTTGGCAGCGCCGGCGTTAGATGTCGGTGTCGATAAGCTAGCTGAAGATTTACTCGCCTGCTGGGCATAGCCCTGCAAGATAGGTGCGAGGTTCTCGGCGCTGGCGTAGTGCAGGTAGACCACCTGGGTGCTGCCACCTTCCTTTAGTGGCGTATCGAGATCCTGAATAATATCGAGGTACTTCTGCCGCTCGGACTTGTCGCCACCCAAAAGCACGCTGTTGCTGCGCTCATCGGCGATGATCACCGCTGGTCGCGAGGTCGGGTCGGCCTGTTTGTCCTGCTGCGTCAGCGCGGTAAGGATACGAACGACTTCGCTAGCCGCCGCGTTCTTCAGATGCACGACCTCGATCTGGCGGTCGTCGCTCTGGTCCATCTCGCTGATCAGTTCCTCGATGCGATGCACATTGGCGGCGCGATCCGACAGGATCAGCATGTTGCTCGGCGTGTAGGCCGCGAGTTGCCCCCATTGCGCCATCAGCGGGCGCAGGATCGGCACCAGTTGTGCGGCTGAGATGTTCTGCACCTGATAGACATGCGTCACCACGTCATCCAACGGCAGTCCGCGGCCACTTGAATAAGGCACGCCGCCATCGGTGCGTGCGTTGGTTTCGGGGACGATCTTGATCGCCTGTCCGGCGGGAATGGCGGCAAAGCCTTGGACCTGCAACACCGCCAGGAAGGTTTCATACACGCCTGCGGGTGTCATCGGACTCGACGAAATGACCGTGACCTTGCCCTTGACGCGCGGATCGACGATGAAATTCTTGCCGGTGACCTCGCTGACTGTCGTGATCAGCGAATTGATATCCGCATCTTTTAGATTGAGGGTGACATTGGCGAAGGCGGGAGCCGCCAGGGCCAGCAGCAGGCCGGCGGTGAGGAATCGCTTGATGCAGAGCATGGATCCCATATCAGTTGAATGAAACGTTGATGGTTTGCTGTTGGCCGCCGCGATTGACGACCAGGCTGACACTGCTGGCATTGCTCAGGTCGTTGAGCATCTGCAGTGCTTTTTGCGTGTTGTCCAATTGTATGCCATTCACCGAGGTGACAAGGTCGCCAGGATGCAGTCCTGAGCCATTGAAAATTGCCGGGTTGGGGCCTGGATAGATCCGATAACCTGTCATCTGGCTGCCGGACATCGCCGGCTGGACGCGGAGGAATTCAGCCGCCTTATCTGGATTTTGCAGTATCTGCTGGCGGATCTGGGTGAGTTGCGCGGACAGGTTGGGCGAACTGTCATTGCTTGCGACGAAGCCGCCACCGGTATTTGGCTTATCCCGGTCCAGCCGCAGGGTTTCGAGTTGGCCGCTACGCGAAAGAATCACGCGATCCGGGAAAATCGCCTGCAGGTTGACGCCCTTGACCACGTCATCGCCGATGGCAAACGGTTTTTCCTCGCCGCCCTGCGGTGCGATGACCGCGCGCGAGTCTTCCTTGCGGGTCCCGGCGAAGATGCCGAGCAGCGTGAGGTTCAGCTGGGTATCCGGCGCTGCCTGCTGATCCTGCGGATTGACCGTGGCCTGGTATAGCCCGAACAGGCGGGCGGCGATGATCTTGTCGAGATCCGGTCCGGTTTGTGTGCCGATCACCGCCGGTGCCGGGGCGGGCCGCCACTGGCCGGCCTGTGGCACCGGCACCAGCGCCCAGACTAGTTGCGCGGCAACGCAGGCGACGGCGGCGACCAGCAAGGCCGTGGCCGCCGGAACAATCCAGCGGCTGTGCTGCTCGTAGGCCAGCGCCAGGGCTTTGCCGGAGGGATGGGGAAGCGTAAACATGGCGCGCATCATAACCTTTGCCCCGTGGCGAAAACAGCCGCGTGCCAGGCATGGGGGTGGTTTTTGTTATCAATCCCGTTAAGCATTGGTAAAGCTTGGTAGAGTCATGTTGAACACAGGAGTAAACGGCGTCGGGGGAGGGTGGAACATGGCACCGCGCATGCTGATTCGCCTGGCTATCAGTGGCCTGGTTTTCCTGGTTTTCCTGGTCCATAGCTCGGGCTGGCATCCGTACAGCTTGCTGACCACGGTGGAGAATTTCACCTACGACGCGCGCGTGCGGCTGACGCTGCCGCACACCCCCGACCCGCGCATCGTGATCGTGGACATGGACGAGCGCAGCCTGGCGGCGGAGGGCTGGCCGTGGCCGCGCAACAAGTTCGCCAAGCTGGTCACACAATTGTTCGACACCTACCATGCGCGCGTGCTGGGTTTCGATATTGTCTTTGCCGAGCCGGATACCAGCGGCGTCAGCGTGCTGGATTCCCTTGCCGCCAACGAACTTAAGGATGTGCCGGATCTCAGCCGGCGTCTGCCGGAGCTGCGCAGGCGGCTGGATTTTGACCAGCAGTTTGGCGACGCGCTGAAGAACCACCCGGTGGTGCTGGGCTTTTTTTTCAAGGGCCGACCGGCTGCCGGCGAGGCGGCGGAAACCGGCGCAATCTGCGCACCGCTGATGGATGCTCAGTCACGCAGGCTCTATCAGGTCGATTTCGTCCGCGCCGGGGGCTTCGGGGGTAATGTGCCGGTTTTGCAGAAAACAGACGGCAACTGCGGTTTTTTCGACAACAGCGAAGGACTCGACGAGGATGGTGTGATCCGCCGCGTGCCACTGCTGGAGGAGTACAAGGGGCAGGTCTATCCCTCGCTGGCGCTGGCGGTGCTGCGGCTGGCTCTGGGCAATCCAGCGCTGCAATTGCAGTTCGACCCGCCGGATAATCGCACCTCGCTGAATCTCGAAAACCTGCGCATTGGCAAGGTTGCGACACCGGTGGACGGCAGCGTCGCCGTCTATGTGCCCTACCGCGGTCCGCAGCACAGCTTTCCATATGTGTCGGCGACTGACGTGCTGCATGGCAAGGCCGATCCGGCGGTGCTGAACAACGCGATTGTGCTAGTCGGCACTTCGGCCGCGGGATTGTCGGACTTGCGTACAACGCCGGTCGGCAAGATTTATCCCGGCGTCGAGGTTCACGCCAACATCATTTCCGGCATGCTCGACGGACGCATCAAGCAGAAGGCGCCGTACTACAGCGGCATCGAAACGGTCATGCTGTTGCTGATTGCGCTGTTGATGGCCTGGGTATTTCCGCGGCTGTCGGCGCTGCTCAGCGCCGTCCTGGCGCTGGGCCTGCTGGTCGGGGTGGTGGCGCTGGCGTTCGCGCTGTGGCAATGGGCCAATTTCATCATGCCGGTGGGCGTGCCGGTGGTGTTCATCCTGGCAGTGTTCATGGCGCACCTGCTGTACGGCTATTTCATAGAATCGCGCAGCAAACGTGAGATCTCAAAATTGTTCGGCCAGTACGTGCCACCGGAACTGGTGGAGGAGCTGGCTTTGCACCCCGAAGCGATCTCGATGAAAGGCGAGAGCCGCGAGATGACGGTACTGTTCTCGGATGTACGCGGCTTCACCAGTATTTCCGAGAAGCTGGACGCCAGGGAACTGGCGCTGCTGATGAACGAATTCCTGACCCAGCAGACCGGCGTGATCCATCAGCATCGCGGCACCATCGACAAGTACATGGGCGACGCGGTGAATCTGGGTTCGCGCCTGGAAGGGCTGACCAAGGAATACGGCGCGGCAGTGATCTGCAGCGAGTCGACGCGACTGGCGGCACCGTCCGACTGGTCGTTCCGCGAACTCGACC
>JBOICK010000072.1:0-10484 GCA_050739895.1 Stenotrophobium sp.
GTGCTCGGGCGCCAGCGCGCAGGCTTCGCGGAGATCGGCTTCGGTCTCGGCCAGTGTCTGTTGCGGCAGCGCGTACATCAGGTCCAGATTGAGATTGTCGAATCCGGCGCGGCGTGCGACATCCACCGCGTGGCGGGCCTGTTGCGGATCGTGGATGCGGCCCAAGGCCTTTAGATGCACGGCATTCAGGCTTTGCACGCCGATGGACAGGCGGTTGACGCCGGCGGCGCGGTATTCGATGAAATGCGCTTCGTCCACCGTGCCGGGATTGGCTTCCAGCGTGATCTCGATGTCCGATGCGAAGTGCAGGCGTCTGGCGGTTTGTTCGAGCAAGTGGCCGATGGCGCGGCCGGAAAACAGGCTGGGCGTGCCGCCACCCATGAAAATACTGGTCAGCGCCCGCGGTTCGGCGGCTTGGGCAAGCTCAAAATCGAGATCGCGCAAGAGGGCATCGATGTAGGCGTCCTCGGGGACCTCGCCGTGCAGTGCGTGGGAATTGAAGTCGCAGTAAGGACACTTGCGCACGCACCACGGAAAGTGCAGGTACAAACTCAGGGAAATATTTTTTAGAGCGGGGATGCTATCCATGGCGCGACATCAATCGAGTCGGATCGCCCGGCCCGACCATCCATGGTCGGGCGTTGGGCGGGACGTATGTCCACCGGACATTCGTCAGTGTCCGCCCAACCCGGCATCGTGCAGCAGCGAATACAGGTGCTTGGCGGCGCGGGCACGATGGCTGACTTTGTTCTTGATGGCCGCGTCCAGTTCCGCTGAAGAACACTTGTGCTCGGCGACATGGAACAGCGGGTCGTAGCCAAAACCGTGGGTGCCGCGCGGGTTGTGCAGGATGCTGCCGCGCCAGCTGCCCTGCGCGATGACTGGCGTGGCGTCATCGGCACTACGCAAGTAGACCATCACCGACACGAAGCGGGCAGTTCGTTGACCGTCCGGGGTGTTCTTCAAGGCTTGCAGCAATTTCTGGTTGTTCTCGATGTCACTGGCGTTATCGCCGGCATAGCGCGCGGAGCGTACGCCGGGAGCGCCAGCCAGCGCATCGACTTCCAGGCCCGAGTCGTCGGCGATGGCCGGCAAGCCTGTGACCTGTGCGGCATAGCGCGCCTTGAGGATGGCGTTTTCGACAAAAGTGGTTGCCGTTTCCTCCGCCGCGCCGTGGCTGAAGTCGGACAGCAGCCGCAGGTTCCAGCCCAGCGCCGCGAGCATCGCCTGCATCTCGGCCAGTTTGCCTTCGTTGCGGCTGGCCAGAACCACTTCCTTCTTCATTGTGAAACCTCTGTAAAACTACTGCGCTCGGCAGCTTGCGGGAGGGCGGTGCTCGGAGTCCTCACATAGCTATCTGTATGCTCGCGAACGACATGCGTTCGCCCTGACGCTCCGTCCTCGCGCAATCTGCCTTCGCTCGCTACGTTTTTCAGAAGTTTCACAAGCCCAGCGCCTCGCGTTGCGCCTGCTGCAACTGCAGGATGCCGGCGCCGGCCAGATCCAGCAACTGGTTGAGTTCATCGCGGCGGAAGGCATGGCCTTCGGCGGTGCCCTGTACTTCGATGAAACCGCCGGCCTCGTTCATGACCACGTTCATGTCGCATTCGCAGTCGGAATCTTCGGCGTAGTCCAGGTCCAGCACCGGCAATCCGCGATAAATACCAACGCTGACCGCCGCAACCTGACCGTGGATCGGATTGGTTTTGATCTTGCCAGCCTTTTTGAGGGCCGCCACCGCGTCTACCAGTGCAACATAGGCGCCGGTAATCGCAGCCGTTCGGGTGCCGCCATCGGCCTGCAGCACATCGCAGTCCAGCGTGATGCTGGAACTGCCCAGCGCGTTGAGATCCACCGCCGCGCGCAGGCTGCGGCCGATCAGCCGCTGGATCTCCTGGGTGCGGCCGCTCTGCTTGCCCTGCGAGGCCTCGCGGCGGCTGCGGCTGTGCGTCGCGCGTGGCAGCATGCCGTATTCCGCGGTGACCCAGCCGCCTTCCTTTTTCCACGCCGGGCCGCGTTCCTCGATGCTGGCGGTGCACAGCACACGAGTGTCACCGAAACTCACCAGCACGGAGCCCTCGGCATGGCGCGTAAAGCTGCGCTGGATCGAGATGGGGCGAAGCTGGTCGGGCCTGCGGCCTGAAGGACGGGTCACGGTAAAACCTCGCAAAATCGGGCGCAGAGTATACGCCCGCGACAGCGAGACGATGCCGATGTCCAGTGAACATCGGCATCGCCGAGCGCCTGAGCGAAGCGAGGCAGGTGCGGGAGCGGGCGTAAAAGTGCCGCCCTGCAAAGCCGTGGACTACATGCGCCTCTCGCGTCATTGCGCTGACGGGCAGACACCATGTCGGCACCCCGCGCCCTACAATACCGGTATGAACATCGACGCACTGGTTGAAAACTTCGAGCTGCTGGGCGACTGGGAAGAGCGATATCGCTACATCATCGATCTCGGCCGCAAGCTGCCGGCGCTGCCGGAAGCGGATCACAACGAAGCCAACAAGGTCCGCGGCTGCATGTCTCAGGTATGGATGACGCACCGTGTGAATCCGGGACCGCCGCTGACGATCGAATTCCAGGGTGATTCCGACTCGCATCTGGTCAAGGGCCTGATCGCGCTGTTGTTCATGTTGTGTTCGGCGCGCACGCCGGCTGAAATTCTCGCTACCGATGTCGCGTCGATATTCTCGCGTCTGGGGCTTGAGAACCACATCACGATGAATCGCCGCAACGGCTTCTACGCGATGGTCGAACGTATTCGCACCATCGCCGGGAATTATGCGCACCCTGGCGTGTCCAACGAGTCTGCGCAGGTTTCTCACCACTGATCCACGGCACGGGCTTTGTTGCTCTGGCCGCGATGGACAGGCGCTACAATGCAGACGCATCCAATGGAGGCTTCATGGGCAACATCGTATTTATCGCGTTCGTCGTGTTTGTCATCGTCACCTTGTGGAAAGGCATCGTCGTGGTGACGCAGGGCACCGAATACACGATCGAGCGCTTCGGCAAATACCGCGCGACGTTCACGCCCGGCCTGCACTGGATGGTGCCGTACATGGACAGCGTCGGCCGCAAGCTGTCGCTGATGGAGCAGGTGCTGGACGTGCCCTCTCAGGAAATCATCACCAAGGACAACGCCATGGTCGGTGTCGATGGCGTGGTGTTCTACCAGGTGCTGGACGCGGCCAAGGCTGCCTATGAAGTGCAGCGTCTTGAGTTCGCGATCATGCAGCTGACCATGACCAATCTGCGCACGGTGATGGGTTCGATGGACCTCGATGAACTACTGTCGCAGCGCGATCACATCAACACCAAGCTGCTGACGGTGGTGGACGCGGCGACCACGCCGTGGGGCCTGAAAGTGACGCGCATCGAGATCAAGGATATTCGCCCGCCGACTGACATCGTCGCCAGCATGGGCCGGCAGATGAAGGCCGAACGCGACAAACGCGCCGCAGTGCTCGAAGCCGAGGGCATGAAGCAGGCCGAAGTGCTGAAGGCGGAGGGCGACCGCCAGGCGCAGATCCTGCGCGCCGAGGGCGAGAAACAGCAGGCGATCCTCGACGCCGAGGGCCGTCGCGAGGCCGCGTTCCGCGACGCCGAGGTGCGCGAGCGCCAGGCCGCTGCCGAGGCACAGGCGATCAGCGTGGTCAGCGCATCCATCGCCAAGGGTGACGTGCAGGCGGTGAATTATTTCGTCGCCACCAAGTACATCGACGCGCTCGGCAGGATCGCCACCTCGCCCAACGAAAAACTGGTGCTGATGCCGCTCGAAGCCGGCAGCGTCATCGGCGCGCTGGGCGGCATCGCCGAGCTCGCCAAGAAGGCTGGCGTGCCCTTAGCCAAGTGAAGCGGAGGCGCGCGTGGATTTCGCAGGCATCGTTTACTGGCACTGGTGGATCGCGGGGCTGATGCTGCTGACGCTGGAAGCGCTGATGCCCGGCGCGATTTTCCTGTGGATGGGCGTCTCGGCGTTCGTCGTCGGCGCGCTGTCGTGGTTTTTCCCGGCGATGGGCTGGCAGCCGGAGTTCGTGCTGTTCGGCGTGCTGTCGGTGGTGAGTTTCTTCGTCTATCGGCGCTACAAGAAAGTGCCGGTCAGCGACAAGCCGACGCTGAATCGCCGCGGCCAGTCGTATGTCGGCCGCGTCTTCACGCTCAGCGAGGCGATCGTCAACGGCAGCGGCAAGCTGCATGTCGATGACAGCCAGTGGCGCGTAACCGGCCCGGATTTGCCGGCCGGAAGTCAGGTCCGCGTGACCGGCGCCGACGGCACCATCCTCAAAGTGGAGCAGTCCCATTAGCGCCCCAGGTCCATCTCAGGAACATCACGCCGGCCTCGTCGAGGAAGCGCGCGACAAGCTCTACAGTTTCGGCGAGGAACTGGCGCACGCCATTACCCACGGCCTCGGTGCATTGCTGTCGATCGCCGGTCTGGCGGTGCTGGTCGGGCGCGCCTCGATGTACGCCGATGCGCGCGCGATCACCGCGGTCAGCATTTTCGGTGCGACCATGGTGCTGATGTATACCGCATCAACCTTGTATCACAGCATTCCGCTGGCGCCGGCCAAGAAGGTGCTGCGCGCGGTCGATCACTCGATGATCTACCTGCTGATCGCCGGCAGTTACACGCCGTTCACGCTGGTCACGCTCAATGGCGTCTGGGGCTGGACCCTGTTCGGCATCACCTGGGGACTGGCGCTGATCGGCGTGGTGTTCAAGATTTTCTTCACCGGGCGCTACGAGAAACTGTCGCTGGCGATCTATCTTGGCATGGGCTGGTGCGCGCTCGGCGCGATCCGGCCGCTGATGCTGGCGTTGCCCAGGGGCGGGTTGATCCTGCTGTTCGCCGGCGGACTGACCTACAGCGCCGGCGTCGCGTTTTACGTCTGGGAACAGTTGCGCTACCACCACGCGATCTGGCATGTGTTCGTGCTCAGCGGCACGATTCTGCAATTCTTCGCAATCCTGTTTTACGTGCTGCCGGGGCCGCCCGCTTGAGCGGTATCGAGCAAAGAAATGTTAAAATATATTTAATATAAATATAATAATTATATAATATATAACAATAATACACAACAAAAACCTGAGAGCGGGTAGGGAGTGAACCATGTTTGCAGCCGTCGAAAGTGCGTATCTGGTGCCGGCCAGCGGCAAGTTCCGTATCAAGCACGCCGCGAGCCAATCGCCCAGGGACGCGCCGGACAAAGCGCAGTGCAAAGCCCGTCTCGCCGAATGCGTGGAGCAACTCGCGGCGTTGCAACAGGTACTCTATGCGCACAACCGGCATGCTGTGTTGCTGGTGTTCCAGGCGATGGACGCCGCCGGCAAGGACAGCACCATCCGTGCGGTGCTGTCCGGCGTCGATCCGGCGGGCTGCCAGGTCTATTCGTTCAAACGCCCCAACGACATCGAACTGGGCCACGATTTTCTCTGGCGCACCGTGCAATGCCTGCCGCAGCGCGGCCGCATCGGCGTGTTCAACCGCAGTTATTACGAAGAAGTGCTGGCGGTGCGCGTACATCCAGAATTCCTCGGCGGGCAAAACCTGCCATACCAGCCGAAAACGCTGGAGGAACTCTGGCAGCAACGCCTGGATTCGATCCGCGCGCACGAGCAGCATCTTGCGCGCAACGGCACGGTGATCCTCAAGTTCTGGCTCAATGTCTCGCCGGAGGAACAGCGCAACCGCCTGCTCGGACGCCTGGACGAGCCGGAAAAAAACTGGAAGTTCGAGGAAGGCGATCTCGCCGAGCGCGCACACTGGAAGGATTACATGAGCGCCTACGAAGACGCGCTCAATCAGACCTCGCGGCCCTGGGCGCCGTGGTATGCGATTCCCGCCGACAGCAAATCCTACATGCGTATGATCGTCGCCGAGACCCTGGTCCGCACACTCGAATCACTGGACCTGAAATATCCCAGTCTGGCGAAGAGCAAGCGCGCGAAATTTGGCGAGTTCAAGCAAGAGTTGCTGGACGAAAAGTAGCGCTCAAGCTTGCAAGGGCAGGTGATGGATGTGCGCGCCGCGCTGATTGCGCGCGGCCAGTTGCAGCATCGCCGCCGCCACGTCGCTGGCGGATACCGCGCGATATTTTTTCAGCCCGCCCAACAGCAGCGGCGACAGCGCGGGCATCAGGATTTGTGCCGCGCGTTCGCCGCGCCGCGCTTCGCTGCGCTCGCCCAGCAGCAGTGACGGCCGCAGGATGTGCAGGCTGTCGAAACCCACGGCGGTCACGTCCTGCTCCATGTGCGCTTTCACGCGACTGTAGAACGACGGCGAGTTGGCGGCAGTGCCGGCGGCGGAAATCACCAGGAACTGCTCCGCGCCCTGTGCGCGTGTTGCGCGTGCGAGATCGACGACCATGTGGTAATCCACGCGCTCGAATGCGACTTTAGAGCCGGCGGTTTTCAGCGTGGTGCCGAGGCAGCAGAACACGTCGTCCGCGCGCAATGCTGCTCCGAGCGCATCCAGTTTGGAAAAATCCGTGAGTACGGTATGCACACGGCCGTCTTCGAGTGCCAGCGACCGGCGCGTCAACACGATGATCCGTGTATAGGTATCTCCGGCCAGCAACTGTTTCAGCAGTTGCTCACCAACCAGGCCGGTGGCACCGGCAACGAGGGCTATGCGTGACATGGGGAACTCCGAAATATGGCTGCGCAGTGTAAACGAGCCTCACGCTATGATCCGGGAAAAGCTACAGGATCTGCTTATGTCTTTTGAACTTCACTCTCAACTTGCCGCCGACACCGTACAGGTCGGTGATCTGCCACTATGCCGTCTGGTATTGATGAACGACAGCCAGTATCCCTGGACCATCCTGGTGCCACGACGCGAAGCACTGCGTGAAATCCACCAGATGAGCGAGGCCGACCAACAACAGTTCTGGCATGAGTCGGCGCAACTCGGGCGTGCGCTGATGAGCTTGTTCAAGGGCGACAAACTCAACGTCGCCGCGCTCGGCAACATGGTGCCGCAACTGCATGTGCATCACATCGTGCGCTTTGCCAGCGACCCAGCCTGGCCGGCGCCGGTGTGGGGCCGCATGCCTGCAAAGCCTTATGCTGCCGAGGCGCTCTCGTTGCGGGTGCAGGCAATACGCGGCGCACTATCGTTATAAGTTTCTGCCGCTTTCGAAATAGCGTTCCTGCCCATTGAGCGGATCGCGAAAGCGTACCGAGCGCGCCAGCAGCTTCAGCGGACGGGCATAGTCCTCGACGGTTTCCACCCGCAACTGCGGGTAAAAATCATCGTTGACAATGGTACAGCCCAGCGCCGCCATGTGTACGCGTAACTGGTGCTTTCTGCCGGTGACCGGTTGCAGTTTATAAAGCGCGTATTCGCCCAGCGACTGATGAATGTCAATGTGCGTCTCGCTGTTGGCGATGCCCGGCACTTCCTGCATGCGGAAGAACGGTTCGCCTGCCACCAGCCGGCTGCGATGGATCAGTGGCAGGTTCAGCGTGTTCGATAGCGGTGCCAGCGCTTCGTACAGTTTATGAATTTCGCGCCTGCGGAACAGCCCTTGGTAGGCATCGCGTGTTTCCGCGTTGCATGAAAAAATCACCACGCCCGCAGTACCGCGATCAATCCGATGGATCGGCGTAAGACTTTCAATGCCAAGACGCTGCTTGAGCCGGACCAGCAGGGTTTCACGCACGAACCGACCCGAGGGGATCACCGGCAGAAAGTGGGGTTTGTCCGCGACCAGCAGGTGTTCGTCGCGGAACAGGATGGTCTCCTCGAACGGAATTCGGGGTTCGTCCGCGAGTTCGCGGTAATAGTGGACAAGGCTGCCGGCGACATATGCGGTGTCGCCGCGCAGGCAGTCGCCTGCTGCATCGAGCACCTTGCCGCCATCCATCCGCGCAAGCCAGATATCGCGGCCGACATCCGGGAAGCGAGCGTCAAGAAATTCCAGCAAGATTGCCCACGGCCCTGACGGCAGGCGCACGCTGCTGGCGCCGACGCCGACAACTGAAAGGGGTTTGCCCGTAGTCAATCGTCGACCCGGTCCACCAGCCCCCAAGCCAGTGCCTGCCGCGCGTTGATGCGGCGGCCAGACAGTGCGAGCCAGGCGGTGCGTTGTCTGCCGATGCGCTGTGCGATGCTGACTGTGCCACCTGCGCCGGGAATCAGGCCGTACTTGAGTTCCGGCAACTGGAAATAGGCGTCTTTCGCCGCAACGATGCGGCTGGCGAAAGCGGGAAATTCGATGCCCGAGCCGATGCACGCGCCGTGCACGCGCACTTCCACCCGCGCCGCGCATTGCGCCAGCAGGCGACCGGGTAGTGCGAGGCTGCGTACCACATGCGCGGTAGCCGGGTCCGGCGCGCTGCCGAATTCGGTGAGATCACCGCCGGTGGAAAAACACTTGCCGCGACCGCTGATGTGCACATGCCGGATGCTGTCATCGGCCAGCACCAGTTGCAGCGCCTGAATCAAGGCATCGCGCATCTCCACCGTCATGCCGTTGCGGTTGGAGGCGCGGTTGAGTTCCAGTGTCAGCGTGGCGGCATCGCGCGTCATCACGACCGCAGGGCCGTGGTCGGTATGTGTGGCAGGTTCAGGCGCGCGATGGGTCTTGATCCAGCGCCCGAACTCCGGCCCAGACTGCAACGTCGAATATGCCAGGGATTCCATCGTCAGCGCGTCGGCCAGCGGCAGGGTCTCCGTGACGCGCAGGAGTTGCACCAGCAGCGTTGCCGCAATCGGACTGTGCTGGATGCAAGCCAGCAATGGAGCGACTGCCGTGGCATCTTCCACGACCACATCGAAGGTCTGTGTGATGAGATCGTCGCCGAGCAGATTGCCGGCAAGCGCGATGCTGGGGCAGGGCAGTTGCCGCAGCCACGCGGCGATGCGGTCCTGTTCTGCGAGCGACAAGCTGTGTGCGGCGAGATCGACCAGCAAAACATTTCGTTCAGCCAGCGGCGAAAATCCAGACAGCGCCGGATCAGCCTGCGCCAGCTCGCGCAATTCGTTCAAGGTCAGCGGCTGCGCGTGAGACATGGGAAGCGACGCGGAAATTCAGGACAGGCCTGAGACGGGAATCGCCGCGCCATGAATCGCACGCGCCGCGTCCGAGCAGAGGAACAGGATCACCGAGGCCAGGTCGGCCGGCGCAACCCAGCGTTTCGGATTCGCGTCTGGCATCGCCGTGCGGTTTTGTGGCGTATCGATGACACTGGGTAGCACGCAGTTGACGTTGATGTTTTTATCACGCAGTTCCGCCGCCATCGCTTCGGTCAGACGGATCACCGCGCTTTTAGATGCGCTGTAAGCGCCCATCTGTGGCTGGCCATGTTGTCCGGCGCTGGCGCCGATATTGACGATCTTGCCGCCACTACCCGCGAGCATTTTCGGCACCGCCGCATGCGCGACGTTGAGCAACGTGCCGGCGTTGAGGTCCAGCATCAGCCGCCACAATTCTGCCGGCGTTTCATGCACCGCCGGACCCATGCGGAAACCGCCCGCGATATTGCACACGACGTCCAGACGCCCGAACCGGCTCACGATAGCGTCCACTGCAGCAGCAGTGGAATCTGATTTCATCAGGTCCGCGGCAACCAGCAGTTGCCGTGTGCTGACTTGTGGATAAGCCTTATGTAAAACCGCATCACTGAGATCGACCAGCGCCAGTTGTGCGCCCGCCGCTGCGAATGCTGCGGCTACCGCCTGTCCCAGATTGCCGGCAGCGCCGGTGATCATTACGACTTTATTATCGAAGCCCATAGGAGTTCTCTCAAGGTTGACGCCTACTTCTACGACACAAACCGTAGCATGCGGACCCATTGTGGCAATAGCGCTGCATGCATGATGCCTATGGATCAATCGCTTGCCGCGCGTGGATTTGGTTCGCGCTGCTTGGGCATGGGCCGTGTCACATGGTCAAGTGGGGTCGCGCATCAACAGGGCGGGCACTGCAAAGGGCACGGTTTTGAGTGATCTCCACCATCGATTAGCTTTCCGGCCAGATTGTGAGTTACTGCCGAGAACAAAGTGGTCTGTGCCATCGGCGTGGATGTCTCCCACAAACAGGTGAGGTAGACTCACCAAGGATCAAATACGCTGGCTTAAATATGGCGGATAAGGCTTGAAAGCCGAATCTGCACAGTATTGAGCATCACTTACCCGATCGCAGGAGGCTGGCATGTCTGAACCCGTTTTGGTCGAGCGCCGCGGCGCAGTGCAATGGATCACGATCAACCGCGAAGAGCGCCGCAACGCGCTCAACGAGCAGGTGGTGAGGGCAATAGACGCGGGTATTGCGCAGGCGATGGCTGACCGCGAAGTGCGCGCCATCGTCATCACCGGCGCTGGCGACAAGGCTTTCTGCGCCGGCGCGGACCTGGCCAAGAATGTGCAGGGCGGTGCTTTCGCCGTCGACTTTTCGCGGCCCCGGCATTACATCGTCGACCTGTTCAAGCGGCTGCAGGACTGCACGCTGCCGGTGATTGCGCGCGTCAACGGTCAT
>JBOICK010000073.1:0-39983 GCA_050739895.1 Stenotrophobium sp.
GTATTCCTCACCCGTCCGCCACTAACTGTATTGCTACAGCTCGTTCGACTTGCATGTGTTAGGCATGCCGCCAGCGTTCAATCTGAGCCAGGATCAAACTCTCCAATTAAATCTAACTGGAATGCACCTGAATCCTTGCGGATCTTCAGTGCGAAAGAGTTATCAAGTGGACTCAAAACAACTTGGCTCACGTTGATGCTCTTGATGTTGCAATGGCTTCGCCATGCACACGGGAGCACCCACACAAATCACTTGCTTATCTGTTAAAGATCAAGCTGCTATCGCTGGGCGTTTTTATTTGCATCAGCGGTACAGCGGGGAGGCGAATTCTACATAGTGCTGGGGGTGCGTCAACATGCTCTTGCGTGAAATATATTAACTATATGATTTATATTGATTTATAGTTTAATCGCAAACCGCTGCCCCGGTATCATTGCGCGATTTTGACACTTATTTTTATTGTTTATTGATGCTTATTTAAATATTAAATAACAGACGCCGGTTTTACTGTCCCGTTTGCTAACTGATGGCTGCTATATCAGTAACCCACAATCAACCCGCCCCTAAATCAAACGCCCCGAAGCGGCGGGGCGTTTGATTAGTTCCCTCGGGGTTAAGCGTCAGGGTGTAGCGTGGCGCGCACGTAACGGCGGGGTCCCACCTGCAGAAGATAAGTCGCACCTGACTCGAGCAACCGGGTCCTGTCATCGACTTTCTCATGGTCAACTCGCACAGCCCGCTGTGCGATCATGCGATTTCCCTCGCCATTGCTGGAGACCATCCCCGCCTGCTTGAGCACCTGAGCCAACAGCATGCCGGCGGCAGGAACGGCGATTCGCACCTCGGGAATATTGTCGGGCAGCGCACCCTGCGAAAATTGCGCAATAAATGCTTCCCGCGCCAGCTCTCCACTAGTCGGCCCGTGAAAGCGGCTGACAATCTCGACACCCAATGCCATCTTGATGTCGCGTGGGTTTGCGCCTTGCCCAACACTATTACGTAACCCTGCGATCTCTGTCAGCGGTCTGAATGACAGCAGGTCGTAGTAGCGCCACATCAGATCGTCCGAGACGGACATCAATTTGCCGAACATTTCATCTGGCGGCTCGTTGATACCGATGTAATTTCCCAGAGATTTTGACATTTTCTGCACGCCGTCCAGCCCTTCGAGAATAGGAACCGTGGCGATGCATTGCGGTCTCTGGCCGCAAGCCTGCTGTAAATGGCGCCCCACCAGCAAATTAAATTTCTGGTCGGTGCCGCCGAGTTCGACATCCGCCCTGAGTGCCACGGAGTCATAGCCCTGAAGCAGGGGATAAAGGAATTCATGCACCGCAATCGGCAAGCCTTCCCTGTAGCGCTTGCTGAAATCATCCCGCTCCAGCATTCGGGCAACAGTGTGCTGCGCAGCCAGCCGGATCAGCCCCTCGGTCCCCAGTTTGTCGAGCCAGGCACTATTGAAAGCAATGGTGGTCCGCTCCGGATCCAGTATTTTGAAAACCTGAGCCTTGTAGGTCTGGGCATTCTCTTCCACCTGCTCGCGCGTCAGCGGCTTGCGGGTTTCGTTCTTACCGGTCGGGTCACCGATCATGCCGGTGAAATCGCCGATCAGGAAGATCGCCTCGTGCCCGGCCTCCTGGAACGCGCGAAGACGATTCAGCAGCAGTGTATGCCCCAAGTGCAAGTCCCGCGCCGTCGGATCGAACCCCGCCTTGATCCGTAGCCGTTGCCCTTTCTCAGCCGCCTGCGCGAACCGTTTGCGGAACTCATCCGCAGGAATGATTTCTTCGGTGCCGCGCTCCAACTCTGCGAGTTCGTGGGACATAATTCTGTGGTGAAAAGGTTCATGAGGCTTTGTTCGGTTTTATTGAACTCTAAGATTGAGCAATAAATACCAGCGCGAACTGCTTGCAGTGCTTGGGAATTTATGTTTTCTTACGCCCCTAGCAGTCTTCGGGGAGCCTGATTCCGAAGCGATACAAAACCGCTTTATGCAAGCGGCCCGCAACCATTTGGAATCTGGTACCCAATGAATCCGGATTATAGCCCAGCCCGAAAAGTGCGCAGATATCGGGTACTACGCCCTGTTTTATTCGCCATGCTCAGTGTCGTCAGCCTCACCGCTCTGATGACGCGCGAGAGTACTGCCAGCCGTGATCCTGTCCTGCCGGCAGGCAGTGAAGCCGCCAGCATCGGCAATCCTGATGCGCAGAACGGCGCCAATTTCGACAATGCCATACAGGATGCCGTCAGCGACAATCTGCCGGTGCCTGCAGCCAGCGATTGGGTCACAGTCACCGTAGAACCCGGCGAGACGATCTCCAATCTCATTGAAGGGCTTGGCATACCCGGCAGTGACTGGAAATCGCTGGCCGCGCTGGGACAACCCGTCGCCGCCCTGAACAACTTGCGTTCCGGCAAACAGGTCAACATCCTTAAGAATGCCGACGGGCATCTCGAAGAACTGACCTACGATGTCGACGAAACCCACACTCTCCAGGTTCGCCGCAACGGCGACACATTTGAAGTCGCAGATCTTGAAACCCAGCTCGATCATCACCCCATTCGGGCAACTGGCACCATCGACAGTTCGTTATACGCCTCCGGGCAGAAGGCCGGACTGAGCAATCGGCTCATCAAACAGATGGCGGATCTGTTTGGCTACGACGTTGACTTCGCCCTGGACCTGCGGGAAGGCGACCATTTTGTCGTGATATACGACGCGACTTACAAGAACGGCAAGAAAATCCGTAACGGCGATATCCTCGCCGCCGAGTTCACTAACCGCGGCCACATTTATCGCGTGATGCGCTATGTCGGCAAAAACGGAGTTCCCACTTATTACACGCCGCAGGGGCAATCGTTGCGCAAGGCCTTCATCCGCACCCCGGTAGCGTTTGCCCGGATAAGCTCGCCGTTCAGTCTGCATCGGCGCCATCCAATTCTGAATACGATCCGCGCACACAAAGGCGTCGATTACGCCGCACCGATCGGTACGCCGGTCAAGGCTACCGGCGATGGGCACGTCGAATTCATCGGTGTTGAACGCGGCTTCGGCAATGTCATCATCCTCAAGCACGGGCGCAAATACGAGACGGTTTACGGCCACTTGTCACGATTCCGTTCCAGATTGCGCCGCGGCAACGCAGTCAGGCAGGGAGAGGTCATCGGCTATGTCGGCATGACCGGTCTTGCTACCGGGCCGCATCTGCACTATGAATTCCGCGTCAACGGCGTGCAAAAGAATCCGGTAACGGTCGTATTGCCGCGCGCCAACCCACTGTCGCATGCCCAGCTTGTGGCATGGCATGCCAGAAATGCATCGCTCATCGCGATGCTCGACAACAGTGCCAGCAGCAAAATCGCCCAAGCCTCGCAGACCACGGTCGCTGCTGAACACTGACGGACTGCCGGCATAGGCTGAGATGAGCGCCGCCTGCCATCACGTCGGACTGATGTCCGGCACCAGCATGGATGGCGTGGATGCCGCACTGTGCGCCTTTCACGGCAACCGGTTCGAACGGATTCTCGCGACGCATACTCTTGCTTACCCAGCTCCGCTGCGCGCACAGTTGTTGCATCTGCAGCGCGACACACCGGCGATCACGCTGCGTGAATTCGCCGATCTGGATCGTCAGGTCGCGGAAGTTTTTGCGTCCGCCGCAATCGGCCTGCTGGAGTCGCACGCGCATATCCCAATCACAGCGCTAGGCAGTCATGGTCAGACTGTGTTCCACGACCCGTCCGGTGTCGGCAGCAGCCTGCAACTGGGCGATCCGAACCTGATTGCTGCGCGCACGGGCATCACCACGGTCGCCGACTTCCGCCGCCGCGACATCGCCCTGGGCGGGCAGGGCGCACCACTGGTGCCAGCCTTCCACCATGCCTGCTTCAGTTCGGCGGACGAAGCGCGTTGCGTCGTCAACATCGGCGGCATCGCCAACGTCACCGTCCTGCCCACCGGCGATGCACCGGTACTCGGCTTCGACACCGGCCCCGGCAACGGCCTGATGGACGAGTGGACCGAACGCCATCTGCAACAAGCTTTTGACCTCGGCGGTGTATTTGCCGCCAGCGGCAAATTGAACAAAAGCCTGCTCACCGCATTAATGGCCGAACCCTATTTCGCGCAGAGCCCGCCCAAGAGCACCGGCCGTGGCGATTTTCATATCAATCAAGTCGAACGGCGCTATCCGGCGCTGGCGCAGTTGCCGCCGGCCGACGTGCAGCGCACATTCTGCGAACTCACCGCACTCAGCATCGCCGATGCAATCAGAGTCCATGCGCCCGCTACGCAGCGCGTGATTGTCTGCGGCGGTGGTGCGAAAAACGGCTGGCTGATGCAGCGCCTGACAGCGCTATGCGCACTGCCCATTGCCGCCAGCGATGATTTCGGCCTCGCCAGCGGCTGGGTCGAAGCCGCCGCTTTCGCCTGGCTGGCGATGCGTACGCTCAAAGGCCTGCCCGGCAATCTGCCCACCGTTACCGGTGCGCGCAGCGCCAGCATACTGGGTGGAATTTTCCGCGCTTGAACGCAAGTCCGGCCACGCCGCGCGTGGAGATAAAACGCGCTGTCGCCAAGTCATTCCCGGATAACGTTTTTATATATTGAATTATATTAAATTAATTCAACAATAAATAACGTATTACCTGCCCGACAAGGATATAGCGGGGGCCTTGAGCTGTGCCATATCGATTGGCGCAGCACCGTTCAGGTCGAGAATGAAGACCCGCAACCGCAGGTGGTACTGGCATTGGGATTGCGGATCACGAACTGCGCGCCTTCGACTGCATCCTTGTAGTCGATATCCGCACCGGTCAGATACTGAATGCTCATCGGGTCGATCAGCAGCGTCACGCCATTCTTGGTGATGACGGTATCGCCTTCTTCGGTTTGATCATCGAATTTGAAGCCATACTGGAACCCCGAACAGCCACCGCCGGTAACGAACACCCGCAGCATCTGGTCGGGATTCGGTTCCTCGTTGAGCAACTCGCGCACTTTCAGGGATGCCGCATCGGTGAAATTCACCGCCTGCGAATCATGAGTAGAAACTGCATTTGCATCCATAAAACACCTCGTCGGGCTTAGTTGCCCACAACGCCTTTAAGTCGACGCGCCTCGCGCAACTGGTCGCCGGCGCTGTCGCCGGACGATTCGTGCGTCAGCGCCGCTACCGACTGTCCGGATGGCTCGTGCACCATTTGCCCGTTTACGCGCGCACCGCCGGCCATCTCGATGATGCGGTAGTAGACATTGCCGTTGACACGCGCCTTCGGCGCCAGCGTGATCTTGCCGGTAGCGTGGACGTCTCCGGTCACCTGACCATTGAGGACTATATTGGGGACGCGCACGTCGCCTTCAATAGTGCCGTTCTCGCTGATCGACAGCGACGAACTCTTTTCTTCGACCGCCAGCACCTTGCCCTTGATCTTGCCTTCAACGTGCAGACCGCCGGAAAAACGCACGTCGCCGAGGATCTCGGTCTGTTGCCCGATCAGGGTATCCATGCCGCCACCGGACTTGCCGGCATTGCCGCCAAACAACTTGCCCATTGGATTCTCGCCTCCATGCTAACTCGATAGTATCTTGGCCCAATCAAACTGATCCTCGACTGCGGGCGCTCCATCCACATCCGTAGTCAACTTGACGGTGACACGCAAGGGCTTGAAGCCGTCCGGCAAACGCAATCGACCGCCAAACTCCTCGAAATAGGTGAATGAAAATAGCAGATTTTTGACACCGTCATCGGCGATATCGCTCAATTGCACGATACGCCGGCTGCCGGCCTGCACTCCTTCCAGCGTCATGTCGATGCGGCCGTCGATGCGCTGGTCGTGGCGCACCGACTGGATCAGCACCAGGGCATAACGGTACATCCCAGGAGTGGTCGCACGGGTCATTTTCAGGTCGTAAACCCGGATCCCGGCGCGGGATTGATCCGGCGATACGATGCCGCGATAGAACGCAAGTTGTTCGTTCAGATCGGCCACCTGCTTCTGCAACTGCGGCAAAGTATCCTGAACCAGCTTGCAGGCCTGAGCGTCGATCTCACCAGAAGTCTTGGCGTAGACCGCACTGTCCTTGAGTTTGGCGATCTGGTCCTGGGCATCGTGCAGATCATGCGTGAGCTGGCGGCGCTCGGTGCGCAATTTTTCGACTTCAGTCTGGGTCTGCGCGTAATCGGACACGGTGTGAGCGCGGGTATAGCTGTACAGGCCCCATGCGAGCAGCGCCAGCAGCGCCGAGCCACCTGCCAGCAGCGCCGGCTTGAGCCAGGGCCGGTGCCGACTGATGGTAATCCGGTGCTTCACGGCAGCAGCGGCGGGACTTGCAGCCCCAGCGTTTCATCCAGCCCGAACATCAGGTTCATGCACTGCACGGCCTGGCCCGACGCGCCCTTGACCAGGTTGTCGATCACCGCCAGCACGACCACAGTGTGCCCGTCAGGCGCCTTTTGCACGGCAATCCGGCAGGTATTGGCGCCGCGCACCGAGCGTGTTTCCGGGTGTTCGCCCGCGGGCATCACATCAACAAATGGCTCACCGCGATAACGTGCCTCGAACAGCGCCTGTACGTCCATTTTCGGATTTTTGAGTCGCGCGTAAAGCGTGGCGTGTATGCCGCGAATCATCGGCGTCAGGTGCGGCACGAAGGTGATGCCGACAGGCTTGCCGGCAACCGCGAGCAGTTCCTGGTCGATCTCCGCCTGGTGCCGATGGCCGCCGACCGCATAAGCCTTGAGTGTATCGCTGGCCTCGCTGAACATCGAACCCAGCCGCAACTCCCGCCCTGCACCGGAAATCCCGGTCTTGCTGTCGGCGATGATGCCGTCGAGTTCCACCGCGCCACTCTCGATCAGTGGCAACAGCCCCAGTTCCACCGCCGTGGAATGGCAGCCCGGATTGCCGGTCACGCGCGCCTTGCTGATCTCCGCACGATGCAGTTCCGGCAGGCCGTACACCGCCTCCGCCAACAGTTCCGGCGCGCTGTGCTCCAGCTTGTACCAATGCTTGAACACCGCGACATCCTTGAGCCGGAAGTCGGCGGACAGGTCGATCACGCGCACACCTGCGGCCACCAGTTCCGGCGCAGCCTGCATCGCGGTGCCGTGCGGAGTGGCGAAAAACACCACATCGCAGGCCTTCAGGCGCGCCATATCGGGCATGCTGTAAACCGTGTCGCAATGTCCGCGCAGGTGTGGATACAGGGCATCCGCTCGCTTGCCCGCCTCGCTGCGTGAGGTCAAAACCTCGATCCGCACCCCGGGGTGCAACGCCAGTATCCGCAACAGTTCGGCACCGGTATAACCGGTGCCGCCGACAATCCCAATCTTGATCATTTGCCTACACCTTGACGCCAAGGGCGCGATAATAGGCGCTCAGCCCCCGGATTTCGAGTTGCGCAGATGCTTTGGCTCAAGGCTTTTCACATAATTTTCGTGGTCACCTGGTTCGCTGGCCTGTTCTATCTGCCGCGTCTTTTTGTGTATCACACCGAAGTCACCGATGATGCCGGCCACCAGCGCTTCTGCGTCATGGAGCGCAAGCTGTTCGCGATCATGAGTATCGGCATGCTCGGTGCGCTGGTCTTCGGCGTCCTCATGCTGATGTCGAACATGGCCTATATGAAGATGGGCTGGCTGCACGCCAAGCTCGGCCTGGCCGTGCTGCTGATCGTCTATCACCACTGGCTGATCGTGCCGATGAAGCAGTTCCGCAACAAGACCAACACGCACAGCGCGCGCTTCTACCGGCTGATCAACGAGGTCCCGGTGCTGTTCCTGGTGGCGATGGTGATCCTGGCGGTGGTCAAACCGTTCTGAACGGCGCCGGAGTCCGCCACTCTCAGGCTGGCGGCTGCACCAGCGCGCTATCGACCTGCCCCATCAGCGGCGCCAGTTCGCGCAGGGCACGCTGGTAAACATCGCGCTTGAACTCTACGACCTCCTGCAGCGGGTGCCAGTAGTCCACCCAGCGCCAGCCATCGAACTCGGGCGTGGAAGTGGCATCGAAGCGCACCAGTTCCTCGGCGGCGATCAGGCGCAGCGCGAACCATTTCTGTTTCTGGCCGATGCAGACGCGGCCGCGTCGGTGGCGCACGTAGCGCGTCGGCAGGCGGTAGCGCAGCCAGTGGCTGGTTACGCCGAGGATGCGCACATGCTCGCGCGTCAGGCCCAACTCCTCATTCAGTTCACGGAATAGCGCCTCTTCGGGCGTCTCGCCCTGGTCGATGCCGCCCTGCGGAAACTGCCATGCGCTTTGCCCGATGCGCTTGGCCCACAGGACACGTCCGTCTTCACTGCTGAGGATGATGCCCACATTGGGGCGGTAACCATCCCGGTCGATCACGTTGCAACGTGGTTATAAGATTTGCGCCGATTCTTCCACATGCGTGGCGAACCCGGCAAACTGCGCGGATGCGCCTTGCCATTTTTGATCTCGACAACACCCTGCTCGCAGGCGACAGCGATTACCTCTGGGGCCAGTTCCTGGTCGAACAGGGCCGTGTCGACGGTGCCTGGTACGAGCGCGAAAACCGGCGCTATTACGAGCAGTACAAGGCCGGCACGCTGGACATCCAGGCGTTCTGCGCGTTCAGCCTGCAGCCGCTGACACAATACGAACCGGCGCAGCTCGATGCCTGGCGCGAACAGTTCGTGCGCGAAAAAATCGCACCGATCGTCGCCGCCGGCACCCCGGCCTTGCTGGAGCGCCACCGCGCGCAGGGCGACCGCCTGCTGATCATGACCGCCACCAACCGCTTCATCACCGAGCCGATCGCGGCGCTGCTGGGTGTGGAGGACCTGATTGCGACCGACCCGGAAATCGTCGAAGGCCGCTACACCGGACGCATCACCGGCATGGCCAATTTCCAGGAGGGCAAGGTGCAGCATCTGCAACTGTGGCGCGCAGCACAGGCCGAGCGCTACACGCACACCACCTTCTACAGCGATTCGCGCAATGACATCCCGCTGCTGTTGATCGCGGATACGCCGGTTGCGGTTGATCCCGATGACGCATTGCTGGAGGAAGCCGGCCGGCGCGGCTGGCCGGTAATCAGCCTGAACACGGCGGGTTTTACCTCACCCGCTCTGGATTGAAAGCGATACGCACTTGTTATTATATATTAACTTATAATTAATAAATTAAATATTTAATAACATGCAGCACTCGCCCTCAGCTGAGAGCGGGTACGCCCTAACCGCTTACTTCAGCTCCAGCCCCGCAAAGTGATGCTGCAAACGCCCGTTGGTTGCCAGCACCGTCGTCGTATCCAGTCCAATCGGCCCGCCGTTGAGGTCGGTCATGCTGCCGCCGGCTTCGCGCACGATCACGGTGAGGGCGGCGATGTCGAGGATGTTGAGGTCCGACTCCACCACCGCGTCGATCTTGCCGTTGGCGAGCATGTGGTAGTGCAGGAAATCGCCGTAGCCGCGGATACGGTGTAACTGCGGAATGATGCGGCCTAGTTCCGCCCATTGCGGTGAGCGCGCCAGCCGCGCGAGATTGCCGGTGGACAGTGTCGCCTTGTTGAGCAGTTCCACTTCGCTCACGCGCAGCCGCTCCTCGCCGAGCCAGGCGCCGCGGCCTTTTTCTGCGAACACGATCTCGCCACGGCCGCCGTTCCAGCACGGCGCGTAGGACACGCCGAGAATAAGTTCGCCCTTGTGCATCAGCGCAATCTGCACCGAGAAGATCGGATAGCCGCGCACGAACGCCTTGGTGCCGTCGATCGGATCGACCAGCCACAGGTATTCGGCGTCGGCATGATCGCGCCCGGTTTCTTCGCCGTAAAAACCATGCTTGGGAAAGCGCGCTTGCAGCACCGCCTTGATGGCTTTTTCCGCGCCCACGTCGACTTCCGTGACCGGACTGGCGTCGGCCTTGTAGCTGACCTCGAAGTTGCCCCGGTAAGCCTTGCGGAT
This sequence comes from Stenotrophobium sp., assembly GCA_050739895.1. Classification (GTDB taxonomy): domain Bacteria; phylum Pseudomonadota; class Gammaproteobacteria; order Nevskiales; family Nevskiaceae; genus Stenotrophobium. The sequence continues at coordinate 9,930 of JBOICK010000073.1, forward strand.
CAGTTCAGCTGCGGCTTGTGCGGCGTCGAGAGCGGCAGAAAGAAATTCACTGGACATGGGTGTCGCCGGTGGAAATGTGAGCAGGACGCAATGATACCGATCCTGAGTCCATACCAGTACAATGCGCACGCCACAGGTGTCTCGCCATAACCGGCGAGGTGAAACGGGAAGCGAGTGAAATGCTCGCGCTGCCCCCGCAACGGTAAATGGGAAAACGCGGCATTCAGCCACTGGAGCAATCCGGGAAGGCGCCGCCAAAAAGCCCATGAGTCCGGAGACCGGCCTGTGTCCATCCACCACTCAATGTGGTCACGGGGACGTGACACGGGAGACTCTCATGAAAACCTTGCTGCTCGCGGCCGCCCTGGCCGTGCCTTTTTCCGCTATTGCCGATATTGATACCGATACGGCTGCGACTTCGCTGAATCCGGTCATCGTCACCGCGACGCGTTCGGACCAGCCCGAAAACCGTCTGCCGGCCTCGGTCACGGTCATCACGCACGACGATATCGTCGCCAGTGGTGCGACCAACATCGTCCAGATGCTGCGCGGCGTGGCCGGCGCGCAAGTCACCGATTTCTACGGCGATGGCTCCGACGCCACGGTGGACCTGCGCGGCTTCGGCGACAGCGCCGGCTCCAACACCTTGGTGCTGGTGGATGGGCGCAAGCTCAACAATTCCGACATCGCATCGCCGGATATCAACAGCGTGTCGCTCAAGGATGTCGAGCGCATCGAAGTCATCCACGGCAGCGCCGGCACGCTCTACGGCGACCAAGCGGTGGGCGGGGTCATCAACATCATCACGCGCAAACCGGTGGGTCTGGCGGCGGAAGCCGAGGCGGGCCTCGGCAGCTATCGTGGAAAACAGGCGCGCGGCTCCATCGCCGACAGCGCCGGCGGTTTCTCCTTCCGCCTTTCCGGCGAAGGCCGCGGCTCCGACAACTATCGCGCGCACAACCACGTCGAATATGAAAACGGGCTCGCCCGCACCGGTTACGACTATGGCTCCGGTGGCGTCTTTCTGGAATGGAACTACGTCAACGAGCGCCTGCAAACCCCGGGCGCGCTGTTTGCCAACGAAGTGCAGCAGGACCCGCGTCAGTCGAATCCGACTTACCAGAACGATTTCTCCAACGCGCGCACCGGCGAGCAGCGCTTGAACTGGACACAGGCACTGAGCAGCAACTGGCATCTGGAAACCGATATCAGCCATCGCCACAGCGCCGGCGTCTTCCGTCTCAGCTTCGCAGGCTCGCCACCGTCGACCCAGGATTCCACGCAGCACCGCAACGTCTGGGCGCTCAATCCCCGCGTCACCGGCGGCTTTCAATTGCCGGCCGGCAAGGCCGCGGTCACCATCGGCGTCGATGCGCAGCACGCCGAGTACGCTTTGCAGTCACCGTTCGGCCTGCAGACCAACGACCAGCGCCTGCGCGATGTTTACGCGCAGTTGGTGTTGCCGCTGTGGCACACGCTGGAAGCCACGGTCGGCGGACGTACCGCGCGCGTCGACAATCGCGTCTTTGACGGTTTTACCTTCACCACGCCGACCAATCTCTCCGACACGCGAAACTCCGCCGAGGCGGGCTTGGCTATCCGTCCGCTGCCGCAACTGCGCCTGTTCACGCGCTACGACGGCAATTTCCGCTTCGCCAAGGTTGATGAATTCACCAACGCCGGCCCGATGCCCGCGCCCGGCGTAAACCCGCTGCGTACCCAGCACGGCTCCACCTATGAACTGGGTGGCGAATGGACCGCAGCGGCGTGGACACTGCGCACCACGCTCTACCGCCTGCAACTGCGCGATGAGATCGTCTACGACCCCAACAGCTTCATCAACATCAACCTGCCCAGCACACGCCGCGACGGCCTGACAGTGGAAGGTGACTGGCAGGCGCTAGAGGCACTCAAGCTGTCCGCCAGCTACAGCTATCTCGACGGGCAGGTGCACGGCAGCGACCTCGACGGCAAGCAGATACCGATGACCGCGCGCAATAACGGCCGCTTCGCCGCCACCGTCGCATTGCCTTACAAATTCAGCGCTTATGCCGAAACCCTGGCCACCGGCACGCGCCGCTTCTCCGGCGATTTCAGCAACAGCCTGGGCAAACTGCCGGGCTACGCCGTCGTCAACCTCGCGCTCAACAACGAATTCTCCGCGCACTGGCGCGCAAGCTTCCGTCTCAACAACCTGCTCAACCACCAATATTCGGAATATGGCAGCGCTGCTTCACCGCCGCCCAGCTTCACGACCGTGGAAAGTTTCTTCCCCTCGCCGGGCCGCAACTTCTGGCTGAGCGTCGGCTACTCGCTGTGAACTGAGCCGGCCTGATAGTCGCCACCCGCTGTAGCGTTTGAGCATGAACCTTATGTTTTTATATATTAAATATATTTATAAATAGTTAATTATATAAAACATCCTATTCGTCGCAAGAACGCACAGCGGGTGGCGGTTTTCGGCCTGCTACACTCGTCCGCACACCCAGTCTCACGAACAGAACTCATGGGCCACAGACTCAGCAAGATCGTCACCCGCACCGGCGACCAGGGCACCACCGGCCTCGCCACCGGCGACCGTATCAGCAAGGCCTCGCCGCGCATCAACGTGATCGGTGAAGTCGATGAACTCAACTGCCATCTCGGCGTGCTGCTCACATTGCCACTGCCGGAGTCCGTGCGCGCGGCAGTCTCGCGCGTGCAGAACGAGCTGTTCAACCTCGGTGGTGAACTGGCGATGCCGCCGGCCGGGCTGATCGGCGAAGCCGACGTGCAGCGGCTGGAGGACGACGTCACCGCCCTCAACGAAACGTTGCCGCCGCTCAAGGAATTCGTGCTGCCCGGCGGCAATCCCGCCGCTGCCGCCGCGCATCTGGCCCGCGCCGTCGCGCGCCGCGTCGAGCGTTCGCTGTGGGCGCTGCACGCCATCGAACCCGGCAACCCGCTGAGCCTGCGCTACGCCAACCGGCTCTCCGATTACCTGTTCACCGCCGCGCGCACGCTGGCGCGTCTGGATGGCGGGAAGGAAGTGCAATGGCGGCGCGATCCAGCCTGAATTCCAGTGACCTCTGGTCACTGACCGGCCCCCGTACGTTTGCTGTCCTGTGGCGGCGTGCCGCTCGATTCATCCTCAGCGCCGCACCTCGAAACCGCTGCACGGCGGCACATCAGCGGCGATCCACTGCAATCCGTCAACCCGCGCTGTTTCGGGGCCGCGACACAGCCAGGCGCGGAATTGTTCCAGTGCCTCGGCCGTGCCTTGCGCGATGCCTTCGACGCGGCCATCGGCGCAATTTCTGACCCAGCCACTCAAGCCCAACTGCCGTGCATGCTCCATGCTGGACTGACGATAAAACACGCCCTGCACGCGCCCGCTGGCGATAAAGCGGTAACATTGTCGCGTCATGATTTCCGTCGCACCTGCCGCCGTCATATTTCACTCATGGGCATCTTAAACCGCATTCGCAAAAACCTCGGCGCACTCGGACTGGGCGCACCGCCAGCCACTGCCGGCGGACCGGAACAGATGTCGTTCTCGGCCGAAGTGCCTGGCGCACAGAGCGGCGCGCCACTGTGGCGCATGAATGTGCAACTGGTTTCCGAACCGCACGGCGACGGCGAAAAACTGCGCCTGCGCGCGCATATCCAGACCAATTTCGCCAGCGCACTGAAACCGGCGCTGGAGGCGCCACAGAACACCCGGCCGGCGCTGTCGCACGGCACCGGCAGTTCGCTGACGCTGGCCGAACGCACCGGCGCGCTGGCGCAGCGCGCGCTCAGCCATCCGCTGGTGCAGAAAGTGGCGGCGCCGCTGCTGAAGCACGATTTCAACACCTGGATCGACCTGCAGGCTTCGACCGCCTCGCTCGACGAAGGCGCTGTCGCACTGCTGCCGCAGCACGAAAAACTCGCCGCGATGGGCATCGTGCCCTCGCGCAAGAAATCTTCCGGCCCGGTCGCTGAATCCTGGTCCGGACAATCGCCGAATGGTTTTGCGCAAGTCTCGATCCTGCAAATCGACAAGCGCCATTTGCCGCCACGACTGGCGGCGCTGCTCGACAAGCGCCCGTTCCAGATGGCGGCGGCGATCGTCAATACCGTCGAAGAAAAATAACCTCGACAGTCGCGCCGGCTCTACATATCTGCACAGACCTGCACATAACTTAACCCGCTGCCGGCGCCATTTCGCTTAACCTAGCGTCATAAGCACGAATCCAAACAAGGCGTGTCCTGATGACCGAAGGTTCGGATCAACAAAAAAAAACATACGCGCAAACACCTATACGCAAACCGCGTGGCCGTGCATGGCTGCTGCTGATCGTGTTGCTGTGTGCCGGCGTGACGTGGTGGCTGTGGTCCGCGCACGAAAAAAACATGCAGGCCGCGAGCAAGCGCGGCAATGGCGCAGCGCCGATGACGGTGGATACCGCCGTTGCCAAAAGCGGCGATATCAGTCTCTATCTTTACGGGCTGGGCACAGTGACGCCACTGTCCACGGTGACGGTGAAGCCGCGCGTCGACGGCCTGTTGACGCGCGTGCTGTTTCGCGAAGGCCAGGAGGTGAAGGCCGGCGATGTGCTGGCGGAGATCGATCCACGTCCGTTCCAGGTCCAGCTCGAACAGGCCCAGGGCCAGATGGCACGCGACAGCGCGTTGCTGCAAACCGCGCAACTCGATCTGCAGCGCTATACCACGCTGTTTGCGCAGGACTCGATCGCCAAGCAGCAGCTCGACACCCAAGCCTCGCTGGTCAAGCAGGACGAGGGCGCGATCAAGACCGATCAGGCGCAGATCGACAATGCCAAATTGCAACTGGTCTACGCGCACGTCACCGCGCCCGCCAGCGGCCGGCTCGGACTGCGCCAGGTCGACCCCGGCAACATCGTCAGCACCACCGATACCAACGGCATTGTCATCATCACCCAGCTCAAGCCGATAACCGTGGTGTTCTCGCTGCCCGAGGACAATCTGCCCGAAGTGCTGGCACAACTACGCGCACACCACACGCTGGCGATCGATGTCTACGATCGCGCGCAGACCGTCAAACTCGACAGCGGCACGCTGAGCACTGTCGATAACCAGATCGATCCGACCACCGGCTCGGTCAAGCTCAAGGCGGCATTCGCCAACAGCGCCGAAACCCTGTTCCCGAACCAGTTCGTCAACGTGCGCATGCTGTTGGCGGTACAGCACGACGCGACGCTGGTGCCCGGTGCGGCGATCCAGCAGGGTGCGGTCGGCGCCTATGTCTACGTGGTCAAGCCGGATTCCACCGTGACCATCCGCCAGGTCAAGACCGGCGCAGTCGAAGGTGAGAACACCGCCATCACCAGCGGCCTCAAGGTCGGCGAAACCGTGGTGATCGACGGCGTCGACAAGCTGCACGAAGGCGCCAAGGTAGTCATCACAGCCGCGCTGGATGTGTCGGCGCCTGCGACGGCGAAAGCACCGCACCCGCATTCGCATTGATCGCGACCCTGCTCGGCTGTCCATGAATCCGTCGCGCCTCTTCATCCTCAGACCGGTCGCGACTTCGCTGCTGATGGCGGCGATACTGATGGCGGGCGCGCTGGCCTATCGGCTGCTGCCGCTGTCGGCGCTGCCGGAAGTGGACTACCCGACGATCCAGATAGTCACGCTGTATCCCGGCGCCAGCCCGGACGTGATGACCTCGTCGGTGACCGCACCGCTCGAGCGCCAGCTCGGCCAGATGCCAGGCCTCAACCAGATGTCGTCGACCAGCTCAGCCGGCGCATCGGTCATCACCCTGCAATTCAGCCTGGCGCTGAGCCTCGACATCGCCGAGCAGGAAGTGCAGGCCGCAATCAATGCCGCCGGCACTTTCCTGCCCAGCGACCTGCCGGCGCCGCCGATCTACAGCAAGGTCAATCCCGCCGACACGCCGATCCTGACTCTCGGCCTGACCTCGAAAACCCTGCCGCTGCCACAGGTCGAGGATCTCGCCGACACGCGGCTGGCGCAGAAGATTTCTCAGATCAGCGGTGTCGGCCTGGTCACGCTCAGCGGCGGCCAGCGGCCGGCGATGCGCGTGCAGGCCAATCCCAAGGCGCTGGCAGCTTACGGCCTCAGCATCGACGACCTGCGCACCGCCATCGGCAATGCCAACGTCAACGGCGCCAAGGGAAGTTTCGACGGCCCGACGCGCGCCTACACCATCGACGCAAACGACCAGCTAAAGTCCGCCGACGATTACCGCAAGATCGTGCTGGCCTATCGCAACGGCGCGGCCATCTATCTGTCCGACGTGGCGCAGGTGGTGGCCAGCGCGGAAAACGTGCGGCTGGCGGCGTGGATGAACCGGACTCCGGCGGTGATTCTCAACATCCAGCGTCAGCCGGGTGCGAATGTCATCGAAGTGGTCGACCGTATCAAGGCGCTGCTGCCAAGCCTTCGCACCAACCTGCCGGCATCGGTGGATGTCGCCCTGCTGTCGGACCGTACCACCACCATCCGCGCCTCGGTCCAGGACGTGGAATTCGAACTGTCGCTGGCGGTAGCACTGGTGGTGATGGTGATTTTCGTGTTCCTGCGCAGCGTGCCGGCCACCATCATTCCAAGCCTGTCGGTGCCGCTGTCTCTGGTCGGGACCTTCGGCGTGATGTACCTCGCCGGATTCAGCCTCAACAATCTCACATTGATGGCGCTGACCATCGCCACCGGCTTCGTCGTCGACGATGCCATCGTCATGATCGAAAACATCTCACGCTACATCGAGGAGGGCGAAACACCGCTTGAAGCAGCGCTCAAGGGCTCCAAGCAGATCGGCTTCACCATCGTCTCGCTGACGGTGTCGCTGATCGCGGTGCTGATCCCGCTGCTGTTCATGGGTGATGTGGTCGGTCGGCTGTTCCGTGAATTTGCCATCACCCTCGCCGTCACCATCGTCATCTCTGCCATCGTCTCGCTGACGCTGGTGCCGATGCTCTGCGCCAAGCTGCTGCATCACACGCCCATTGAGCAGCAGGGCCGTTTTTATCGCAGCGCCGGACAGTGGATCGACAACCTGATCGCGCACTACGGTCGCTGGTTGACCTGGGTGCTCGACCGCCAGACCGCAACGCTGTGGGTCGCCATCGGCACGCTGGGCCTCACCGCGCTGCTGTATGTCTGGATTCCCAAGGGTTTTTTCCCGGTGCAGGACACCGGCCAGTTGCAAGCCATCACCGAGTCGCCACAATCGATTTCCTTCGCCGCGATGTCGCAGCGCCAGCAGGCGCTGGCCGGCGTGATTCTCGAAGACCGCGATGTCGACAGCATTTCCTCGTTCATCGGCGTCGACGGCACCAACACCACGCTCAACAGCGGCCGCATGCTGATCAGCCTGAAACCGCATAACCAGCGCGACGGCGCCGCCGCCATCATGAGCCGCCTGCAGCAGGCGGCGAAGAAGGTGCCGGGCATCACGCTGTATCTGCAACCGGTGCAGGACCTCACCATCGAGGATCGTGTCAGCCGCACGCAATACCAGTTCACGGTCGAAGACGCCGATCCCGATGTACTCGCCGCCTGGGTTCCGAAACTGGTGACAGCGCTGGCGCAACAGCCGCAACTCGCCGGGGTCGCCAGCGACTTGCAGCAAAAAGGCCTGGCCGTCTACATCGCTATCGACCGCGACACCGCCGGCCGGCTCGGCATTACGCCGGCCGCGATCGACAGCGTGCTTTACAGCGCTTTTGGCCAGCGTCTGGTCTCGACCATCTTCACCCAGACCAACCAGTACCGCGTGGTGCTCGAAGCCGCGCCAGGCATGAGCGAAGGTCCGCAGGCCATCGCTGGCCTTTATGTCGCCGCCGCCAACGGCGATCAGATTCCGTTGAGCACAGTGACACAGGTCAGCGAACAATCTGCGCCGCTGGTGATCAACCATCTCGGTCAGTTCCCGTCGACCACGATCTCGTTCAATCTCGCGCCCGGCGCATCGCTGGGCGACGCGGTGCAGTCGATCCAGCAGACCGAAAAGAAACTCGGCCTGCCGGCCAGCTTGCAGACCAGTTTCCAGGGCTCGGCGCTGGCATTTCAGGCTTCGCTGGGCAACACGCTGCTGCTGATCCTGGCGGCGGTGGTGACGATGTACATCGTGCTGGGCGTACTCTACGAAAGTTACATCCATCCGCTGACCATCCTGTCGACGCTGCCATCGGCCGGCGTCGGTGCACTGCTGGCGCTGATGCTGTTCCGCGCCGATCTCGACATCATCGGCATCATCGGCATCATCCTGCTGATCGGCATAGTCAAGAAAAACGCGATCATGATGATCGACTTCGCGCTCGACGCCGAACGCAATGAGGGCAAACCGCCGCGCGAAGCGATCTATCAGGCCTGCCTGCTGCGCTTCCGCCCGATCCTGATGACGACGTTGTCTGCGATGCTCGGCGCACTGCCGCTGATGTTGGGCAGCGGCGTTGGCTCCGAACTGCGCCATCCGTTGGGCATCAGCATCGTCGGCGGACTGATCGTCAGCCAGATGCTGACCCTGTTCACCACGCCGGTGATCTACCTGGCGTTCGATCGCATGGCGCGCTACGTCACGCGTAACCGGCGGATCGATAGCGCCGCCGCCAGCGGCAGCCTGCCGTGATCAATCCCTCCGCCCCTTTCATCCGGCGGCCGGTCGCGACCACGCTGCTGACCCTGGCAATCGCGCTCGCAGGCATCGTCGCGTTCCGCGTGCTGCCGGTGGCGCCGTTGCCACAAGTCGATTTTCCGACCATTTCGGTGCAGGCGACACTGCCGGGCGCCAGCCCGGAAATCATGGCGAACAGCGTCGCCACGCCGCTGGAACGCCAGCTCGGCCACATCGCCGGCGTCACCGAGATGACTTCATCGAGCTCGCAAAACAACACGCGAATCACCCTGCAATTCGATCTCAGCCGCGACATCGACGGCGCCGCACGCGACGTGCAGGCGGCGATCAACGCGGCGCGCAGCCAGTTGCCGACCAGCCTGCGCAGCAATCCGAGCTACCACAAGGTCAACCCGGCCGACGCGCCGATCATGATCCTGGCGCTGACTTCGCCGGCGCTGACACAAGGCCAACTCTACGATGCGGCCTCGACCATCCTGTCGCAGAAATTGTCGCAGGTGCAGGGCATCGGCGAGGTCCGGGTCGGCGGCAGTTCGCTACCGGCGGTGCGGGTCGAACTGAATCCGACCGCGCTCAACAAATATGGCATCGGGCTCGACCAGGTGCGCAGCACCATCGCCGCGACCAATGCCAACCGGCCCAAGGGCGCTGTCGAGGACGGCGCGATTCACTGGCAGATTTACACCAACGACCAGGCACACAAGGCCGTCGAGTACCAGTCGCTGATCCTCGGCTATCAAAACGGCTCGGCGGTGCGCATGTCGGATGTCGCCGAGGTGCGCGACTCGGTGGAAGACCTGCGCAATGTCGGCCTCGCCAACGGCCGGCCTTCGGTGCTGGTGATCCTCTACCGCCAGCCCGGCGCCAATATCATCCAGACGGTCGATCGGGTGATGGCGCTGCTGCCGGAACTGCGCGCCTCGATTCCCGGCAGCATCGACCTCAGCGTAGCGATGGAACGCACCTCGACCATTCGCGCCTCGCTGCACGATGTCGAGCGCACCCTGGTGATCTCGGTGATGCTGGTGATCCTGGTGGTATTCGCGTTCCTGCGCAATGTCCGCTCGACATTGATCCCGATGGTCGCAGTGCCGGTGTCGCTGATCGGCACGTTCGCGGTGATGTACCTCTGCGGCTACAGCCTCGACAACCTTTCACTGATGGCACTGACCGTCGCCACCGGCTTCGTCGTCGACGATGCCATCGTCGTGCTTGAAAACGTCTCGCGCCACATGGAAGCCGGCATGCCGCGCATGCAGGCGGCGCTGCTGGGTTCGCGCGAAGTCGGCTTCACAGTGCTCTCGATGAGCCTGTCGCTGGTCGCGGTGTTCATCCCGATCCTGCTGATGAACGGCATCGTCGGCCGCCTGTTCCGCGAATTCGCGGTGACGCTGTCAGTGGCGATTGCGGTATCTCTGGTGATCGCGCTGACGACGACGCCAATGATGTGCTCGCGCTGGCTGCAAACACCCGGCGAACTGACACACGGACGGATCTATCTCGCGAGCGAGCGCGCATTCCAGGCGCTGCTGGGTTTTTACGAACGCAGCCTGCGCTGGGCACTGCGCCACAGCCGCTTGATGCTGCTGCTGCTGGCCGGCACGGTCTGCCTCAATGTTTATCTCTATGTGATCGTGCCCAAGGGATTTTTCCCTCAGCAGGACACCGGTCGGCTGATCGGCGGCATCCGTGCCGACCAGAGCATCTCGTTCCAGGCGATGCGCACCAAGCTCGGCGAATTCATGGCGATCGTGCAGCGCGACCCGGCGGTGGACAGCGTGGTCGGTTTCACCGGCGGCGGACAAACCAATGGCGGCTTCGTCTTCATCGCGCTGAAACCCGTGGCGCAGAGAAAAATTTCCTCGGATCGGGTGATTGCGCGTCTGCGACCCAAGCTGGCGACAGTGGCGGGCGCAACGCTGTTTCTACAAGCGGCTCAGGACATTCGCGTCGGCGGGCGCCAGGGCAACTCGCAATATCAGTACACGCTGCAAAGCGACAGCCTCGGCGATCTGCGAAAGTGGACACCGAAACTCGCCGAGGCGCTGGGCACTTCGAAGCTGGTGACCGATGTCGACAGCGACCAGCAACAGGGCGGCCTCGAAACCTCGCTGGTAATCGACCACGCCACCGCCGCGCGTCTCGGCATTTCCACGCAGACAATCGACAGCACGCTTTACGACGCTTTCGGCCAGCGCCAGGTCTCGACCATCTACGAAGCGTTGAACCAGTACCACGTCGTCATGGAACTGGCGCCGCAATTCCTGCAAAGCCCGGAATCGCTCAAGGGCATCTACGTGCGCAGCGACAGCGGCGCGATGGTTCCGCTGTCGGCATTCAGCCACTTCGGTGCATCGACCGCGCCGCTGGCAGTCAACCACCAGGGTGAGTTTGCGGCGGCTACGCTGTCGTTCAATCTCGCAGCCGGTGCCTCACTCAGCGGCGCAGTTGCCGACATCGGCCACACGATGGATCGCATCGGCATGCCGGCGTCGATACACGGCAGCTTCCAGGGCACCGCAAAAGTTTTCCAGCAATCGCTGCAGAACCAGCCTTGGCTGATTCTCGCAGCGTTCATCGCGGTCTACATCGTGCTCGGCGTGCTCTATGAAAGTTACGTACACCCGCTGACGATCCTCTCGACCTTGCCGTCGGCGGGTGTCGGCGCGATCCTGGCGCTGATGGTGTTCCGCATCGAGTTCAGCCTGATCGCGATGATCGGCGTGATCCTGCTGATCGGCATCGTCAAGAAGAACGCGATCATGATGATTGACTTCGCGCTCGACGCCGAACGCACGCTGGGTCTGGCACCGCAGGAGGCGATTTTCGAAGCCTGCCTCAAGCGCTTCCGCCCGATCATGATGACCACGATGGCGGCGATGCTCGGCGCGCTGCCGCTGGCGCTGGGCAACGGCGACGGCGCCGAGTTGCGGCGGCCGCTGGGCATTTCGATCGTCGGCGGCCTGCTGGTCAGCCAGGCGCTGACGCTTTACACCACACCGGTGATCTACCTGTATCTCGACCGCTTCCGCCTCTGGTGCTCGCGCCGCTGGCATGGCGATGATCCCACGCTGCGCACATCAGATAACGCCGCATGATTGCGAGGCCTTATGAAATCCACTGACCTCAGACCCTTCCTGCTGGCACTGCCATTGACGCTCGCGGCCTGCGCGATGGGTCCGGACTACGTCAAACCCGCCGCGCCTGCACCCGTCACCTACAAGGAAGCCGGCGACTGGCTGCATGCGCAACCGCAGGACGAGGCACAGCGCGGCAACTGGTGGCAGACCTTCAACGATCCGCAACTCGATCAACTGGAGCAGCAGGTCAGCGTCTCCAACCAGACATTGGCGCAGGCCGAAGCGCAGTACCGCCAGGCTCAGGCGCTGGTGCAGGCTGCGCGCGCCGGCTATCTGCCGACACTGTCGGCAAACGCATCGGCCAGCCGCTCGCACTCCGGGTCGGGTTCGCTGTCCGGCAGCGCCGGCAGCAATACCGGTGGACGCAGCGGAGACCAGTTTTCGCTGTCGCTGGATGCCGCCTGGGAACCGGACCTCTGGGGCCGGGTACGGCGCACGGTCGAAGCCAACACCGCCAATGCCCAGGCCAGCGCCGCCGATCTGGAATCGGCACGGCTGAGCCTGCAGGCGCAACTGGCGCAGGATTATTTCCAGTTACGCGTGCTCGACGAGCAACGCCGCCTGCTCGACGAAACTGTTGCCGGCTATCAACGTTCCTTGCAGCTGACGCAGAACCAGTACGCGGTCGGCGTCGCCGCCAAAGCCGACGTGGTGCAGGCGCAGACCCAACTGAAAAGCGCGCAGGCGCAGGCGATCGACAGCGGCATACTGCGCGCACAGACTGAGCACGCCATCGCCGTATTGATCGGCAAGCCGCCGAGCGATTTCTCCATCGCAGCGGCGCCAGTCCTGCTGGTGGTACCGCCGCCAGCACCGCCGGGGGTACCGTCAACGCTGTTGCAGCGGCGGCCGGATATCGCTGCGGCGGAACGGCGCATGGCCGCAGCCAACGCGCAGATCGGCGTCGCCGAAACCGCCTACTTTCCGGACCTGACGCTATCCGCTTCGGGCGGTTATCAGAGCTCCAGTTTCGCCGACTGGATTGCCCTGCCCTACCGCTTCTGGTCGCTCGGGCCGAGCCTGGCGATGACGCTGTTTGACGGCGGTGCGCGGCGCGCGCAGACCCATCAGGCCATTGCCATCTACGACCAGAACGTCGCAAGTTACCGGCAGACCGTCCTCAGCGCCTTCCAGGCCGTCGAAGACAATCTCGTGCAACTGCACCTGCTGGCGCAGGAAGCGCAGGTGCAGGACGAAGCAGTGGCAGCGGCGCAGGAATCGGTAAAGCTGGCGACCAACCAGTACAAGGCCGGCACGGTCAGTTATCTCAACGTGGTCGCGGCGCAGAATGCGGCTTACGGCGACCAGCGCAGCGCGCTCAACATCCTGGGTTCGCGCCTGAGTGCCAGCGTGCTGCTGATCAAGGCGCTCGGCGGTGGTTGGAGTGCCGCCACGGCACCTCAACAACAAACGCCAAAATCGCCCTAAACTGAGGCACGTCCATAGCGGATAACTCCGATGAACACGCGCAATATTCCTGCCCTCACTGCACTGATAATCAGCCTTGCTGCCTGCAACGCCGCGCCACCGCCGCCCGCGCCCAAGGCGCCGCCGCAGGGCCGCGCCGAGACCCGCGGCATCCGCAACACAGATGCCATCGGCTACAGCGGCAGCGCCATCGCCAACAAGGTGGATGCGGCGCTGGACGCCAACGATGCGCAGAAAAAGAAGATGGATGACGCGCTGGCCAGGCAGGAACAGTAATCAGTTCAGCCGCACCGCAAACAGTTCCTTCGAGCGGCGCCAGACCCAGGCCACCGTAAGCAGGGTCATGCCGCCACCGAACAGCACCGACGGAATCGTGCCCATCAGTCGCGCGGCCGAGCCGGACTCGAAGGCGCCGAGTTCGTTGGACGAACTGACGAAGATGCTGCTGACCGACATCGCCCGCCCGCGCAAGTGATCCGGCGGCATCACCTGCAGGATGGTCTGACGGATCACCACGCTGATGCTGTCGAAGGCTCCTGTGAAAAACAGCGCCACTGCGGACAGCCACAGGTGTCCGGAAAACGCGAACACCAGCGTCGCCAGGCCGAAACCCAGCACCGCCAGCAGCAGGTTGCGCCAGGCGTTTTTCAGCGGCGGCCACCAGGCGCAGGCGAGGATCGTCAGCATCGCGCCGACTGCCGGCGCCGCACGCATGATGCCGAGTCCTTCGGCGCCGACATGCAAAATATCCTGCGCGAACACCGGCAGGATCGCGACCACGCCGCCGAACAGCACCGAGAACATGTCCAGCGAAATCGCGTAGAGGATGATGCGCGTGCGCAGCACGTAGTCCAGCCCTTCGCGCAGGCTGGCCCAGATGTTTTCGTGCGTCGCCGGCGCCACCGCGCGGTGATGGATGCCGAGGATCATCCACTGGCTGCCGCACAGCATCAGGATCACCGTCAGCAGCGTCGCCGGCAGGCCGATGCCGGCGTAGAGAAACCCGGCGCTGGCCGGGCCGACGATCGCGCCGGCCTGCCAGCAGGTGCTGCTCCAGGTCGATGAATTGCCGTAATGCTCGCGCGGCACCAGGAACGGCTTGAGCGAGGATGCCGCCGGCGAATAGATGCCGCGCGCAAAACCCAGCACGGCGATCACGCCATAGATGATCGCCAGCAACTGCGCCTGCGACAGCCGCGCGCGCGTCGCCGGCAGCATCGCCCACAGCAGCACGCCGGAGCCGCACATGATCACCAGCAGCGCCCACTGCATCAGGCGGCGCTTGTCGCGGCGGTCGGCAAGATGCCCGCCGAACAGCGCCAGCGAGATGAACGGCAACGCCTCGAACAGCCCGATCAGGCCCAGCGTCAGCGGATCGTGGGTGATGCGATACAGCTCGTAGCCGAGCACCACTTCCTGAATCAGCAGCGCCGCGGAAGTCAGGAAGGTGCCGAAGATCAGCCGGCGGAATTCCGGGTAGCGCAGTGCGGCGTAAGGATCGTGTGCAGTGTTCAAGAAGAACCCTGTAGGTAAGAAATCACTGGCCCGCTCTGGCTGTTTGTATCTGCATTGTTGTTATTTAATATAATAATATTACTTTTAATTTATATAAATAAAAACATTCTTGCTACGACCTGAAGGCAGAGCGGGCGATGCTTCTCCAGTTAACGCTGCTCTCGTGTATCGGTAAAACGCACTTCCGGATGACGCTCCTGCGTCATGCCCAGATTGACGCTGCTCGACGCTAGATACACCAGCGTGCCGTAGTGGTCCTTCGCCAGACGCAGCTCGTTCTTGTCGACGAATTCCTTGAACTTCTTCGGATCGTCGCAGTGCACCCAGCGCGCGTTGTGCACCTGCACCGGCTCGAACACGCAATCGACGTTGTATTCATCCTTGAGCCGGTATTGCACGACCTCGAACTGCAGCACGCCGACCGCGCCGAGAATGATGTCGTTGTTGGTCATCGGGCGATAAACCTGTGTCGCGCCCTCCTCGCAAAGCTGGTCGAGGCCCTTGTTGAGCTGCTTGGCCTTGAGCGGATCCTTGAGTACGACGCGACGGAACAGGTCCGGCGCGAAATTGGGGATGCCGGTGAAATGCAGCATCTCGCCTTCTGAAAAAGAGTCGCCGATAGCGATGGTGCCGTGGTTGTGCAGGCCGATGATGTCGCCGGGCCAGGCCTGCTCCACCGCCTCGCGGTCGGCGGCCATGAAGGTCAGCGCGCTGTTGACCCGCACCGGGCCATTGAGCCGCACTGAATGCAACAGCATGCCCTTGCGATAGCTACCGGAGCAGACGCGCAGAAACGCCACGCGATCGCGGTGCTTAGGGTCCATGTTCGCCTGAATCTTGAACACGAAGCCGGTGAATTTTTCGTGGGCGGGCCAGATCTCATGATCCGCGCCATTGAACTCGGCGACGCGCGGCTGCGGCGGCGGCGCCCACTCGGTGAAGCCGTTGAGCAGTTCGCGCACGCCGAAATTGTTGATGCCGGAACCGAAGAACACCGGCGTCAATCTCGCCGCGCGATATTCGTCGAGGTCGAAACCATCACCGGCCATCTGCAGCAGCTCGATCTCGTCGCGCAGCGTCTGGTAATCCTGGCCAAAGCGCTCGAACAGGCCCGGCGTCAGCAGCCCGTCTATCGTTTCGATTTCGGAGACGCGATGCTTGTCGCCGGAGTAAAGATAAAAGCGGTCTTCCAGCAGGTGATAGACACCTTTGAACGTGCGGCCCATGCCCACCGGCCAGGTAATCGGCGTGCAACGGATGTTGAGGATGCGCTCGATCTCGTCGAGCAGCTCCAGCGGCGGCCGGCTCTCGCGGTCCAGCTTGTTGATAAAAGTGACGATCGGCGTCGCGCGCAAGCGCGTCACCTCCATCAGCTTGATCGTGCGCGGCTCGACGCCCTTGGCGGCGTCGATCACCATCAGCGCCGAATCCACCGCCGTCAGCGTGCGATAGGTGTCTTCCGAGAAATCCTCGTGGCCCGGCGTGTCCAGCAGGTTGATGATCTTGCCGTTGTACGGGAACTGCATCACCGATGTCGTGATCGAAATTCCGCGCTGCTGCTCCAGCGCCATCCAGTCGGACGTCGCGTGGCGCGTGGCCTTGCGGCCCTTGACTGTGCCGGCGAGCTGGATCGCGCCGCCGAACAGCAGCAGCTTTTCCGTTAGCGTGGTCTTGCCCGCGTCCGGATGGGAAATGATGGCGAAAGTGCGCCGCAGCGCAGCCTGAGTCGCAGCCTCGGTCATGAAAGTGGCTTTGCAGTGAAGGGGCGGGATTTTAGCCGCTCTGCCCGTTTCATGCGCAGCGCCCCAAGAAGATTCGGCGCTGCGATGCCAGCATCCCGCTATAATTCCGCCCCTTTGGGCCTGTAGCTCAGTTGGTTAGAGCAGGGGACTCATAATCCCTTGGTCCTCGGTTCAAGTCCGAGCGGGCCCACCATTTTTGCAGCTAGCGGATTTCGGCGGTGCCGCGGGTATGCCACAGCAGTCCATTCTGCAGATGATTCGCCGCCTGATTCTGGGCAAGAAACTCGATCCGCTGAGCCCGGAGACGAGGCACAGTGTCGTGCTGGTCGCGTTTCTGGCATGGATCGGTCTGGGCGCTGACGGGCTGTCTTCAGCCTGCTACGGTCCGGAAGAATCTTTCCTGGCGCTGGGCGAACATACCCACATGGGCCTGTATCTGGCGCTGATGACCGCGGCCACCGTGTTCATCATCTCTCTGGCCTACAACCAGGTGATCCAGCTGTTCCCCTCTGGCGGTGGCGGCTACAAGGCAGCGACCAAGCTGGTCGGCCCGTATGCCGGGCTGGTATCGGGTTCGGCGCTGATCGTCGACTATGTGCTGACCATCACCCTGTCCATCGCCAGCGGCATGGATGCCTTGTTCAGCCTGTTTCCGGCGCATTATCAGGCCTACAAGGTGAGCACCGAACTGGCCGCGCTGGTCGTGCTGATCATGCTCAACCTGCGCGGCATGAAAGAGTCGATCCAGGTGTTGATGCCGATCTTCCTCGGTTTCTTCCTGACTCACAGCTTTCTGATCATCTACGGCATCGGCACACACGCCACCGCACTGGCAACCCTGGTTCCTGACACCTTGCAGAAAACCCACGAACTGACGCACCAGCTGGGCTGGGTGTTCGTTGCATCACTGTTCCTGCGTGCGTACTCGCTGGGTGGCGGCACCTACACGGGCATTGAGGCAGTCTCCAACAACATCAACATGCTCAAGGAGCCGCGTATCCGCACCGGCCACTGGACCATGTTCTACATGGCAAGTTCGCTGGCTTTCACCGCCGGCGGCATCATCCTGCTCTACATGCTTTGGCATGCAGCGCCGGTCGAGGGGCAGACGCTCAACGCGGTGGTGTTCCGCGCCATCCTCAATCATCTGCACGTCGGCAATACACACTTTGTCGACGTGTCCTTGATTGTCACCATGGCGCTTGAGGCCGGCTTGCTGGTGGTCGCAGCCAATACCGGCTTCCTGGGGGGGCCGGCGGTGATGGCGAACATGGCCGCCGATCGCTGGATGCCGCGCCAGTTCCGCCAGCTGTCCAGCCGCATGGTCACGCAGAACGGCGTGCTGCTGATGGGCGGCGCTTCGATCCTGATTCTCCTCGCCACGCGCGGCAATGTCTCAATACTGGTGGTGCTCTACAGCATCAACGTGTTCCTGACGTTCTCGCTGTCGCTGTTCGGTTTGTGCCGTTACTGGTGGGAGCAGCGCCTCTATACCACCGAGTGGCGCGATCACCTCGCGCTTTCCGCGCTGGGACTGCTGGTGACCTGCTTCATCCTGATCGTGACCCTGACCGAGAAATTCACCGAAGGCGGCTGGATGACGATCCTCATCACCAGTCTGGTGATCGGCACCTGCCTGGTCATTCGCCGGCACTACGATGCGGCGCAGTTGCAGATGGATATCATCGACAGCCGCTATTCGGTGAAGATGGACTGGGACGACCTGGTGCCGTCGCCGCCGCTGGTGCCATCGAAGCCTACCGCGGTGTTCCTGGTCGGCAACAATCGCGGTGCCGGCATGCACCTGCTCAACTGGGTCCTTAAAATAATGCCGGGCCAGTTCAGCAATTTCATTTTTGTGTCGGTCGGCGAAGTGGACAAGCAGAACTTCGACGGCGAACGCACCATCCAGTCGCTGCAGACACGGATCGAGAATTCGCTCAACTATTTCACCAGTTACTGCATCAGCAAGGGCCTGCCCTCGGCCTATTACATGGCGTTTGGCGCGGAACCGCTGGACGAACTGACCCAGCTCAGTCGCAAGGTCGCAAAGGATTATCCAAAAAGCGTGTTTTTTGCCAGCAAACTGGTGTTCACGAAAGACAGTCTGCTCAACCGTATCCTGCACAACCAGATGCCGCTCGCCATGCAGCGCAAAATGCAGCTGGAAGGCCAGCAGATGATGGTGGTACCGATCAGCGTGCCGGATCAAAACAACATATCCGCCAGCGGCCCGCGCTACCCAATCACCTGACGATCATCAGGCGGGCGCCGCTCAGGGCACCGCGCCGGCCGACAGCCGGCCGCAGGCGGCAAGCAGGTTGAACGCGGCCACCGAACGATCATGTCGGCTACCGGCTAGATTGACCTGGGCCGAAAGCTGATCGCGCTCAGCATTCAGCAAATCCAGCGTGGTGCGGGTGCCGGCCTGCAATTCTTTCCGCATGCTGTCCAGCGCAATTGTCGTCGCGTCGACTTCGGACGCATACGCCTGAATCACCTCGGACGTCGCCTGGAATGCCGCCCAAGCCTGGGTGATTGCCTGCACTGCTGCGCCCTGTGCATCCTGCGCGCCGGCTTCAGCCTGTGCCGCGCGCGCCTGTGCGGACAAAACCTGCGCGGACCGCGCACCGCCGTCATAGAGCGGCAGTGTCGCCTTCAACTGCACACTCCAGTCCTTGTAGCGGTCGCCGCTGAACCGCGAGTCATCCTGTGCCGTAGTCTGGCCGTCTATCGACAGCTTCGGCCAGTAGTCGGCCTGTGCCGCCTTGATCTCGGCCTGCGCACTGCGCTGTCGCGCATCGGCAGCGAGCACTGCCGGCGTGACACCGGCGGCAGCCAGCGCATCGCCAAGGCTGACCGGGGTATTCGGCATCGGCCAGCCCTGATCAAGCTGATCGGGCGATACGCCGACCACGCGCCGGAACTCTGCCGCGCTGATGTCGACATTGACGATGGCGCGCTTGAGGTTGGCATGGGCCTCCGCCAGCCTTGCACTGGCCTGCGCAACATCGGTGCGTGTCACCTCCCCTGCGTCGAAACGCTTCTGCGCATCGGTCAATGCCTGCTGCAAAGTCGCGGCATTGGCGTTGTTGAGCCCGACCACCGCGCGATCACGTACCACGTCCAGATAGGCCGTGGTTGCCGCCAGCAGCAACTGCTCACGCGTTTCGGTCACGTCCTGTCGTGAACCCTCCAGCAGGTTCTTGCGCGATTCCACCTGCGCACCGGTAATGCCGCCGGAATACAGAGGCTGCGACACATGCAGGCTCGCAGCGCTGGGGTTGAGCGTACCCGGCAGTGCGAAGGCAGCGGTCAGCTGCGGCGGCAGGTAGTAACGAGTAAAGCCGGTGTTGAGGCTGACACTGGCGCCCGGCAAATAGCCGGCGCGCGCGACATCCACTTCGGCCGCAGCGGACTGCACGGCGGCATCCGCCGCGTGCATGCGCGGATCGTTGTGCAATGCCAATGTAGCGGCATCATGCAGGCTCAGCGCCTGCGCAGTGCCGCTGATCAAAAATGAAGCTAACGCGAAACCGGTCAGGGAACGCCTCATGTCCGAACCCGCGTGTGCAGACAGCCGTGCAGAAATAGTTGTACCGCGTTGGCGACATGCGTCTTCATCTCGCGTTCGCTGGCGAAAGCTTGCAAGCCGAGCAGCGCGCGCCGCTGCGGTGCGCCCTTGATCAGTTCCAGAAAACTGCTGGCTGTCACCAGCGGGTCCGGGCAATCGAGTACGCCGGCGGCGTGCTGACGGCCCAGAAAATCGCCCAGTTCCCGACGGCTGCGCAGCGCGCTGCTGGCGTAGAGCCGTCCCGCGAGTTCGGGAAAATGCGAAAGCTCGGCGAAGATCGAGCGGTACAACGCGACCTGCTGCGGGTCGAGAAACAGCTTGAGCATGCGCCGGCCGAACTGGTTCAGCGTCTTCTCGATATCGCCATCGATCTCACGCGGAATCGCCAGTGTTGATACGTACTCGTCGCAAAGCTCGGCAATCAAGTCACCGAACAGACCTTCCTTGCTGCCGAAATAGCTGTATAGCGTGGCCTTGGATCCGCCGACGCGGCTCACCACATCCTCAACGCTGGCCGCAACATAGCCCTTTTCCAGAAAGACCTCGCGCGCCGCCAGCAACAGCGCCTTGCGCCGCGCTTCGCCGCGATGCGTGGATGGCGTCTCGCGCTTGCGTCTCGTGTTGACTTTAGCCATCTCGTGGCCCCAAAATGAACTGTAACGT
Organism: Stenotrophobium sp.; assembly: GCA_050739895.1. Lineage (GTDB taxonomy): Bacteria > Pseudomonadota > Gammaproteobacteria > Nevskiales > Nevskiaceae > Stenotrophobium. Next base: position 30,597 of record JBOICK010000073.1, read on the forward strand.
TCATTACAGTATCAGCGCACACTTGCCAGCGCAAGCGCGCAGGAGCCACCGCAACATGGCCGCACAGATCAACAAGCTGCGTTTTCTAATTGCCGGCATCGTCCTGCTGGCACTGTGCGCCGGCGTGTACCGCTGGTGGAGCCATGACCGCTACTTCGAGTCCACCGACAATGCCTATGTGCGTGCCGACATAACCGTGATCACACCGCGCGTCACTGGCGAGGTGATCGCGCTGGCCGTGCATAACAACCAGCCGGTCAAGGCCGGCGAACTGCTGTTGAAGATCGATCCGCGTGACTATCAGGCGCATCTGGCCAATGCGCAGGCTTCAGTCGCGGCCGCGGTTGCGGCGCTGGCCGGCAACGAACAGCAGAAGGCGACGCAGGCGGCGATGATTGAGGAAGCCCGCGCCACCTGCAGATCCGCACAGGCCGATGACGCGCGTGCACAGAAGGACTGGCAGCGCGCCGATACTCTGGTGCGCCAGGGCGTCGCCACACATCAGCGGCTCGACATGGCAACCGCGGCGTATCGTGCGGCACAGGCACAACTGGCACGGGCACAGGCGGGCATCAAGGTTGCAACTCAGCAGGCCGCGACGCTGGTTGCGAATGGCGAACAGCTGCAGGCGCAACTGGATGCGACGCGCGCGTCGGAAAAACTCGCGGAGCTGGATCTGGCGTCCACTGAATTGCATGCACCGGTGGACGGAACAGTCGGCGATTTTTCAGCACGAATCGGCGAGAGGGTCAACGCCGGCATTCGTCTGCTGTCGATAGTGCCCTTGCAATCGGTTTACGTCGAAGCCAATTTCAAGGAAACGCAGATGACACACATGCACGCCGGCCAGCATGTGGAACTGACCGTGGATGCGTATCCAGATCACGTGCTTGAAGGGCATGTCGACAGTCTGGCGCCGGCTAGCGGCTCCGAATTCGCACTGCTGCCTCCCGACAACGCCACCGGCAATTTCAACAAGATCGTGCAGCGCATGCCGGTGCGTATCGCGGTGGACGATTACACCGGTCTGCGCGGACGATTGCGTCCCGGCATGTCAGTCGAGGCGGATGTCGACACGCGCAGCAGCCCCGACAGTCGCGCCGCCACACCGCGCTGAACCCGTTCACTGCCGATGAACGACGCGATTCTCGCCGGCGGCAGCGCGCAGCCATTGCAAGAGGCCGAGCGCAAGGCGCTGACGCTGCGCGCATGGCTCGGCTTCATCGCCATGATCTTCGGCAACTTCATGGCGATTCTCGACATCCAGATCGTCGCCAGCTCGCTCAATGAAATCCAGGCCGGGCTGTCGGCCAGCGCCGATGAAATCTCCTGGGTGCAGACCGGCTATCTGATCGCGGAAGTGATCGCGATTCCGCTGTCGGGCTACCTGTCACGCCTGCTGTCGACGCGGGTTTATTTCGTGATTTCGGCGCTGGGTTTCACGCTGGCATCTCTGGGCTGCGCACTGTCGTGGAATCTCGCCTCGATGACGATCTTCCGTGTGATCCAGGGCTTCCTCGGCGGCGGCATGATTCCCAGCACGCTGTCGGCACTGTTCATCATGTTTCCCGGCCAACGCGAACGCATCATGCCGCAGGTGCTGGTCGGCATGGTCTCGACCATGGGTCCGACCATCGGCCCGACCATCGGTGGTTATCTCACCGCCGCGTTTTCCTGGCACTGGCTGTTCCTGATCAATCTCGTGCCGGGCCTGCTGGTATCGCTGGCGGCATGGAATCTGGTGCGCATCGACAAGCCCGACTGGTCGCTGGTTCGTGATATCGACAAGACCGGCCTGCTGCTGATGGCGCTGTTTCTCGGCACGCTGGAATATGTGCTGGAACAAGGCCCGACCAACGACTGGCTGAGTGATCCGCTGCTGGCATGGCTGGCGCTGATCAGCCTGCTCACCGGCATCGGTTTTTTCTGGCGCACATTCACCAGCGAGCATCCGCTGCTGGTACTGCGCGTGTTCCACAATCGCAATTTCGCACTCAGCTGCGTAGTCGCATTCATGCTCGGCGCGGGCCTCTACGGCATGATCTACCTGCTGCCGCTGTTCTTCGGCCGCGTGCGCGGCTACGACGCGATGCAGATCGGCCAGGTGATGATGGTCAGCGGCGCCGCGATGTTTCTCGCCGCGCCGTTTGCCGGCAAGCTGGCACGGCTGATGGACCTGCGCCTGATGTTCGGCATCGGCCTGATCCTCGTCGGCATCAGCGCGTGGATGAATACACACCTGACTTCCGAATCCGGCTACTGGGAATTGTTCGCGCCGCAGGTGATCCGCGGTTTCGGCATGATTTTCGCCTACCTGCCGATGACCAACCTGAGCATGGGCACGCTGGAGGCTGACGAGATGAAGAACGCCAGCGGCATCTACAACCTGATGCGCAATCTCGGCGGCGCCCTCGGCCTGGCCATCATCGGCACGCTGATGCAGTGGCGCGAAGCCTTTCACTATTCGCACCTGTCGTCGGCGCTCGACATCAGCCGCGCGATCGTGCGCGAAACCGTCAACAGCACCGGCAACCTGCTCGGCGCGACGCTGGGGCCCGATGCCGGGCATCGCGCGGCGCTGGACCTGCTGGCGATGCGCGTCAATGTGCAGGCGCTGACGCTGACTTTTAATGATATGTTCATGCTGATGGCGGTGATGTTCCTCATCGCATCGGTCGCGCCGCTGTTCCTGGACAAGCCAGTGGCCGAGCTGCCGGCGGATTCCGGCGCGCACTGAAACACCACCCGCTGTCCGCGAATCATCGCGAGATTTGTTATTTTATATTGCACGTTATTTAATTAATTATATATTTTATAACTGTCACATCGCTGCTGAACAGGACAGCGGGTGACGACCGAGGCATCAACAATGGATCAGAAAATTTCCCTGCCCGCAAAGACTGTGGCGCAGTCGGCGGTCTACGATCAGGTTTACATGATTTTTCCGAACGACCTCAACGCCAACGACACCGTGTTCGGTGGCCTGATCATGGCGCAGATGGATCGCTACAGCGCGGTGGTCGCCGACCGCCACGCTGGCGGCGTCACCGTGACGGCGGCAGTGGACGCGGTGCATTTCATCGAGCCGGCGCGGCGCGGCGACGTGCTGGTATTCAACGTCGTGGTCAATCGCGCCTGGAACAGTTCAATGGAGGTCGGCTGCCGCGTCGAGGCCGAGGCCATCAAGGATGGTTCACGGCGCCATATCCTCTCCGCCTACTCCACATTTGTCGCGATGGGCGCGGACAACAAGCCGCGCCCGGTGCCGCCACTGACGCCGATAACGCCCGCCGAGGTCCGTCGCTATGGCGAAGCCCAGTTGCGCCGCGAACTGCGACTCAAGCACGCGCAAGAGATGGAGAAATTCCGCGCGCAGGGCAACGGCACCTAAGCCGGTTTTTGCGCATCCGGCTGGCGGTCGGGATGCGCCGCCGCGAACGGCGGCAGTTCGCGCAGCCGGCAAGCCAGCGCATAAAGATTAGGGAAGCGTCCGGAGTCGCAGGCATAGCGCTCGGCGTTGTAGACCTGTGGCACCAGCACGCAATCCGCCAGCGTCGGGGTCATTCCAAACACATAGGCTGAATCGCGCACCGCTGCGCCGAGTTCCTGCTCCAGCGCCGCCAGTCCGCGCTCGATCCAGTGCCGCGCCCACAGATTCCTCTGCTCTTCCGTCGCGTGAAATTCCTGCTTCAGATGCAAGAACACCCCCAGATTCTGCAGCGGCTGTGTATCGGCGACGATGGCCTGGCAGAACGCCCACATGCGTGCACGCAACTGCGCGTCCCTGGGAATCAACTGCGGTTGCGGATAACGCGCATCGAGGTAATCCATGATCGCCAGCGACTGCCCGATGCTGAAATCGCCATCCACCAGAAACGGCACGCGGCCCTGCGGGTTCAGCGCCAGGTAATCCGGCGCAAGCTGCTCGCCGCCATCGCGCAACAGGTTCACGGCGCGATACTCGTAGGGCACGCCCTTGAGCGCGAGCGCGATGCGCACGCGGTAGGGCGAGGACGAGCGCCAGGAGGAATAGAGTTTCAGCATCAGTTCGCCTTGTATCGCTCGACGGCCTGATCGATCGCGCCGAAAATCGAACAGCCGTCGGCGTCGAGCATCTCGATGCGCACGCGGTCGCCGAATTTCAGGAATGGCGTCGCCGGCGCGCCGCCCATGATCGCCTCCACCATGCGCATCTCGGCAAGGCAGGAATAGCCGACACCGCCCTGCGCCACCGGCTTGCCGGGACCACCATCGGCGCCACGGTTGGAGACCGTACCGCTGCCGATAATGCAGCCCGCGCGCAGCGGCCGCGTCTTCGCGGCGTGCGCAACCAACGCCGGAAAATCGAAAATCATGTCGATGCCGGCGTTGGGCTGGCCCAATATTTTGCCGTTGACCATTGAGCGCAACGGCAGATGCACGCGGCCGCCGTCCCAAGCCACGCCGAGTTCATCGGGCGTCACCGCCACCGGCGAAAATGCCGATGAGGGCTTGGACTGGAAGAAGCCGAAGCCCTTGGCCAGTTCCGGCGGAATCAGCTTGCGCAGCGAGACATCGTTGACCAGCATCAGCAGGCGGATGCCATCGTGCGCTTGCGCCGGCGTGCACCCCATCGCGACGTCGTCGGTGACGACCGCGATTTCGGCTTCGAGGTCGATGCCCCACTCCATATCGGCAACGCGGATTGCGCCCTGCGGATCAAGGAACGCATCGCTGCCGCCCTGATACATCAACGGGTCATTCCAGAAACTCGGCGGCATTTCCGCGCCACGCGCCTTGCGCACCAGCTCGATGTGATTGACGTAGGCAGAACCGTCAGCCCACTGGTAGGCACGCGGCAACGGTGAATGACATTCGGCGGCATCGAATGCCAGCGTGCCGGCGATGCGCCCGCCGTTGAGTTTGTCGGACAAGTTCTGCAAGGCCGGCGCCAGTGCGCTCCAGTCATCGAGCGCGGCTTGCAGCGTGCGCGCTTCGGGCAGAAATGCGGCATGCGTGAGATCGCGGCTCACCACCACCAGCCTACCGTCGCGCGTACCGTCCTTGAGCGTGGCTAACTTCATGGCTCCTTCCAGGATTGGTGATAACCGCTCCACTCAACCGCAGTCACTGCTGCACCCACATCCAGCGTGTCGCGCGCGTCAAGCATCACCGCGTATTCGTCGGTGGCGGCCTTGGTCTGCCGCAGCATCTTCGTCAGCGCCTTGGGATGCGGACCGTGGGTGAAGCCACAGGGATGCAGCGTGATCATGCCTGGATGAATGTTGTCGCGTGAGAAAAAATCGCCTGCATGATAGAAAATTACCTCGTCGAAATCATCATTGCTGTGGAAGAACGGCACCTTGATCGCGCCTGGATCGGTTTCGAACGGCCGCGGCGCGAAGGTGCAGACAACGAAGCGATGCGAGACGAAAGTGGTATGCGCCGACGGCGGCAGGTGGTAGCGCGCACTCATCAGCGGACGGATGTCGCGCACATTGATACGCACCGGATGCAGCGTGCCGTGCCAGCCGAGCGCGTCCAGCGGATTGTACGGATAGGTCACGGTGGACAGCGCGTTGCACCGCTTGATGACCACGCGCCATTCGCGGTTCATCACCGCACCCTGCTGCTGCGCGCGGAAGGCATCGTCCATCGCCGGGATGTCGAGCATCGCCGGATCGAAAATCGCCTGCTCGCCGACCAGGCTCTTGTCCGGCAACTGGTAGCTGGAGTTGGTCGCCTCGATCAGCAGCAACTCGACCTTCGCCGCGCAGACGATGCGCCACAGCGTGCCACGCGGCAGCATCACGTAATCGCCCGCTGCGACAGCAAGGTGCCCGTAGTCGCAGAACAACTCGGCGCTGCCGGCATGCACGAACAGCAGTTCGTCGCCGTCGGCATTGCGCACCAGATGCTCCATGCTTTGCGCACAAACCCACCAGCGCAAACGCAGATGTGCGTTGGACAGCAGTTCGTGCGCATCCCACGGCGACGACCCGGTATCCGTCAGCTTGGCGCAATCGAAGGCACGTGGCCGCAACGGTCCTTCCCACGCGCTCCAGCCGGTCGGCGGGCGCGGATGAATCATGTGCGTGGACGGCCCGTAAAAACCCTCCTTGCCGAGTTCACGCTCGACCGTGCCGGGCGGCAGGTCGGCATGCGCCTGGCGCGAGGCCAGACCTTCGATGTGCGGCCTGGAAATCCACTTACCCATGTTCAGTTTTCGCCGTCAGCACGCCGCGCCGGATCTGGTCGTCTTCAATAGACTCGAACAGCGCGCGGAAGTTGCCTTCGCCAAAGCCCTCGTTGCCCTTGCGCTGGATGATCTCGAAGAAGATCGGGCCGATCACCGTACTGGTGAATATCTGCAGCAGGATGCCTTCCTGCGACGTGCCATCGATCAGGATGGACAGCTCGCGCAGGCGTGCGACACTCTCGCCGTGGCCGGGCACGCGCGCATCGACTTTCTCGTAGTAGGTGTCAGGCGTATCCATGAAAATCACGCCGCGCTTACGCAGTTCGCTCACCGTCTTGTAAATGTCCGGCGTCGCCAGCGCGATATGCTGGATGCCCTCGCCACGATACTGGCGCAGGAATTCCGCTATCTGGCTTTTGTCATCCGCGCTTTCGTTGATCGGGATGCGAATTTTCCCGCAGGGCGAAGTCATCGCGCGCGACACCAGACCGGTCTGCTTGCCCTCGATGTCGAAGTAGCGAATCTCGCGGAAATTGCCGATGCGTTCGTAGAAGCCCGACCACAGATCCATGTGGCCGCGCTCGACGTTGTGCGTCAGATGGTCGATCTGCGCGAGGCCGACGCCTTGCGGATGCGGTTCGACGCCAGCGGCAAACCGGAAATCCACATCGTAAACCTCGCGCTCGCCGTGGCGATCGACACCACCGCTATGCTCCGCATAGCGGTCAATGAAGTACAGCACGCTGTTGCCGATGCCGTAGACCGCCGGCAAACGCAGTTCCATGAAACCCGGCCGCGTGTCGAACGGCACCGCGCCCTGCGCGATCGCGTGCTCGTAGGCGCGCACCGCGTCCTTGACGCGCCAGCCCATCGCGCAGGCCGACGGGCCGTGCGCCTGCGCGAACTGCTGGAAGTGCGTGTACGGCGTGGCGTTGACCAGGAAATTGATGCCGCCCTGGCGGAACAGCGTCACGTCCTTGCTGCGATGTTTGGCGACGGCAGCGAAGCCGAGCATCTGGAACAGGTCGTGCAACTGCCGCACGCCCTGCGGCGTCGGCGCGGTGAATTCGACGAACTCGAAACCGTCGCTGCCCAGCGGGTTGCCTTGCTTGCTTTCAGCCATCTGCCGGACTCCTTGCCTGCGCAATCCTCGTACCGTTTTCGACCGCGTGGCGCGCGCAAACCTGCCGCCCGCTCTCCGTATTAATCTCTGCAATCATGTTTTTATTTATTAATATATATAATAAATAATGTATATATTGTAACAATCTTGCTTGCGCAACCGGCAACAGCGGGCGAGCGTTTCGCGGCTCATGCGCTGCTGGCGCGCGGCATCGAGCGCGGTGGCGGCGCATCCGCAGCGTCTGGCTCGAACAGCGGCGCGTGCAATCCGAGCCGCCGCGCCTGCGCCATCGACGCCAGCAGGTCGCCGCGCGCCAGTTCGAACAGTTCGCGGAAATCCTCGATGACGTAATACAGCGGCTGCATGATGTTGATGCGATACGGCGTGCGCAGCACGTCGAGCAGTTTGAAGCGATGGCGCCGCGGCTGGCCGCCGAGCGCGTAGGCGGTTTCGCCTATCGACGACAGGATGCCGCCGCCGTAGATGCGCAGCGATGCCGGCGCATCGAGTGCGCCGATCAGGCCGAACTCGACGGTGAACCAGTAAAGCCGTCCGAGAAATTCGCGGTCCTGCGCGTTCGCACTGAGCCCCAGCTTGCCGTAGGCGTGGGTGAATTCGGCGAAATAGCGGTTGGTCAGCATCGGCGTGTGGCCGAACATCTCGTGGAAAATGTCCGGTTCTTTCAGATACTTCATCTCGTCACGGCGGCGCACGAACGTCGCCGCCGGGAACCGCTTTTGCGCCAGCAGTGCGAAGAATTCGTCGAGCGGGATCAGCGCCGGCACCGGCGCGATCTGCCAGCCGGTTTCGCGTTGCAGCATGCGCGAGACTTCGCCGAGCTGCGGCACGCGATCGCGCGGCAGTTGCAACAGGTCGAGGCCATGCACGAATTCATCGCAGGCCTTGCCGCGGATCGCCGGCTCCTGCCGCGCATACAGTTCCGCCCAGATGCGGTTTTCGTCCTCGGTGTAGCGCACGTGGCCTCTGGCGTCCGCCGCGCGCGCCACGTAATGGTTGACCTTGCCCATGACACGTCCGCCGCCCCGCGGGGCAGCGCCTTGGTGAGCGATGTTTTGATTCTCCGCCGATCCCGCCAGTGCAACAAGAACGGGGAATTCCTCAGAATCGTCCTGCGTCAGAACAGCGCGATGCCGAGATAGGCCAGATACAACAGCCCACAGACCAGCAGCGCGGCAATGCGCACGCCGTTGGCGCCGACGTTGAGCCGCAGCCACGCCGCGGCGACCAGTGTGATGACGATGCCGGACAACACTTCCGGGCGCGGCTGCCACGGTGTCAGCAGGATGCCCAGCGCCGGCAGCAGCGTGCCCTGAAACACCATCGCGCCGGTGATGTTGCCGAACGCCAGCGTGTCCTTGCCGCGCCGCGCCCAGAGGATGCTGTTGACCTTTTCCGGCAACTCGGTGGCGATCGGGATGATCAGCAGCGACAGCACCAGCGCGGAAATCCCCAACGCCTGCGAAACGCCTTCGACACCGTCGATAAATCCTTTCGCGCCGCCAGCCAGCAGCAGCAGCGCCAGCAACAATTGCAGCAAAATCGTCGCCAGGTTTTCCTTCAAGCCGAAGCGCGTCAGCAGAATCGGCTCTTCCGCCGCGGTGCCGTGCCCGGCTTCGACCAGATCGCCCGATGCGCGATAGGTCAGCACTACGTAGCCGATGTAGATCGTTACCAGCAACATGCTCAGCGCAATCCGCGCGGCGTGCAATTCTCGCGGCAGGAACATCGCCGCCGCCGCGATCAGGAACGCCAGCAGGAACACGTTGAGATCGCGCACCAGTCCGCTGCGCTCCGGACGCAAGCGTCCGCCGAGGCCACGCAGACGCAGCACCGACAGCGCCATCAGGCAGATCGACAGCGTCGACAGCATCAGCGGCGCACCGAGGATCGCACCGACACCGATGTCCGCGTTGACCGCCGCATTCTGCGTGCCGGCAAAAATCGCAATCACCGGCACCATCGTCTCCGGCAGCGCAGTGCCGACCGCCGCGAACAGCGAGCCGGTGACGCCTTCGGAAATTCGCAGGCGTTCACCCAGATGCTCCAGCGCATTGGTGAACAGTTC
>JBOICK010000074.1:0-7099 GCA_050739895.1 Stenotrophobium sp.
GTGTTCAAGGAAGTGGTGCCGATTGTTTCAGAACTGATTGTCGCCCATCTGGGCAGCCTTGATATCGCGCCTGCAGCCGTCAAACGCTTCTGGCTGCACCAGGCCAACCTCGGCATGAACCACCTGATTTCCAAGCGCGTACTGGGCCACGAGCCCGATGTTCAGCAAGCGCCGGTCATTCTGGATGAATACGCCAACACCAGTTCGGCCGGATCGGTGATCGCTTTTCACAAGTATCAGGACGATCTGCACACCGGCGATGTCGGCGTGCTGTGCGCCTTCGGTGCGGGATATTCGGCCGGCAGCGTCGTGATGCGGCGTCTGTAACAGCATTGTCATGTCTCTTTCATATTCTCTTTTCGGATCTGAACGGAAATGAAAGGCATGAGTGGCAGGTTGATACTGGTGGTCGAGGATGAAAGCGCGATCCGCGAGATGCTGAGGTTTGCGCTCAAGCGCGCGGATTTCCGAGTTGCGGATGCGTCTGATGCACAGCAGGCACGCCTGCGCATTGCCGAGGAACGTCCGGACCTGATTTTGATGGACTGGATGATGCCGGGCAGTAGCGGCATCGAACTGACCCGTGAACTGAAAGCTGCCCCGACTACCCGGGATATTCCGCTCATCATGGTGACGGCGCGCGCGGAGGAAGAGGATCGCGTGCGCGGACTCAACATCGGCTGCGACGATTACGTCTCCAAACCGTTTTCGTTTCCGGAACTGATTGCGCGCATCCAGGCGGTGCTGCGCCGCACGCTGCCGGGTGGCGAAGATGAAAAACTCAGTGTCAGCGGACTGGAAGTCGATGGCGCCAGCCAGCGGGTCACGGCCAAGGGCGAGATCGTGAAACTGGGCCCTACGGAATACAAGCTGCTGTATTTCTTTATCAGTCATCCAGAAAGAGTCTACACACGGGAACAGGTGCTGGACCGGGTCTGGGGACAGGGTGTTTACGTCGAAGAGCGCACGGTGGATGTGCACATCCGGCGGTTGCGTCAGGCGCTCGAACCGCACGGCTGCGAGCAGATGATCCAGACCGTGCGCGGTTCGGGATATCGTTTCTCGGAACGCACCTGAGTTTAAAACCCCATCTGCTGTCGCGGGATGATCGTGAAATGACGACAGGGATTTTGGCGTGACCGCAACATCTCCCGCTCCGCAAAAAACCGCCCATGCGCAGGCGCCGGAATCCCATCGCCGACGTGTGTTCGGCGTCTGGTGGTGGGAAGTATTTCGGGTGCTGGTCGTCGCCCTGATCGGGGCCGGTTGCGGCGCGTTCTTCAGCCATACCGCGGCGGGCGCATTGTCGACGGCCAGCCTGTATTTCCTCAATCACCTGCGGCGCCTGGCGCAGTTGCGTGCCTGGACTGAGCAGCCGAAAGCCGCCGCATTGCCGGAGCCGACCGGCACCTGGGGCGATATTTTCGATCGCTTGCAGGACATGCAGCGGCGCAATCGCAAGAAGCGCAAGCGGCTGAGCGCGATGTTGGCTGAATTCCAGGCTTCGACCGCCGCGTTGCCGGATGGCGCCGTGGTGCTGGGCGCGCGTGGCGAGATCGCCTGGTTCAACCAGGCCGCGCAGACCTTGCTGGGACTGCGCAGTGCGTACGATGTCGGCCTACGCATCTCCAACCTGATTCGCCATCCCGCGTTTACCCAGTATTTCGCCAGCGGCGACTATGCGGATGAAGTGGAAGCGCCGTCGCCAATTAGTTCCGCCAGCACGCTGTTGCTGCGGATCATTCCCTACGGCAACAGTCAGCGTTTGCTAATCGTCCGCGATATCAGCGAACTGAAGCGGTTGGAGACGGCGCGCCGTGACTTCGTTGCCAATGCCTCGCATGAACTGCGCACACCACTGACGGTGCTGCGTGGCTATCTAGACATGATGGAGCCGGAAACTCGTGATCGGGCGCCATTGCAGGAGTGGCGTACGCCGATCGAAGAGATGCGCATTCAGGCTACGCGCATGGATTCATTGATCAGAGACATGCTGCGTCTGGCCAGGCTTGATGGAAATGTCGCTGCCAAGCAGGAATTGATTGCCGTTCCCGCGTTGTTGGAGCGAGTGATGGAAGAAGCGCGCGCCCTGTCGAAAGGCCGGCACATATTTGAAGTGTCCGTGGATGAAAGCCTGCTGCTAGGCGATGAGAGCGATGTGCAAAGCATTTTCACCAATCTGGTTTCCAATGCCGTGCGCTATACCCCGGACGGTGGTCTGATCAGTGTTGCCTGGGCGGCGGAACCATCAGGCGCCAGATTCACGGTATCGGATACCGGCATTGGCATAGCGGCGCAGGATATGCCGCGTCTGACCGAGCGTTTCTACAGGATCGACGCAGGGCGCTCTCGGGCCACGGGCGGCACGGGCCTGGGGCTGTCCATCACCAAGCATGCGTTGGAGCGTCATGACGGCCGCATGGAAATCGAAAGCCAGCCAGGCAAAGGTAGCACCTTTACCTGTCACTTTCCGGAAACGCGGATACATCGGAAGGTTTGATCTCGGGTTTTACTAGCCAAACCGGCCGGTGATGTAATCTTCAGTGCGCTGCTCGCGCGGCTTGGTGAATATCTGGTCGGTTAACCCGTATTCCACAAGCTCGCCGAGATACATGAACGCTGTGTAGTCGGCGACGCGTGCCGCTTGCTGCATGTTGTGAGTAACGATGATCAGCGTGTAATCGTTTTTGAGTTGATACATCAACTCCTCGATCTTTGCGGTGGAGATCGGGTCCAGCGCCGAAGTAGGCTCGTCAAGCAAAATCACTTGCGGTCGTACGGCGATCGTTCGTGCAATGCAAAGACGTTGCTGCTGACCGCCTGACAGGCTCATGCCACTGCTGTTCAGCTTATCCTTGACCTCGTCCCACAGCGCGGTGCGTTTCAGCGCATCCTCAACTCGCTCGTCCGTGTCGATGCGTGACAGCTTTTCGTAGAGGCGGATGCCGAAGGCGATGTTTTCATAAATCGACATCGGGAAAGGTGTCGGTTTCTGGAACACCATGCCGATGCGCGCGCGCAACTGGTTCAGGTCGTGGCCCGGCGCAAGTATGTTTTCGCCATCCAGCAGCACTTCGCCGGTTGCCCGCTGCTTCGGGTAAAGGTCGTACATGCGGTTCAGCGTGCGCAGCAGAGTCGATTTACCACAGCCTGACGGGCCGATGAAAGCGGTGATGGTACGCTCGCGCAGCGTCAGTGAAATGTGCTTGAGCGCCAGCGTCTCGCCATAGTGGAAGCAGAGGTCGTTGATCGTGATTTTTGCATCGCGCGCGGCGACTTCGCTGCGTCCGCCTGGTGGTGCAGATACGGGCGCTGCATGGGGACTGGAGTTGTTTTTCATGAAGTCCATGGTTGCGGATGTCAGTTCGACCGGCTTCTTGGAGAAATGAACGTTCGTGCGATGATATTCAACGCCAGCACCGTCATGGTGATAATCAGCGCACCGGCCCAGGCCAGTTTCTGCCAGTCGGCATAAGGTGAGAGCGCGAACTGGAAAATCACCACCGGCAGATTCGACATCGGTGCGTTCATGTCGGTACTCCAGAACTGGTTGTTCAGCGAGGTGAACAGCAATGGCGCGGTTTCTCCGCTGATGCGTGCGACTGCCAGCATCACGCCGGTGACCAGGCCCGCGCGCGCGGCGCCATAGCAGATTTTTCGGATGACCAGATAGCGCGGCGCACCGAGTGCCGACGCAGCTTCGCGCAAGGTATCGGGCACCAGCAGCAGCATGTCTTCGGTGGTGCGCACTACAACCGGCAGGATCAGGATGGACAGGGCCACACAGCCGGCCCATGCTGAAAAGTGACCCATCGGGCTGACCATCAATTCATAGACAAACAGCCCGACGATGATCGAGGGTGCAGACAGCAGCACATCGTTGATGAACCGCACGGTATTGGACAGGCGCGTGTTGCGCCCGTATTCGGCCATGTAAGTGCCGGCCAGGATGCCGACCGGCGTGCCGATCAGTGTCGCCACCATGGTCTGGATAAAGCTGCCGTAGATGGCGTTGAGCAATCCACCGGAGCTGCCCGGAGGTGGCGTCATTTGGGTGAATACGGCGAGTGAAATTCCGCCGAAGCCTTTCCATATCAATGTTCCCAGTATCCAGATCAGCGCCATCAGGCCCAAGGCCGTAGCCGCATAAGCGAGCGTCATCGCCAGCAGATGCTGCATTCTGCGACGGCTGTAGATCCTGGGATTTTGAGTCGGCATGGCTTATTTCCCCGCCCTGCGCTCAACTCGCAATAGCAGCAGCCGCGCCGCGGCCAGCACGATGAAGGTGATGACGAACAGGATCAGTCCCAGTTCGATCAATGAAGACGTATACAGTTTGCCGTCGGCCTCGGTGAATTCGTTGGCAATCACGGCCGATATGGTGGTGCCGGGTGCCATTAGCGAACTGCTGACGCGATGTGCGTTGCCGATCACAAACGTGACCGCCATGGTTTCGCCCAACGCACGGCCGAGACCGAGCATGACGCCGCCAATAATGCCGCTGCGGGTGTAGGGGATGACGATTCGCCGCACGACTTCCCATGTGGTGCAGCCGAGGCCATAGGCCGATTCCTTGAGCATGGGCGGCACGGCTTCAAAAACATCGCGTGAAATCGAGGTAATGAACGGCAACACCATGACGCTCAGTATCAGGCCGGCGGTCAGGATACCGATGCCGTAAGGCGGGCCAGCGAACAGTGCGGACAGGCCCGGAATGTTCTGAAACGTGTCAATCAGCAGCGGTTGCACATGTTGCTGCAGCAGGGGCGCCAGGATAAACAGGCCCCAGATGCCATAAATGATACTGGGGATTCCGGCCAGCAATTCTATGGCCGTGCTGATCGGTTGCTTGAGCCAGCGCGGACAGAGTTCGGTAATGAAAATGGAGATGCCAAGGCCTACCGGCACTGCGATGACCATGGCGATAGCCGAAGTCACCAGCGTTCCATAGATCGCGGCGACTGCGCCGAATTTTTCAGTCACCGGATTCCAGCTCTGAGACGTCAGAAACTCGAATCCAAACGCCCTGATCGCCGGAAGTGAACCTTGCAGCAGAGCCAGCATCACGCCGCCAAGCATGATCAGCACAAGGATGGCGGCAGACTGTGTGAGATAGCGTGCGAAATGGTCGCGAACGCTGTTCCGGGTTAACACTGCATTGCCGATCTGTATGCGGCTTGCGATGTCTTGTGCAGTGTCCACGCGTATTTCCTGCGTGCAGTTTGAAGGGTGGATGGTATATCAGAAAACACGGAAGAGGCCCATGACGGCACCTCTCCCGCATTCAAGCATCAAATTACTTTGCAGCCCAGATTGGCTTGCCGGATGCGTCCTTGATGTTCGCAATCCAGCTCTTCTCGACCATGGTGGCGACCTTGCCCGGCATCGTCACGTAGTCCAGTTCGGCCGCAGACTTGTCACCGTTCTTGTAGCACCAGTCAAAGAACTTGAGGGCAGCGAGTGCGTCTGCGCTGCTGTCCGGAGTCTTGTGGATGAGGATGAAGGTTGCGGCAGTCATCGGCCAGCTACCATCGCCCGGCTGGTTGGCGAGGATCAGGTAGTACCCAGGCGCATGGGCCCAATCGGCATTGGCGGCTGCGGCTTCAAAGCTCTCGCTGTTGGGCGAAACCGTTTTGCCGGCCTTGTTGATCATCCTGGTGTAGGCCATCTTGTTCTGCAGTGCGTAGGCATACTCGACAAAGCCGATGGCGCCATTGGTCAGGCTGGTCATGCTGGCAACACCCTCGTTGCCCTTGCCGCCGATGCCGGCCGGCCATTCCAGCGAAGTGTTGACGCCGACTTTCTCTTTCCATTCGGGACTGACTTCAGCGAGATAGTACGAGAAGTTGAAGGTCGTGCCGGAACCGTCCGAGCGATGCACCACGGCGATTGCCGTGCTTGGCAGTTTGACGCCCGGATTCAGCTTCTCGATGGCAGCATCATTCCACTTGGTGATGTTGCCCAGATAGATGTTCGCAAGGGTCGGACCATCGAGCTTGAGATCGCCGGGTTTGATGCCATTGATATTAACCACCGGTACGACACCGCCCATCACCATCGGCCACTGGGTCAGGCCGGCCGCATCCAGCTCGGCAGGGGTCAATGGCTTGTCGCTGGCGCCAAAGGTGACGGTCTTGGCCTTGATCTGCTTGATGCCGCCGCCGGAGCCGATCGACTGGTAGTTCAGACCGATACCGGTTTCTTTCTTATAGACATCCGCCCACTTCGCGTAGATCGGATAAGGGAAGGTTGCGCCTGCACCGGAAAGATCGGATGCATAAGCGTGCGTGGCCAGCAGGGTGCCAGCCAAGGCGATAGCGACTCTGCCTGCGATGGAAGTCTTGAAGCTCACCATAAATCTCCTGTGATGGAACTGTTCATGAGTTGCAGGCGCATGGTAGGCGCGCTTCTTTACAATTTCATTGCAGAGCGTGTTGCCGATGACGGCATCATGAATTCACAGAGATGGGCATGATGTGCATGGCAGACAAAGATACCAAAACTACGGGCCTGGCATTCGTAACAATACTGTCATTCAAGTTTCATGAGCCTGTGATGTTGGAACTGCAAACTCACCGCGTTTTCTGGGTATAGGAAATGGTTTCCGGTGTATAGGCAGGCCAGACAGCCTATATGCAGCGGGCCTTTCAAACGAAGTTCCTTTGTCAGACTAGCTCTATAGGGAGATTGATCCAGTGAGTCCATTCTTTAAGTACACCGCCATCGCTGCCGCGTTGATGGCTGCTTCCATCCAGACCGCGTCCGCGGACACGACGTCCTCGAAGGGCGGTATCACCGTCAAGTCGGATGACGGCTTGTTTGATGCCACGCTCGGCGGTCGTATTCACTTTGACGGCGCAGCACTCAAGGCCGGCGATAACGTGAAGGTGGGCAATGATAACAGCGGGTTCTATTTCCGCCGGGTGTTCATTTCTCTCGCCGGCCATGCGTATGGCTGGGGTTATCACATAGACGAAGACATCAGCGGCGCCTCTGGCGGCCCTGGCGCGGGATTTAATGATGTCTGGCTGACCAAGTCCTTCGGCGATTCCACCGTCTATATCGGTCAGCACAAACCCTGGCGCAGCTTGGATGAAGA
>JBOICK010000075.1:0-46030 GCA_050739895.1 Stenotrophobium sp.
CCGACTGCACCCGTGCCTGCATGCCCAGGCGCTCGACCGCATCCTGTATCGCCAGCGCATTGATAACCGTGGCGAGCATGCCCATGTGATCGCCGGTGATGCGGTCCATGCCGGCGCGCGCCAAGCCCTCACCGCGGAAGATATTGCCGCCGCCCACTACCAGCGCAACCTGCACACCCGCGTCGACAATGCCCTTGATTTCGTTGGCCAGGAACGTCATCACATCGGGCGAAATGCCGAACTGCGAGGTGCCCATGAGTGCCTCACCCGACAGCTTCAGCAGAATTCTTTTATAGGCAGGCGCGCTATTCACTCGGAACTCCTGGACTCTGCTTGTGGAATCTCTGATTAAGCTACTGCGCTCGGCATCTTGCACGAGGGCGGTGCTCGGAATCCTCATTTACTCGCTTATAAACTCCGGTTCCTGCGCTCCGTCCTCGCGCAACCTGCCTTCGCTCGTAACGCTTAATCAGAGATTCCTTAGAAAGAGACCCCGTCGCCGGGGTCTCAGGTTTGCTGCATTTTAGCGCAAATGAAGCTCAGACCTTGGAAGCCGCCGCGACTTCCGCCGCGAAGTCGGTCTGCGCCTTTTCGATGCCCTCGCCGACCGCGAAACGCGCGTAGCGCGCAACGCTGGCGTTCTTGGATTTCAGCAGCTTTTCGACGGTGTCATCCGGGTTCTTCACGAAAGGCTGGCCCAGCAGCGTGATTTCACCGATGAACTTCTTGATCTTGCCATCGATCATCTTGGCCAGAATTTCCGCCGGCTTGGCTTTGAACGGCTTGCCGGCCGCTTCGGCATCGAGACGCGCTTCTTCCTGTTCCTGCGCAACCTGCGCTTCAATGATTTTGCGTTCAGCGGCCAAGGCTTCGGCCGGAACACAGCTGGCATCGAGGTAGCGCGGGCTGGACGCAGCGACGTGCATGGCGACGTCCTTGGCCAGATCGGCTTCGCCGGCGTGCAGGGCCACCACGACGCCAATCTTGGTGCCGTGCAGGTAGTGCGCGATGGCGCCCGCAGCCTTGGGCACGATCTCGAAACGGCGGATCGTCATGTTCTCGCCCAGCTTGGCGACCAGTGCGCGGCGCTTTTCTTCCAGCGTCTCGCCGCCGACATTCAGCGCCAGCAGTGCGTTCAGGTCCGCTGGCTTGTGCGCCAGCGCAGCCTTGGCGGCAGCATTGGCCAAGCCCTGGAATTCTTCGCCCTTGGAGACGAAATCGGTTTCGGAGTTCACCTCAACCAGCGCGATAGCGTCGGCGTCAGACGCCATCGCAATCACGCCTTCGGCAGCCGTGCGGCCGCCCTTCTTGTCGGCCTTGGCCATGCCGTCCATGCGCAGTTTTTCGGCAGCCTTATCGATATCGCCATCCGTGCTGACCAGCGCCTTCTTGCAATCGCTCATGCCGGCGCCGGTACGTTCACGCAGTTCCTTGACCTGGGCAGCGCTAATGGGGGTTGTCATAAAATTAGTATCCGTCTGTGGAGTCCCGCGGCGCCTCAGGCGGGGCGGCAGGAATGTAAGTCAAAAAAATGGGGTTGACGGCAACGGCAGGCGCCACTGCCGTCAACCCCGTGTCAGCGATCAGCGGGCGCGCGAGGGGCGGTCGCCACGCTCATTCTTGCCGCCATCCTTGCGCGGCGGGCGCGGCTTGCGCGGCAGTTCCGGACGCGGTTCTGGTTCCGGCACGTATTCATCGGGGCGCAGATTCGGGTTGGAGCCACGGCCTTCGACGATCGCGTCGGCGAGGCACTTGGTGTAGACCTTGATCGCGCGGGTGGCGTCGTCGTTGCCCGGGATCACGCAATCCACCTGGCTCGGATCGTTGTTGGAGTCGACCACGGCAATAACCGGGATACCGAGCTTCTTGGCTTCGGCAATCGCATTCTTCTCGTAACCGGTGTCGATCACGAACAGGCAGTCCGGCAGCGCCGGCATGTTCTTGATGCCGCCCAGCGACTTGCGCAGCTTTTCCAGCTCACGGGTGAAAGTCAGCTGCTCTTTCTTGGTCAGGCGGTTGATGGTGCCGTCGGCGACGCTCTTTTCCATCTCGTGCAGGCGCTTGATTGACGCCTTGATGGTCTTGAAGTTGGTCAGCGTGCCGCCCAGCCAGCGCTGCGACACATACGGCATGCTGCAACGGATGGCCTCGGCTTCGATCGCCTCGCGCGCAGCGCGCTTGGTACCCACGAACAGCACGCGGCCACCGTTGGCGGCGAGCTTACCGGCCAGCGAGCAGGCGTCCTTGAGCATCGGCAATGTCTGCTCGAGGTTGATGATGTGGATACGATTACGCTCGCCGAAGATGTAAGCTTCCATCTTCGGGCTCCAGTAACGGGTCCGGTGTCCAAAGTGAACGCCCGCTTCCAGCAGCTCACGCATGGTGATATTCGACATTGCGACAACTCCTTGGGTTATATGCAAACCGCGCCAGGTGAATTCACCCAAGTCGGCACGGATGGGATTTCCTAAAGGCAAAATTGCCTTTGAAGGGCGCGCTTTATACCATAGCGCCCCTTTTAAAACAACGCGTTCCAGCACAGCCAGCCCTCAATGACCATTACCATCAAGTCGCCGGACGAGCAGCAGAAGATGCGCGAGGCCGGCATTGCCGCGGCTGAGGTGCTGACCATGATTGCGCCGCATGTGCAGCCAGGCGTCAGCACCGAAGAGCTTGATCGCATCTGCCACGATTACATCGTCAACCAGCAGGGCTGCATTCCGGCGCCGCTGAACTACCGCGGTTTCCCGAAATCGATCTGCACTTCAGTCAACCATGTGGTCTGCCACGGCATCCCCGGGCCCAAGACCCTCAAGCGGGGCGACGCGATCAACATCGACATCACGGTCATCAAGGACGGCTGGCACGGCGACACCAGCATGATGTTTCATGTCGGCGAACCAACCGTGCTCGCTGAACGCCTGGCCGACACCACGCGCGAAGCAATGATCGAAGGCATCAAGATGGTGCGCAACGGCGTAAAACTCGGCGACATCGGCCACGCCATCCAGCGCTACGCCGAAGCGCGTGGATTTTCGGTGGTACGCGAATACTGCGGGCACGGCATTGGCCGCGTCTTTCATGAAGACCCGCAAGTGCTGCACTACGGAAAAACTGGCACGGGAATTGAATTGAAAACCGGCATGACCATCACCATCGAGCCAATGATCAACGCCGGCCATAAGGAAGTAAAACTGCTGCCCGATGGCTGGACCGTGGTCACCAAGGACCACTCGCTATCCGCCCAGTGGGAACACACGGTGCTGGTGACCGAAACCGGATATGAAGTCCTGACCCTGCGGCAGGGAGAAACCCTCTAAGTGGGCGCCGAGATCGAGCTGGCCGAGGATGAAGCGGCCTCCATTTTCAGTGCCCACAAAATACGTGTGCGCCTGAGTCAGGGCCGGCATTCCACCGCAGCCTTTCGCGAAACCCTGAACTGGGGACGCGACCGGCTGTTCGGCCTGTTCCATGAAGGCTTCCCGGCGGACTCTCTGGTACATGCGCGGGCCAACCTGGTGGATGAAGTCCTGCGCGCGGCCTGGCGCAAGTTCCTCCCTGAAAATCCGCCCGGCCTGGCGCTCGCTGCCGCCGGCGGCTATGGCCGCGGCGAGTTACTGCCCCATTCCGATATCGACCTGCTGTTGCTGCATACGCCTGCGGCGCTGGAACAGCACCGCGCCAAGCTCGAACAACTCACGGCATTCGGCTGGGACATCGGGCTCGAGGTCGGCCAGAGCGTGCGCACTGTCGAGGATTGCGTCGAACAAGCGGCCACCGACATCACCATCATCACCAATCTGATGGAAACGCGGTTGCTGATCGGCGACGCGGAACTGTTCGCATCCATGCAGCGGGCCATCGGCCCGGACAATATCTGGCCGGCTGACAAATTTTTTGAGGCCAAACTGGAAGAACAGGCGGCGCGTTACAGGAAATACGACGACACTGGCTACAAACTGGAGCCCAACGTCAAGGAAAGCCCTGGTGGACTGCGCGATATTCATACCGTCGGTTGGGTCGTCAAGCGTTACTCCGGTGCGCGCAACCTGATCGAATTGCGTGACCGCGGATTTTTGACCAAGCAGGAGTGCGATGAGTTGTTTGCCGGTCAGGATTTCCTGTGGCGAGTGCGCTTTGCACTGCACATGATCACCGGACGGCGCGAGGACCGCCTGCTGTTCGATCACCAGATCAAGCTTGCAAGCCTGTTCGGTTACGTCGACACCGACCACAATCGCGGCGTCGAACAGTTCATGCAACTGTATTACCGCACCATCAAGTCGCTGTCCTGCCTGAACGACGTGCTGCTACAACTATTCGACGAAGCGATACTGCACTCTCTGGATCTCGGCGAAATCAAGAGCCTGAATGCCCGCTTCCAGATCCGCGGCAACGCCATCGAAGCCCGAGACGAGAGTGTTTTCAGACAGCATCCGTTCGCACTGGTTGAGCTGTTTCTACTGCTGCAACAGCATCCGAAAATAGAAAAAATCTGCGCCAGCACGCTGCGACTGATCCTGCGCGACAGTCACTGCCTAGACGCCGCGGCAAGGGCGGATGTGCACACCAAGAGTCTGTTTATCGAAATGTTCCGCGAAGGGCGCGGCCTGACGCGTAACTTGCGGCGCATGAATCGTTACGGCGTGCTGGGTGCGTACCTGCCAGCGTTCGGCAAAATTGTCGGCTTGATGCAGTACGATCTGTTTCACACACTGACGGTCGACGAGCACACGCTGTATGTATTGCGCAACGCACGGCGCATGGCGATGAGGCGTTTTAGCGATGAACTGCCGTTCTGTTCCGAGATAATGGAGCGACTGGCCAAGCCCGAACTGCTGTATCTGGCGGCGCTGTTCCACGACATGGCGAAGGGCCGTGGTGGCGATCATTCCGAACTTGGCGCTGAGGAAGCGAAAGTATTTTGCCTGTCACACGGGCTCTCCAATGGCGATTCCGCGCTGGTTGCCTGGTTGGTAAAGAACCATCTGCTGATGTCTGTCACCGCGCAAAAAAAGGATATCAGCGATCCCGGCGTCATCGCGGATTTTGCAGACCGCGTCGTCGATCGCGTGCGCCTGGACTATCTGCTGCTGCTGACCTGTGCAGATATCCGCGCAACCAATCCCGCACTGTGGAATTCATGGCGCGAAAGCCTGCTCAATAATCTTTACAAGTCCAGCGTGCGAACCCTGGAACGCGGCCTCGACAATCCGTTGCGAGAAGAGGAAATGGTTGCCGAAAAACGTACCCATGCGCTGACGCTGCTGGCTGAAAAAGGTGTGGATAAAGCATCGGCCCAGTCGATCTGGCAGCGGTTCGACAACGACTATTTTCTGCGCCATTCCGCGGAAGAACTGGCCTGGCACCTGCCGGCGATACTTGCGTGTACCGAAAGCCGCTTGCCCCTGACCCTGGTCGAGCCGATTCCCGGCAGAGGTGTCACCGTTTTCATCTACACGCGCGACCGCGACCACCTGTTTGCGCTATCCACCGGCGTACTCGCAAAACTGGGGTTGAACATTCTCGACGCGCGCCTGAATACTACGGCCGACGGCTTTACGCTGGACTCCTATGTCGTCATCGAGAGCGACAACAAGCCGATCGCCAATGAACACCGCTATGCGGAAATCGCCGCCGCCCTGCGCAAGGTTCTGAGCGATCCCGACATTTCAGTCGTGCAGGTCAACCGCCGCGCGCATCACCAGTTGAGGCATTTCGACACACCCACCAGCGTCCACTTCAGCCAGGACAAGACACGGCCGCGGACCATTCTCGAACTGGTGGCGGCCGATCGGCCTGGATTGCTCTCCATCATCGGCCGTGTTTTCCAGAAACGCGGCATCCTGCTGGACGCTGCGAAGATCGCCACCATCGGTGAACGTGCCGAAGACGTTTTCTTCATCACCGACCGGATGCATCGGCCAATCACCCAGGAAAAAACCCTCGACGCCATGCGTGAAGTGATCACCCGCACCCTTAATCGCCTGGAAAATTCCTGAAATTTATGAATACTAAAGACCTGCAAAACAGCATCGAATCGGCCTGGAACGCACGCGATACGCTGAACAAATCAGACAGTGCGTTCAAGGATACGGTTGAAGCCACGATCAAACTGCTCGACCAGGGCCAGATTCGTGTCGCAGAGCCTGCCGAAGCCGGGTGGAAAGTCAATGAGTGGATCAAAAAAGCCGTGCTACTGTATTTCCGCCTGCACGACAACCAACCGATTTTCATCCACGACCTGATGGGCTACGACAAGGTGCCACTCAAATTTGCCAACTGGAGCGCCGAGGATTTCGCAAAGCAAGGCGCTCGCGTGGCACCGCCGGCGGCGGTGCGCATGGGTGCTTATATCGCACCCGGAGCAATCCTGATGCCGTCCTACGTCAACATCGGCGCGCATGTAGGCAAAGGCACGATGGTTGATACCTGGGCGACGGTCGGCTCCTGCGCTCAGATCGGCGCCAACGTGCACCTTTCGGGCGGGGTTGGCATTGGCGGCGTGCTGGAACCGCTGCAAGCCAGCCCGACCATCATCGAGGACGACTGCTTCGTCGGCGCGCGCTCCGAGGTCGTCGAAGGCGTGATCGTCGAAAAAGGCTCAGTGATCTCGATGGGCGTATTCATCGGCCAAAGCACGCCGATCTACGATCGCGAAAACGACACCGTCAGCTATGGTCGCGTACCGGCTGGCAGCGTGGTGGTTGCCGGCTCATTGCCAAAGGATGGCGGTCGCTACAACCTGAACTGTGCCGTGATCGTCAAGAAAGTCAACGAACAAACCCGCAAGAAAGTCGGCATCAATGCATTGCTGCGCGACCTGTAGTCCCCACTATAGATCAGCGTTACTCAGGCAGCGCCTGATCGCTGCCCATGTTCAAGCAACCAGGCGTACTCGGTTATTCGCGCGTGCGTAATCGCATCGCCCGTTTCGATGCGACAGCCTGGGTGACACATGACCAGCAAACCGGGCGCGGTATCACGCAACCACAACTGCATCCATACCCCATATTCTTCCGGCGTGCTGCAATCGAATCCGTAAACACCGGCAAATCCGGTATTGGTGGGAATGCCAAGGGACGCCAGCCGATCGCGCAAGCTGCGACCACCCAGTACGGACAACAGTCCCGCTTTTCGGCCGAGTCCTGACCGCACGGGAACCGTATTGCGCACCCAGGGCAGGGGTAATCCACGGCTGCGAAAACGAACATCGATCAGTTCCAGCAGCACATCACGAACCATCGGCAACTGGTGGACATGCTGGTGTCCGTCGATAAAGTCTGGCGGCCGGCCATACTGGTCAATGAATGCATCCAGTTGCGCGCCCAAAGATTCGGCAAGTTTCTCGCGCGATAGCAGGCGCAGATAACTCCTGATGATCAGTGCGCCGATACCAGGCAGGCGCGAGCCAAAGCCTTCGGTCAGATCAATATGCAGGCCAACTTGAGGCTGGTTTGGCAACGCCCTGAGCCGAATCGCTGCTGACGGCCAGCGTGGTGAACGGGTCATGCAGCTGATGGCCTGCAAGATTCCCACCTCGGCAAGTTGCAGGATGGCATCGTCGACCGCGGAATTAAGCGCGAAGTCATCTGCGCAAAGCATTACTGCCTTCACGTTATCCACGCTCCCGGAATGCCCAGAAGTGGCTCAGCAGATAAGTCATGGCGGCGACCGCAAGCAACACCAGCACCAGTGCCGGCTGATACGGAAGATGTAACCATTTCAACGCGAACCAGTAAAGCAACTCGTTACAGATAAATCCGTTAACGGCGACCACAAAGTAGCGCGGCAGAGATTGATGCGGTGCAGTGTCGCGATCCTGAAAGGTCAGCAAGACATGGCCGGAATAACTGACACAAAAGGCGCCCAGAAAAGCGAAGACATTGGCCACCAGCGGACGCAATCCAGGACCGGCAACCAGCACCGTCACAAAAACGAAATGTGCAGTCGCTGCGCAGGCGCCGACAATCCCAAACCGGACGCCGCGTGGCAGCCGGGTGATACAGGCGGCCAGATGCCGCATTCCGGAAGTGCTCAAACGTCTTCGGCCCTGGTCAGCCGACTGTGATCAGCGTCGTGCGCCACAACATAAATCGGGCGGTTTTTGACTTCATCGTAAACACGTCCCAGATATTCACCGAGTATGCCGATGGACAGCAGTTGCACTCCCGAGAAGAACATGAGTCCAACCACCAGCGTAGTCCAGCCAGGCACTTGGTTGCCGAATATCAGTGTCATGATTACGGTGTAGATACCGTACAGCAGCGCCACGATCGAGATGGTGAATCCAATCAGACTCCATATGCGCAAGGGCAGCACGGTGAAAGCCGTCAGCCCGGACAAGGCCAACCCGCCGAGCCGTCGCAGGCTGAAACTAGATTTCCCGCCCGCGCGGTCGGCCGCCACGAACGGAATCGCGACGCTGCGAAATCCTACCCAGGCGTAGAGGCCTTTCATGAAACGATTGCGCTCCGGCAACGCGCGCAGGGCATCCACCACTTTGCGATCCATCAAGCGAAAATCCCCGGCGTCGCGCGGGATGGTGATCTTCGATCCGAAGGTCATCAGGCGATAAAACGCATTCGTGCCGACACGCTTGAGCACGGAGTCCTGGCTGCGGTCGGCCAGCACGCCGTAAACCATGTCATAACCGTTTTGCCAGAGGCCGATCATTTCCGGAACCATTTCTAGCGGGTGCTGAAAGTCGCTGTCTATCAGCAATACAACATCGCCGCGTGCGTGATCCAGCCCCGCGGACAGTGCTGCCTCCTTGCCGAAATTCCGCGATAGTTCCAGGTAACGCACGCCACAATCCGCAGCGGCGTTCAATGTGATTTCGCGCGTGTTATCACGACTGCCGTCATTGATCACGAGAATTTCATAGTGCGGCGTAATGTTCGCCACAACATCACGCAAAGCGACAAGAAACGCCGCAAGATGGCCTGCTTCGTTGTAGGCCGGCACCACACAACTGAGACTGAAGGGAGTGGACCCCATATAAGGTGCTTTTCATTCTTCGGTTACAATCAAATCATAGCATTTCGCTATATTTTCCCGGATGTTTATGTCGCAAATCGCACGCGATACAAAGGCTCCGAGCCTAGGTTTTTTGTTGTTCGGCAATCTGCTGGCCTGGTGGCTGGCGGCCATTATCGCGAACGCCAATCTTGACGGTTACGGCGACATGCTGGAGACCTTCACCTGGGGACAGCGCTGGAACTGGAGCAATTTCAAGCACCCGCCGCTGTCCGGCTGGGTTGCAGCCCTGTGGTTCGACCTGTTTCCGCACAACGACGCTTTTTATTACCTGCTGTCCTGCGTCATTGTCGTTGCCGGCGTGGCCGGCGTGGTGCTGCTGGCACGGCAGTGGCTGTCAGCGGAGCGAAGATGGCTCGCGGCATTGATGCTGCTATTGGCGTTCCCTTATTCGACCCTGGCTTACAAGTTCAATGCCAATGCCATCCTGCTGCTGACCTGGCCGTGGGCAGCGTATTTCTTTGCGCGCTCGCTGCACCATCGGCAATGGTGGGCGACGGTCGGCCTCGGGCTGTTCGGCGCACTCGCGATGCTCGGAAAATACTATTCCGGTCTGCTGCTGGTCACTTTCTTTCTGGCGAGCCTGCTGACGCCTTCAGGTCGAAGCTGGTACAAGACACCGCACCCCTACGCAGCTGGCGGCATATTTCTGCTGGCAATGATTCCGCATATGCAATGGGTGTTTCATCACGATTTCGTCACGTTCAAGTATGTCGAGGAGCAGGGCGAAGGCTATGTGGATTATTCACAAATCGTGCGCTTCTTCTTCGCGCCGCTACTTTACTGGGGCATTCCCTGGCTGCTGACGCTCTGGACCTGTTATGAAGGGCCCTTCTGGCGACGCGCGGTGGATTCCGTCTCGTGGAAAGGCGCGGATGACCTGTTGTTCTGGCTGTGCGTACTACCGTGGCTGATCTCGCTGATCTTCGGCATTTCAGGATTCGTTGCACTGTCATTGCCTTGGGCCATTCCGATAGGATTCGCTTACTCGATCCTGTGGCTGCGAAACGCGACCGCCACACAGAAAATCGGCCTGGCAACGGCCCGCTTCAGGCGCATCCTGCCGGGCTACTTCGTCGCTGTTGTCCTGCTTGTAGGCGTTGCCTACGCCGTGATACAGGCCAGAAACGGCTCAGAAAACTATTACCTTCCGCGCAAGGAATTTACCGCTGAAGTCATGTCACGCTGGCAGCAGCGCCATCCTGACATTCGCTTGGGATGGGTTGGCGGAGAATGGGCGGCAAACGGGATGATCCCCTTTTATGGCGACGCATCGATCATCGCGATCCCCAACGTGCCGGACCAGTTCCCCGCAACCATCGCGCCACTGAAGGATTGGCAAACCATGGGCGGCGTGATGATCTGCGTTGACGGCCCCGCGCAACATCCACCCGGCGCCCAGGACTGCCGCAAACCGATTGAAACCTGGCTGCACGACAAGGGCCAACCCAGCGAGGGAGAGGCGATCATCGTCCAACGCACCGGGGTACGTTTTCCAAAGCCGCAGGCGTGGCGTTACTGGGCCTACTGGTATGTGCCAACCCAAATCACAGAGTCGCATCCGAAAGCAGGCGTAAACCCGGCATCCGCGCCATGACCCACTCGCAATCCGTCCTTGAACTCACACGTGCATTGATCGAACGCCGTTCGCTGACACCCGACGATGCCGGTTGCTGCGCACTGATAGGCGAGCGCCTGAGCCGGATCGGATTCTCACTGGAATGGCTGAACAAGGAAGGCGTCACCAACCTGTGGGCGACGCGGGGCGGCGGTGCGCCACTGATGATTTTCGCCGGCCACACCGATGTCGTTCCCACCGGGCCGCTGACGCAGTGGCTTAGTGGCCCGTTTACTCCTGACGTTCGTGATGGCGTGCTTTATGGCCGTGGCGCTGCGGACATGAAGAGCGGTCTCGCGGCGATGGTCTGTGCGGCAGAACGTTTTGCCACGCGCAGCACCTTCAAAGGCACCCTCGCCTTTCTCATCACCAGCGACGAAGAGGGCCCCTGCCGCTACGGCACCAGGTACGTCGCAGAGGTACTGAAGCAGCGCGGCATCAAGCCCGACTACGCCATCGTCGGCGAGGCCTCCAGCAACCAGCAGCTCGGTGACCGCATCATGATCGGTCGTCGCGGCTCGTTGGGCTGCGACCTTAGGGTTTTCGGCAAGCAGGGCCACGTCGCCTACCCGCACAAGGCCGACAATCCGATCCACCGGCTGATGCCGGCGCTGGCTGAACTGACCGCCACACGCTGGGACGAAGGCAATGCACACTTTCCGCCGACCTCATTCCAGATTTCCAATATCCATGCCGGCACTGGCGGCAACAACGTGATTCCCGGCGAGGCCGAAGTGATCTTCAATTTCCGCTACGGCACCGAACTGAGTGCGGACACGATCAAGGCGCGTGTCGCCGCAGTACTGGATCGCCACTGCCCGCACTACGAGGCGAACTGGTGGCATACCGGCGAACCTTTCCTCACGCATCAAGGCGCGCTCATTTCTGCCGCGCAATCAGCCATCGGCAAGATCACAGGACTGACGCCAGAGCTGTTCACCGGCGGCGGCACTTCCGACGCACGTTTCATCGCGCCGCTGGGCACCGAGGTGGTCGAGATCGGGCCGATCAATGACAGCATCCACAAGATCAACGAGCACGTAAAAATCTCTGATCTTGATCACCTTTCCGCGATCTATGAAAAGGTACTGGAGCAGTTACTTTGACTGATTCGACCGTACAGTACGACGCGCATGACTTCACACCGTCCTGGCTGATCCAGGGCACGCAAACGCAATCGATCCTCGCCACCAAGGGACCGCGCCGCCGTCTCTGGCTCAAGCGCGGCAACCGCATGGAAGCGGTGCAGCAGGCGCATGTGCTAGATTGCGGCGAGGGCGTGCGCCTGAGCGGCATGCACTCGCGCCAGCCGCAGGAGATCCAGCCGCGCGGACTCGTGGTGCTGATTCACGGCTGGGAAGGCTCGCACGACTCGGTCTATCTCTATTCGATGGCCTGCGCGCTTTACGCGGCCGGCTTCAACATCTTCCGGCTCAACCTGCGTGACCATGCCGGTTCGCACGCGCTCAATCGCGAGATGTTTCACTCCGCACGCATCGCCGAGGTGCTCGGCGCGATTCGCGCCGTGCAGCAGTTCGACCCGGTCAATCCGCTCTACGTGATCGGATTTTCACTGGGCGGAAGTTTTGCCCTGCGCGTTGGCCTGTATGGTCCCGCCGCCGGTGTAATCCCTGCGCTGTCCATCGGCATTTCGCCCGCGATCAATCCTCTGGCCACGGTGCGTGCCATCGACACCGGCCCCAAGCTGTTCCGCATGTACTTCATGGACAAATGGCGCAAGACGCTCAAGGCCAAGAAGGCCGCGTGGCCGGACAACGATTTCACCACGCTGGAAACCCTGCCAAGCCTGTTTGATGTCACCCGCCATTTCGCCGAGCACTACACCGAGTACGGCGACCTCGACCGCTATCTCGCCGCCTACACGCTGACGCCGGAGGTGCTGATGGCCTCACCCTCGCCGGTCGCGCTCATTACCGCGCGCGACGACGCGGTGATTCCCTTCGAGGATTTCGCCGGCCTCGCACCGCGCGGATCGGTCGTAGCCTATCTGCCCACCGCACGCGGCGGTCATTGCGGCTTCATCGAAAACCTGAAGATGAGTAGTTGGGCGGAGCAGCGCGTGCTGGAACTGCTGGATGCACCGCAACGGCCTGAGATCGGCTGACCGCTCGCCGGCGGGATCGGCGCGTTGATCGGGCAATACGGTAATGCCCATTTCCGAGAACTATATGCTAGAAAATGCAAACTGCGAGGGGGTGCATAAAGCAGGGAGCTGAAATGCGCATATTGAAAGCGAAATCAGATGCTTAGAAAAGTAACTTCAATTTTTCATAAGCATCCGCCGAGACAAGCCGCGGCAGCGGCCGTGCCTGGGCCGTTGGCGCTGCTGTTGAAACAGCAGGCCATAGAAGTGCTGGACGTTCAGCTCAAGGCGATGTTCGATTGCGCGGACGACACCCTGTTCGACTGGGCCCGGCGCGCCTCGGGCGAAGAGCAGCATCGCTGCATGAGCCTGATGCGGATGCTGCGCGTGCAGAAGCCCGACGTCGTCGAGCGTTTTTTCAAATCGTTCGTGCAGCAGTTCGACCACCCCAGGAAGAACCACAAGCTCAGCGATATCCCCCAGGATGGCGAACTGTCGATGCAGCCCACCGACGCCCTGGAAGAATCCATCGCCATCACCAACATGACGGCGCGCGCCGAGGGCCTGTTCCGCGACCCGCTGTTCGAACTCGGCCTGCGGCTGGACTGGGCGATGGATCACTGCAACGAGCGCGTCGAAAGCCACCCGCTGGAACCGCGGGCGATCGCCGAGGCCTTCCTCGAAGCTTCGCGCGCCATCGAGATGGATATCGAGTCGCGGCTGGTGGTGCTCAAACTGTTCGAGCGCACGGTCATCATCCAGTTGGGCGATCTCTACAACCGCCTGTTGCGCAGTCTCGATGAAAACGGCGTGCGTCCGGCGTCGGCGCGGCGCGAGGAGGAAGAGGCGGAACAGCAGTCAGCGCCGGCAGCCGGCATGCGGCCGACGCAAATCAGCAACATGCTCAGCGCACTCGGCGCACTGGCCACGCCGCGGATGGCACCGAACCCCGCTGCGCCCCATCCCGGCGCCATCGGCAACGGTTATTCCGCGCTGCCGGGCGGACCGGTCTTTGCGCCAAACCCGGCAACAGGCTTTTCCGGTGACGCCGGAGGCAGTAGTGGGTACCCTCCACCGGCAATGCCTCCTTTTGCGCCGGGCATGGCGGCCAGCGGTCCCGCGGCTGGCAATCCCGGCGTTGCGCCCGGGACTTTTCCTGGCGCTGCGGCCGGCGGCGCATTACCGGTCGGGGCTTACGGATTACCGCTGCCGCAAGGCTATGCCGCCTATGCCGGTTATACCGACGCGCACCTGGCCTCGGAACTGGCCGAGCGGCTTACGGCCTGGATGCAAAAGCCGCAGGCCCACACGGCGCAGGAACCGATTGCGCGGCGCGCCGACCTGATCGATCGCATGTTCGATGGCTTCAAGGATGACGCCGCGCTGCCTGATACGGTCAAGCCGGTTCTGGAAACCCTGCGCTTTCCGGTGCTCAAGGCCGCGCTGGCCGATCCCGGCTTCCTGACCAACACCGAACATCCGCTGCGCGTGCTGCTGCGCGATCTGACCACCGCCGCCACCAGCGGCGCCAGGGTTTCAAGACACGACCCCACTGCCAACCTCAACGCGCTGTCGCAGGCGATGGCGCCGTTGCTGACACCCGACGCGCCGGTGGTGCGCGCCAATATCGACCAGCCCGAGCCGGTCAGCGAAGACGTGATCCAGGCCTTCCTCGGGCACATGGACAAGGACGCGGAAACGCGGCGCAAGATCCTGGTCCAGCGCGGCATCCAGCGCGTCGACCAGGAACTGCAGCGCGTCACCGAATCGCGCGAACTGCTGGCGACCGCGGAACTGCTGATCGACCGCGCCCTGCGCCCGCTACTGGGACTGACCCTGCTGCGCCACAGCATCGTCAGCCCGCTGTGGACGCAGTCGCTGGACATGGCCAAGCGCGTGATTCACAGCGTCGACCTGGCTCGTGCCGCAGACTTCACTCAACACAGTCGTGCCGAAGTCAGGGACGATCTCGATGATGCGATGGTGCTGGAACGCATCCCGCGCGAGCGCCACGAGGAAGCGATCAGTACCCTGCGCGCGCTGCACGACGAAATCGAGGCCTACCTGGAAAACCGCGTGCCGGCGCCGCCGAAAAAAACCGTGCCGGCCGCCGAGCCCGCGCCCGATAAACCCCTGCGCGATTACCTGAGCCTGGGCGCGTGGTTCCGCGTCTACAACCGCAAGAACAGCGAGAGCCGCTGGATGCGCCTGCTCGAACACGAGCCGGGGGAGTTCATCCTGTTCGGCGGGTTCGACGCCGACAACCGCCTGACGATCTCGTCCAAGGATTTCGAGGAAGATCTCGTCAGCGGCCGTTCCGAGCCGCTGGACCCGCCGCCCGACTTCGAGACCGCGCTGACCGAGCAGCGGCGCAAGGTCAGCGAGGTCGCAGCCGAGGCCATCGCCGCGGCCAAGGCCAGAACGGATACCGAAACCTGAACCTGCACCGGGTGCTGTCCCGCCGGCAGCGGAAAACGCTCACCGCTCCGACGGTTATTCATACATAGATCGTTATATTTTATATAATATATTTAAATATGCGTTATAAATTATAACTAACTTCCGCCTCCTGCGCCTCACAGCGGGTCGCTGCTCGACGTGACGGCAACCGGCTCAAGTCACCTTGGCGCGCTTGATCACCTGCGAGAACAGCGCTGGTGACAGGCGCTTGAGGTGCACCAGCTGCGCTTCCATGCCAATCAGCACTTCCTCGCGGTTGGCTGCCACCGCGTTCCAGATTTTCTGCGCGCAGGCCCGCGGCTCCATGCCTTTTGCCTGAGCTTCGTCCATCTTGCCGTGAGCGCCGCCGCTGGCGTTGAGCGCATTCACCGAAATCTGTGTCTTCACAAATCCCGGACACGCTGTGGTGAAATGCACGCCGTCGCGCCACAGTTCGGCGCGTGCGGCTTCGGTGAAACCATTGAGCGCGTGCTTGGCGGCGCAATAGCCGGAACGCAGCGGCGCGCCGAATTTTCCGGCGACGCTGCTGACCATCACCACGTGGCCCGACTTGCGCGCGACCATGCCCGGCAGCAGCGCGCGCGTCAGCGCCACCGACGCGAAATAATTCAGCTCCATCAACTGGCGATACACCGCCATGTCGGTGTCCAGCGCCAGGCTGCGCTGCGTCGCGCCGGCGTTGTTGACGAGAATGTCCACAGGGCCGAAAAACTTTTCAGCTTGCGCAGCAGCAGCGCTGGCATCGAAGTCCAGCAAATCCAGCGGCAGCACCGCGACCTTGCCAGTATCGGGACACAACGCTCGCACCCGCTCCAGTTGCGCCGCACGGCGCGCACTCAACACCAGCTTCGCGCCGCGCGCCGCCGCGTCCAGCGCCAGCGCTTCGCCGATGCCGCCCGATGCGCCGGTGATCCACACCACCTTGCCTGCAAGCTGCGTCATGATTATCTCCACTCGCCAAAAACGCGCTCATAAAAAACCGCTCGCGGCCTGGGCGCACGAGCGGCGGATTCAAACCATCGACACGATCAGGCGGCTTTTTCCAGCGCCGCGTTCCACTGGCCCTTCGCCGCCAGGCCGTTCATTTTTGCGCGATGCAGATGCGCCTTCTTGCCGGCCTCGATGTTCTTGCCGCTCCAGGCCTTGAGCGCCGCCGCCTGCAGCGCACGACCGTAGGAGAACGTGAGTTTCCAGGGCAGATTGCCGATCTTATTCATGGCATCGAGATGCGCGGTCGCGAGCTGGTCGCTCTGGCCGCCGGACAGGAATGCGATGCCCGGCACCGCGCCGGGCACGCAGCGCTTGAGCACGCGGATCGTGCGCTCTGCAACTTCCGTGACATTCGCCTGCGTCGCGCACTTCGCGCCGGAGACGACCATGTTGGGCTTGAGCACGATGCCTTCGAGCAGCACGTTCTGGAAATACAACTGCTGGAAAGTTTCCTTGAGGATCCACATCGTCACGTCCTCGCAAACCTGGACGGTGTTGTCGCCGTCCATCAGCACTTCCGGCTCGACGATCGGCACGATGTCCGCTTCCTGGCACAGCGCTGCGTAGCGCGCCAGCGCGTGAGCATTGGTCTGGATCGCGTTGTAGCTCGGCGCACCACCACCGATGCTGATGACCGCGCGCCACTTGGCAAAGCGTGCGCCGGCCTCGCGGTACTTCACGAGGCGCTCTCGCAGGCCGTCGAGTCCTTCGGTAATGGTTTCGTCCTTGGCGCCGCCGACCAGCGGTTTGGCGCCCTTGTCGACCTTGATGCCCGGAATCACGCCCTTGGCCGCCAGCAACTTCGGGAACGGCGTGCCGTCCAGCCCTTTCTGGAACAGGGTTTCCTCAAACAGGATCACACCGCTGGTGTGTTGCTCGAAACCCGCCGTGGTAAACAGCATGTCGCGATAAGTCTGGCGGTTGGCCTCGGTGTTCTCGACATGGATGCTCTTGAAGCGTTTCTCAATCGTGCCGGTGCTCTCGTCGGCAGCCAGCAGGCCTTTTCCCGGCGCCACCATGGCCAGCGCGGTTTCGTGTAGGACTTTCTCGTTCATTGCAAAAACTCCGCTCGTCGTCAGTAGAGCCGGGCCTGCAAGCCACCCGGCGGGTTGGAAAATTCTCGGCGGCAACCGCCGCATTCACGGCGTGGAAATTATGGCGGAGAGAGAGGGATTCGAACCCCCGGACCCTTGCGGGTCAGCGGTTTTCAAGACCGCCGCAATAAACCACTCTGCCATCTCTCCACAGCTCCGCCGCCTCCGCAAGCGGCGAATTATACCTGCGCCTCCGCCAAGATTGTCCCTGCCCTGCGCAGCCACTATAATCCGCGGCCCGCCGGGATAGCTCAGTTGGTAGAGCGGCGCATTCGTAATGCGTAGGTCGCAGGTTCGATTCCTGTTCCCGGCACCAGTTTTTTCAAATGGTTACTGTGTCTAGCGGTTGATGCGTAGCCTCGACCGTAGCCAAAACGTAGCCAATTTCTGCATCAGCGCTGTACCATGCCTTGGTTCTCGCCTGCTTATCGGGTTGCTCTCGTAGGTAAAGACGAACTCAGGATGCCTGCCTGCTCTCTCTGCAAGATGCGCAATGCGTCGGGAGTCAGCGGAACCGGACTCGCTCGTCTTGCTTTGGCTTCGTGTGCATGAATCCAAGATCAGTATATTTTTCCTATTTTCATGGCGCCGCCGCAGTCAAGCCATATTTACCTGCAAGTACCCCGATCTGCGGATCAAGCACCTGCGCGGCGGCCAGATCGGCATTTCCAGCGTCCCTCTGGCCATTACGTATTTTTGCGATGCCCAGGCCGTAGAGCGTCCATGCGGAGCGTGGTTGTCCCACAATTGCCTGTTGGTAGGCCTTGATCGACTCGGCGTAATGTCCAAGACGCAACTCAACCATACCGAGGCTGTCATAGTAGGCGGGATTTTCGCCATCACGGTGAATGGCCTTACGGCAATCCTTCAGTGCATCGTCGAGCATCTGGTTACTCAGGCCGCGTGCCCAGCAGCGTTCGTTGAGCGCGGAACCGAGCAGGGCGTCGTCGTCATGCAGGCGAATCCATTCGTCGAGCACAGGTAGCGCCGCAGCCGGTTGATCGAGCCTCATGTATAGAAAGGCAATTGAACGCGCATGGTTTGATCCCGCCGGCACCAAGGTGCTTGCGGCCGTGACGTCGGCCGCCGCACCCTCACGGTCCTTCCGCCGGAGACGAAATCC
The DNA here is from genome assembly GCA_050739895.1 of Stenotrophobium sp. Lineage (GTDB taxonomy): Bacteria > Pseudomonadota > Gammaproteobacteria > Nevskiales > Nevskiaceae > Stenotrophobium. The sequence continues at coordinate 18,429 of JBOICK010000075.1, forward strand.
TGCCCGTAGTAGCAAAGCATCGACGTTCCTAGGATCCAGGCTCAGGGATTTGTCCAGATCGGCGAGTGCCGCATCGGACTGTTTGAGCGCCGCTTGTGCTCTCGCAAGGGCAACGTAGTAAGCGGCCTGATCGGGCGTCATACGGATCGCCTCGTCAAGATCGGCTATGGCGGCGTTCGGTTCGCCGCGAGACAAGTGCGCTGCACCAAGCCGAGCGTAATCGCTCGCGGTCTTTGCCGTTGTGCCCTTGTTATCCGCAGGAGTATCGACATCGGACTTGTCGCTGTCGCCCGGCGCTGCGGCGAATGTAAACACGCGGCCGCCGTTGTAGGTGAAATAGGCTTTCCCTACGCTGTTGGCGATGAAGATACGATGCGCCAGGAGGAAATCCACGCCGAGCACCATGTCGGTTTCCCTGTCGCCAAGTGTGCCGTCGATGACCTGCATCTGGCTGTGCTGGATGGTTTCCGTTCCGACCGAGAACGAATCAACGCGTGCAATCCATGCTTTAACCAACTCGCCGCCTATGCCGAGGGCGCGGCTGCCAGCCTTGATATCCGGCGCACTAAGGTCAATGCCGACTCGCTCGGCGGCGCTACGGCTGAGCGCTGTGTCGCCTGCTCCTGAATCGAGCAGCGCCCGTACCTTCTTGCCGTTGATTGTTACGCTGAGAAAAGTGCGCCGGTCATACGGATTGTCGGATGGGGCGAGATCGGCGACTTCGTATTTGCCACCGTCCTTGACCCAATACGCCAGCATGGCTTTGTCGCACTGGTCTGCCTCGAACAGAGTCAATTTGCCTTCAGCCAGATCGATCTCCAGGTCGGCGAAATCGAGCAGTTCGGCGCCCAGCAATCCGTAGCCCGTATCTGAGCCGCCAACAAGGAAAGTTATATTGTGAAGCGTTGTGCCAACGATTCCGAGATCCTTCACGTTCGCGATCTCGGCATCCGCATCGCCTCCAACACCGCTGATGCGAAAGCCAACTCGCGCAAATCGGGTCTCAAGCTTCAGCGACTTCGCACTGGCATTCGACATAGTGCTGATGGCGGCCCCGGTATCCAGAGCAAGGCGTGTATCGGCTCCATTGATCTTGACCATGGTCGTCGCTCGGTTCCCGATCATTTCCACCGGCAAGGTGCCGTAATCGCTCAAGCGACAACCATCAGCCCAGGCCTGGCCTGCGACCAAAACGCCGATCCCCATCCAGCAAAAACGCAACATTCCCATCGCAACTCCCTGTATGCCATGGCCGCAGAATGCGGCCATGGCAGATGGCAGAACCGGTCGCTACCGGAACGTAGCCCGTGAGCATGCAACGACCAGACGGCTCAGGTCGCAGCCAGAACCTGGTCGGTTAAATCGAACCCGCTCGAGGTTTTTGGCGGCTTTTACCAGTAGCGAATACCAGCGGCTGTTCTGTGTCGCTGGTTTTCTCGCCACTGCCGCATCCGCCGCAACTGGCACACCCGGAATCGCAGCCCTGCCTGGCCGCAGGCACCAGCCATGCGCCAGCAATCCGCATCCATAATGGATGCTGGGGTTTTTGCAACCAGCCGCCGAAACGCAGTCGCAAACCCTTGGGGAAATACTGGCGCAAAGCAAAGGCGACGCTACCACCGATCACGAGCGTCAATACCAAGGCCTGCAGAAATCCATAAGCGGTCATGACCATGCGCTCGCGAGTTGATAGGTAACCAGCGAGGCCAGATAGGCCAGCGCAAATAAATAGACCGCCGCCACGCCGACAACGCGCCATGAATTGGTTTCTCGCCGGATCACGGCGAACGTCGAGACGCATTGCGGTGCAAACACGTACCACGCCAGCATCGACAGCGCGACCGCCAGCGACCATTGCGCGGAAATGATCGGCGCCAACTGGTGCGCAGTTTCTTCGCCATGCGGCGACAACGCATACACCGTCGCCAGCGAACTTACCGCAACTTCGCGTGCCGCCAGTCCTGGAATCAGTGCGATACAGATTTGCCAGTTGAATCCTATCGGGGCAAACACGTGCTGCATGGCGTGGCCGATACGGCCTGCAAGGCTGTAGTTGATTGCGGGCTCCGCCCAACCCGCAGGTGGTGTCGGAAAACTGGACAGGCACCACAGCAACACCGTCATCGACAGGATCACCGTGCCGACTCGGCGCACGAAAATATGCGTGCGCTCCCAAAGGCCTATCGCAATATCGCGCACATGCGGCATTCGATACGAGGGCAACTCCAGCAGCAGGGCGTGTTCTGCATGATCGCGCTTGATACGCTTCATCACATAGGCGACGGCGAGCGCACTGATGATCCCAGCGACGTAGAGCGCGAACAGTATCAGTCCCTGCAGGTTGAACAGGTAGAACACCGTCTGTTTTGGGATGAAGGCGCCGATCAGCAAGGTATACACCGGCAGGCGCGCCGAACAGGTCATCAGCGGTGCGACGAGAATGGTCGCCAGCCGGTCGCGTGGGTCCTGAATCGTCCGCGTCGCCATGATGCCGGGAATCGCGCAGGCGAAACTCGACAGCAGCGGGATGAACGAACGCCCAGTCAGGCCCACGCCCACCATCAGGCGATCCAGCAGGAACGCTGCTCTCGGCAGATAGCCGGATTCTTCGAGGGTCAGGATAAACAGGAACAGGATCAGGATTTGCGGCAGGAACACCAGCACGCTGCCGGCGCCGGCGATGATGCCATCCACCAGCAGGCTGCGTAGCGGGCTAACCGGCAGGGCCGCACCGACCGCAGAACCCAGCCATTGCACCCCCAAGCTGATGCCGTTCATCAACGGTGTTGCCCACGAAAACACTGCCTGGAACATCAGGAACAGCACCGCCGTCAGTATTGCCAATCCTAAAACCGGATGCAGCACCCAGCGATCCAGCAGATCGTCGATCTCGGCGGTGCGTCGCGGCATGGTTACCGCATCCGCCAGCAGCTGATTGACGGCCGCGTGCAGATCGGCGTCGGCGGGCAACGGCACCGGTCTGGGCGGCACGACCGCATCGAGTTTTTCCAGCAAAGCCTGCGCGCCGCCACGCTTGATTGCGACGGTTTCCACCACCGGCATGCCCAGCTGCTGTTCGAGTTTGACCTTGTCGATCAGGATGCCGCGGCGCGCGGCGGCGTCGCTCATGTTCAATGCCATTACCATCGGCACCTGCATGCGTTGCACTTCGAGCACAAAGCGCAGGTGCAGACGGAGATTGGTCGCATCCGCCACGCAGACAATCAGGTCGGGTTTTGCTTCGCCCGGATAACGCCCAAGGCAAACGTCACGCGTAATCGCTTCATCCGGGCTGGTCGCCGACAGGCTGTAGGCACCGGGCAAATCAAGCACCCGCAGTACACGCCCGGACGGTGTGGAAAACTGTCCCTCTTTGCGCTCAACCGTCACGCCTGCATAGTTGGCGACCTTCTGGCGGCTGCCCGTCAGCAAATTGAACAGCGCGGTTTTTCCGCAGTTGGGATTGCCGACCAGTGCGATGCGCGATGCGTTCATGGTTACGAGTACGATGCTCCCGTGACGCCAACGCATACGCGTGCGGCTTCGACGCGACGCAGCGCAAAGCGCGTGAACCCGATCTGCACCAACAGCGGATCGCCACCGATCGGGCCCTGACTGATCAGGCGCACTGGCTCGCCGCGCACAAATCCCAGATCGCGCAGACGATCTGCAATCGGGTCCAGCTGTGTGACGTTGTCAACGGATTCGACCGTTGCCGACGCCCCTTTTCGTAAATCTGAGAGACGCATATTGCATCCGACAACCAGAATGAGAATGAGTCCTATTGTAGCGTTTACCATCAATGGCCAGATCGCCTAACGCCAAGCGCTTGTACAAATTGGCATTGAGCATCGTTGCAAATAGTAATCCTTCTCATTATCATGCGCAACACATCAAGTCCTGCCCTTGCTGAAAAGTGAACAAATCCATGCTCCGGCAATGCACAGTGCTTCTGACCTGCCTGACTCCTGCGTTCATGCTCAGCGGATGCAGCGGATCCCAAAATAACGGTGTCGCTGCATCCGCACCCCTTTCAGCCAAGGCGAGTCTGGGCAAAGCACTCTTTTTTGACACCCGGCTGTCGGCTTCAGGACGGCAATCCTGCGGCACCTGCCATGTACCCTCTCGCGCATTTGCCGCAAACGATGGTTTGGCGGTGCCCTTGGGCGGCCCCAATATGGACTTGCCGGGATTCAGGAACGCGCCATCGTTGATGTACGCTTCGTTCACGCCTCCATTTTCGATTAAAAATGGCGCCGTCGGCGGATTCTTCCGCGACGGTCGCGCACCTACCCTGGCCATACAGGCTGAACAGCCCTTGATTACGCCGTTCGAGATGGCCAACGCAAATGCCGCCGAAGTCGTAACGCGGCTACAGGCAGGACCAAACCTGACGCAATTTGAAAGCGTCTACGGCAGCGACATTCTCGACAATCCCGACAAAACGCTCACGGCCATCGGCCAGGCGATTGCGGCATTCGAAACAGAGGATCCTTCGTTTCATCCTTTCAGCAGCAAATACGACACCTGGCTGGAGGGAAACGCCACACTCACCACACAGGAAATGCACGGCTTCGCCCTGTTCAATAATCCCAACAAGGGCAACTGCACCGCCTGTCATGTCAGCCAGGTCGGTCAATACAGTCAACACGCTCTCTTCACCGATTTCAGCTACGACAACATAGGCGTGCCGCGCAACTGGGATATCGCAGCCAATCAGCCAGATCCGATTAGTCCGGTGGATGGCGTACCACTGACATATGTGCCGAAACAAACCAGACTTCCCAGCGACTCCGAATACACCTACTACGACCTCGGGCTTTGCGGGCCCTTAGCGCCCATCAATGGTGCGCGGCCAGATTTTTCTACGGTGACGTCACTGTGTGGCCAGTTCAAGGTGCCGACGCTGCGAAATATCGCTGTCACTTCTCCATACTTCCACAATGGTGTATTCACAACATTGCGGGAGGTCGTTGAGTGGTATGTGACGCGTGACATCAACAACAACCCTGACAACAACCCGATACCTGAAACAAATCCCTACAACCCCGCAGGCAGCTTTTACCTGGCTGCTGACGGCAGTCCTGATCGGCTGCAGTACAACGATATCCCGGTCGACTACAACGCCAACGTCAACATCGGCGAAGTGCCCTATACGCCGCCCACCTTCCAGGGCGGGCAGGCTCCGACGCTCGATTCCGCCGAGATTGACGACGTCGTCGCCTTTCTCTGCACCCTGACCGACGGCTACGACCCCGGCAACCCTGCGGCGTACGACGCGAGCCTGCCCAGCCAATGTCCGCAATCAACAACTCCATCAACCCCTTAATAGAATCCACAACCAAAGGCTTGTCCACATGACCAACCGCGCTTCGCACCCTCTGATATTGCGTTCCCGCAGCCGCAACGTTCTACTGAAATTTGGCCTGACCGCGACGCTGCTGGCAGTGCCGATGGCCCACGCAGCGGATGCCGCATCCTCTGCAAGCCCGCAGTCCCAGCAGCAGCAACAACTCGAACAGAAGATCAACGATCTCAACCGGCAGCTCGACAGCCTGAAGACACAGGTGCAGCAGATTCAGAGCGCACAGCAAACACCGCCATCCGCGCCCGAGTCGCCGCTCGCCAACATCAGCCTGTGGGGCTACGGCGAGGCCTATTACACCCACCCGGTACATGATGCCTCGCGCAGCCAGGCAGACCTGGCGCGCGCCGTATTCGGCATCGGCTACAGCTTCGGCCCGCGCACGCGTTTCAACTCCGAATTCGAGGTCGAGCACGCCGTCAGTTCGGCCTCCGATCCGGGTGAGTTCGAGGTTGAGCAGTTTTACATCACACAGGATATTGCGAACTGGGTCTCACTCGACGCAGGCCTGTTCCTGATTCCTTCCGGCCTGCTCAACCAGCACCACGAGCCGACCAATTTCTACGGCGTGCAGCGCAACTTCGTCGAGACCCTGATCATCCCCAGCACCTGGCGCGAAGGCGGTCTGGCCTTCCACGGCGACACCGACATCGGCATCAGCTGGAATGCCGGCCTGACCACCGGCCAAAGCCTTGCCAAGTGGAATTACGCGCCGGAATTCCCGTACTCAACCGCCCTGGACCTGGAGAACAGCAACGTCGCGCCTTTGCAGCAATCGCATCAGGAACTGGCGCTGGCCAATGCGCAGCACCTGTCGGAATACCTCGCACTGAACTACAACGGCATTCCCGGCTTCAATGTCGGCGGCTCGATCTTCACCGGCGATGCCCAGAAAGTACCAGCCCCACCGTCGGCGGATTATCCCGGCAACCAACGCGTAACCCTGTGGGAAACGCACACGCGCTGGCAGCCCGGAAAATTCGACCTGTCCGCGCTGTACGCGCGCGGCACCATCAGCAATACCGCTGCGCCCAATTCACAGAATCCCGGCTCACCCAATCCGATCCCGTCGCTGTTCTACGGCTACTACGCGCAGGCCGCCTACACTGCGTGGCAGCATAGCGGCTATCGCATTGCGCCTTTCGTGCGCTGGGAACTGTACGACATGGGTGCACGTTATGAAGGTGGCAGTCCGGTCATTCCCGCTGGCAACGTGCCGCTGTCCGCGACCCCCGGCGACTACGGCGCCTACCCGATCGGGCACGACCATCTCTGGACCTATGGCGTAAATTTCTACGTCACACCGAACGTCGTGTTCAAGGCGGACTACCAGAATTTCTCGGTCAACCGCCAGTTCACCCGTTTTGATCTCGGACTCGGTTTGAATTTTTGATGCGTCACGCACGCCTTTACCTGCTGCCACTTGCGCCACTGGCGCTCGCTTCGCCGGCGTATGCCACGACTTATCTGTCGGTGGAGCAGGCACAGGCGTTGATGTTTCCGCAAACCCTGCTGACCGCGGATTTCCAAACGCTGACCGATGCCCAGGTCAGCGCAGTGGAAAAATTCGCGGGCAGTCGCGTGATCAATCGCGAGGTCCGCGCCTGGCGTGCGGCCAGCGGTGGCTGGTTCATCATCGACGGCGTGTTCGGCAAGCATGAACTGATCGGCTACGCCATCGCACTGGATGCGAAAGGCGCGATCCGCCAGGTCGAGATTCTCGACTACCGTGAAAGTTACGGTGGTGAAGTGCGCATGCCGGCATGGCGCAGGCAGTTCGTCGGCAAGGACGACACGGCGTCGCTGACGCTGGACGACGACATCAAGAATATTTCCGGCGCGACGCTCTCCTGCAACCACATCACCGAAGGCATCAAACGGCTGATGGCGATTTATGCGCTCGTACTCGCACCCCACCACAGTTGAGCGCGCGCGCCCGCTTTTGGGCACTCGCGTGACAATCCGCGTGCAGGCGCTAAACCCGGCAGAGGCAAACGCGGCCATCGACGCAGCCTTCGGTGCCATTGAAAATGTGCATCGACTGATGAGCTTTCAATCGCCGGACAGTGATCTCAGCCGGCTGAATCGCGAAGCGCTGCATGGTCCTGTGCAAATCGATGCGCACACTTACCACGTACTCGAATGCGCACAGCAATTCGCCGCAGCATCAAACGGCGTGTTCGACATCAACTGCGCCGCGCAACTGGTCGAATGGGGCCTGCTGCCGCGTGTGCAAGAAAACGTGGCCGATGACAACGGTGGTGACTGGCGCGACCTCGCACTGCTAGCCCATTACCGCGTGCGCTTTCACCGGCCGCTGTGCATCGACCTCGGCGGCATCGCCAAAGGTTACGCCGTCGATTGCGCGATAGCCGCACTGCAGGAATGCGGCATCACCAATGCCTGCGTCAACGCCGGCGGCGACCTGCGACTGATCGGCGCGTGCACCGAGCGCGTCGCCATCCGCGCTTGTGGCCACGATGATCGCGCAGCAGCCGTTCTGGAAATCCGCGATGCCGCCGTCGCCAGCAGCAATGGTCATCCGCTGAGACGGCTGCACCACGGCCGCTGGGTCGGCCCGCACCTGCACGGCACCGCGCGTGAACCGGTGGACACTGGCATCACGGCGACCGTCGTCGCGCCGGACTGCATGAGTGCCGACGCACTGACCAAGATCGTGCTGGCCGATCCCGCCGTCGCCGCAGGCTTGCTGCCGCGCTACGACGCGCTCGCCTACCGCCACCTTGCCGCGCGCGGCTGGCAGGCGATCGGCGATACTCCGCAGCCCGCCACCGCCATAGACGCAGCATGCGCCTGACTCCCTCGCGCCGCAGAACGGTTTACCTGATTGCCGGTGGCACCTGGCTGAGCGGCATGCTGTGGCTGCTGTTCCATCATTTCCTGATGCGCAACGGCGAATTCGGCCTGACGCCAAACCCGCTGGAGCCCTGGTGGCTGCGGCTGCACGCCGCGTTCGCGTTCGCCGCGATCTGGCTGTTTGGCCTGCTCTGGGGCGTGCACATCACACGCGGCTGGCCACGTGGTCGACATCGCCGCTCCGGTGCTGTGCTGGTCGCCTGCTTCGTCTGGCTGATTGTCACCGGCTACCTGCTCTACTACGCCGGCAGCGACCACACGCGCAGCGTCGTCTCACAACTGCACTGGGTCTTCGGCGCATTCGTGCCGCTGGCGCTGCTGGCGCACCGGGTCGGCAGCTACCGGCGTCGGCGGCGGTTGCGCCGCCGCGCGCGGCTGCATGGTCCGGCCCCTCATCACGCCGCGATGGATACCCATATCGGCTCCTGAGGTTTTCAAGCGTCAGCACACTCACCCGCTGTACACCGTCTGGCGCAAATATTGTTATTTAATGTTTAATATATTTAAACATATATTATTTTTTATAACATCATTACAGAGCAATACTTCTACAGCGGGTGACCGCTGCGCCCTACATTTCCTCATCCTTCGCCTGCAGCGCCGGCAATGCACGGCCGAGGATGGCGCGCACCTTGCGCATGCCGGTCTCGATCGACTGGTGAATCTCGGCATGGATGTCGCCCACGCCCATCACGCCCGCGCCCCAGTTCACCGACAGCGCGAGGCAGGCGTAGTCCAGCGCCAGCTCGCGGGCAAGCGCAGCCTCGGGCATGCCGGTCATGCCGACCATGTCACAACCGTCGCGCTTCATGCGCCGGATCTCGGCGGCGGACTCCAGACGCGGCCCCTGCGTCACGCCCATCACGCCGGAATCGGCGATGTCGACGCCCGCTGCCAGCGCGCCGTGAATCAACTCGCGTCGGATACGGCTGGAATAAGGTTCGGTGAATTCCACGTGCTTGAGTTCCGCACCAACACTGCCATCAGAAAAGGTGTGATCGCGACCATAGGTGTAGTCGATCAGATCGCTGGGCACGGCGACGCCGCCGGGCGGCATCCACGGCGCGATGGCGCCGACGGCGGCGATAGCGACCACCGACTGCGCACCCGCCTCGCGCAGCGCCCACAGATTGGCGCGGTAGTTGATCGCATGCGGCGGCAGCGTGTGACCCTCGCCGTGGCGCGCAAGAAAAATCGCGCGGATGCCGTACACCTTGCCTTCCAGCAGATCGGCCGAAGGCTTGCCATAAGGCGTGCGAATTTGCAGACGTTTTTCGATCTGCAGGCCCGGCCACGCATTCATGCCGGTGCCACCGATCACGGCAACCGTGGTTGTCATCATGAAATTTTCACCGCGTAGATCGCCGGCAACTGCCGCCAGTAACCCTTGTAGTCCATGCCACAACCGAAGACGTAGCGATCTTCAACCGTGACACCGACAAAATCCGCGTGCGCGCCGTCCGCCTTACGCGCGTGCAGCTTCTCGGCCAGCACCGCAACCTTGACGCTGGCGGCGCCCTGCTCGCGCAGCGCGTCCACGATGGCGGCGATGGTGTGGCCTTCGTCGAGAATATCGTCGATCACCAGCACGTCGCGTCCGCTCACGGAAATCTGCGGATAAGCCTTCCACAACAGGCCTCCACCGGTGGTCTCGCCGCGATAGCGCGTGGCGTGCAGGTAATCGATCTGGAACTGGATTTCGAGCCGCGTGGTGATCTCTGCGGTCGGATGCAGGCCGCCGATCATCACACAGAGGAACAACGGCTGACGGCCGCTGTATTCGACTGCAATCTGCTGTGCGAGCCGGTCATAAGCGGCGCGGATCGCTGCGGCATCGTGCAGGCAATCAGCACTTTTGAGTACAGCTTCGGCTTCGGTAAAACGCTCCAATTCACACCTCCCGCCGGTAAAGTTTTTGCAGACGGTCACTGGCCGACTTGTTCGGCTTGATGCCCTTCAGCGCATCAAGCAGAGCAAGTACACCCGGCCGGTCGTTGCACACCGGCAGCATGTCGCAGCCGGCATCCAGCGCGAGCCGTGCGCGCTCTTCCATCGTACCGACCACGGCGGCACCGCCCATGCTGAGGTCGTCGCAAAACAGCGCGCCGGAGAATCCCGCCTGCTTGCGCAGAATGTCGCCGATCCAGATCTTCGACAGTGAAGCCGGCGTCGGGTCAATGGCGGTATAGCGCACATGCGCCATCATCAGCGATTCGATGCCGTCGCTAATCAGCGCGTGGAACGGCGCCATGTCTTTCTGCAATTCCTCCAGCGCACGGCGATCCACCGGCAATTCGTGATGCGAGTCCGCCGAGACCGCGCCATGCCCCGGATAATGCTTGCCAGTGGCGGCGAGACCGGCCTCGTTCAGCCCCGCGCGAAACGCCCGCGCCAGCGCCACGATTATTTCTGGATTGGCGTCGAACGCGCGATCGCCGATCACAGTGCTGACGCCAAAGTCGCGATCCAGCACCGGTGCGAAGCACAGGTCGATGCCGAACGCCGCCAGCTCGCGGCCGATGGAGCGCGCGTGACTCTGCGCCTCATCGCGTGCTTGTGCCGGACTCTCCTCGTAGAGTTTTCCCAGCGTGCGCATCGCCGGTATGCGCGAGAATCCGACGCGAAAACGCTGCACGCGGCCGCCTTCGTGATCCACTGCCAGCAGCAGGCGTGGTGTTTTTCGTAGGGAGTGGATGTCGTCGCACAGCGCCTTCAACTGTCCGGCGTCACGGTAATTGCGCGTGAACAGAATCATGCCGCCGACCAAAGGATGGGAGAGCACATCGCGATCTTCCGCGGTCAATTCCTGTCCGCCGATATCCACCATCAGAGGGCCAAGGTGATTTTTTTTCTTAGTGGTCATGTTTTATTGGCGCAGGGCGACATCGCGTTATTCGTGGATTTCAATTTCGGTTCCCGCAGGAATCAGGTCAAACAGTCCAATCACATCCTGATTATTCATGCGCACGCAGCCGTGGGAACCGGGCCTGCCCAGCGCAGTGACCGGCGGCGTACCGTGCAGGTAGATATAGCGGCGAAAGGTATCGACGCAACCCAGGCGGTTGCGTCCGCGTTCCAGACCCGACAACCAGAGGATGCGGGTCAGCATCCAGTCGCGCCCGGGGAATTTGGCATGCAGTTCCGGCGTCCAGATTTCGCCGGTGTGGCGACGCCCGACGAACACCGCACCGGGCGCCGCGCCCGCACCGATTTTCGCGCGCACCTTGTGACGCCCGCGCGGCGTGCAGCCGGAGCCGTTGATCTCGCCCGCGCCGTTGCCGCCGGTGGAAACCGTGTATTCACGCAGCACTTGGCCGCCGTCCAGCAGCCGCAACTGTTGTCGCGTGAGATCGAGATCAAGATGCATCGGGCCAGTGCCGGTAAGGATGTAGCGCCAGATGATGATTGTAATAGCGGCGCTCGCCAGTGACCTCTTTTCCGGCCCAAGTCGGGCGCTCGAAAATTTGATCCTCGCGGTCAAGTTCCACTTCGGCGATCACCAGCGGCGCGTTGTCGCTGTGGAATTCGTCGATTTCCCAAATCAAACCGCCGTACTCGACGTAGTGGCGCGTCTTTTCGAGGCGGCCGACACAGAGCCGCAACATCTCGCGCGCATCGGCGACCGGGATCCCGTACTCATACTCGGCGCGTGCAGCACCGATCACCGCCGCCTTGATATTGAGTTGCGCGGTATCGCCATGCAGACGCACACGCACCGATGCCAGACCGCCCTCGCCCACCAGATAGCCTTGGCACATGTCCACCGAGCGCGAAACCGCGTCGCGCCAGCCGTCGCTGGCGATCAGGAACTTGCGCTCGATTTCGATCGCCATCAGGTCAGCTCGAACAGCGCCATGCTTTCGACATGGGCGGTATGTGGAAACATGTCCATCACGCCTGCGCGCAGCAGACGATAGCCATACTCGTTGACCAGTGCGCCGGCATCGCGCGCCAGGGTTCCAGGATGGCAGGACACGTAGACGATGCGCTTCGGCTTTTTCATCGCGAGCAGCGGCAATACCTCGCGCGCGCCGCTGCGTGGCGGGTCGAGCAGCACCGCATCGTAGTGGCCTTGCATCCAATCAGCCGTAGTGCTCGGCGTGAACAGGTCGGCGCGCTCGAAGCGGATGTTGAGTCCGAGTCGATTGGCGTTGTCGCGGGCGCGCTGCACCAATCCCGCCTCGCCTTCCACCGCCACCACCTCCACGCCACACTGTGCCAGCGGCGCAGAAAAATTCCCCAGTCCACAGAACAGTTCCAGCACCCGTTGCCCCGGCTGCGGCGCCAGCCAATCCAGCGCGCGATGCACGATCTGCTGGCTGACTGCGCCGTTGATCTGGATGAAATCAGTGGGCTGGAAACGCAGCGTCAGCGCGGAGCCATCAGGCGAATATTCCAGCACGCGCGCCGGCGGCGTCAGCGGCGCGATACTGTCCACGCCACCGGGCTGCAAATAAATCTCGAAATCTTCGTCAACCGCAAACTGCCGAAGTATCGCGAGATCTTCAATCGTCGGCGTTTGCAGCACACGCAGCACCAGCGCGACATGATCGGCGGCTGCAACTTCAATCTGCGGAAGCTGCTCACGGATGCTGAGCCGGCTGAGCATCGCAGCAATCTGGCCGAGTTTCAGCCCGACGCGCTGATCCAGCACCGGACAGGATTCGAGCATGGCGAGATAGCGACTCTCGCGCTCGCGGAAGCCGACCAGCGTGCCTCCTTTCTTGTCGACATGTTTGACGCCCAGCCGCGCACGGCGACGATAGTGCCAGGGCTCGCCGGTGATCGGCTCGGCCACTGCAAGCGGGCGAACCTTGCCGATACGCTCGAAGGCATCCAGCAACTGTTTCTGCTTGAACGCGATCTGCCGCTGCGGCGACAGGTGCTGCAGGCTGCAGCCGCCACAGGTGCCGAAATGTTTGCAGCCCGGCGTGACACGGTCCGGCGATGCTTCGATCACTGCAAGCAGCTTGCCTTCGTCAGCGCCACGCGAGCTACGCTGATAACTGAAGCGCACCGTCTCGCCCGGCAAGGCATCGGCGATGAAGGTAGCCTTGCCATCGACGCGTGCAAAACCGCGGCCGTCTTCGGTCAGATCGACGATCTGCGCAGCGAATTCTCCGGCCGGCACCGGCTTGCGCCGCTGACGGCTCATGCCGGAAAAATGCCGGTGGAGATGTAGCGGTCGCCACGGTCGCAGATGATGGAAACAATCGTCGCGCCCTGCACTTCACGGCAGATTTGCAGCGCCGCCCAGACCGCCCCGCCGGACGATGGACCACAGAACAATCCCTCGCTTTCCGCCAGCAGGTGCATGGTGTCTTCCGCGCTTTTGGCGGTGGCTTCGATGATGCGGTCGATGCGCGAACGATCGAAGATTTTCGGCAGATATTCTTCCGGCCACTTGCGGATGCCGGGAATGCTGGACTCGCCATCCGGCTGCACGCCGACGACCTGCACCGCAGGATTCTGCTCCTTGAGGAACCGCGAAGTACCCATGATGGTGCCGGTGGTGCCCATGCTGGAGACGAAATGCGTGATCTGGCCTTTCGTGTCGCGCCAGATTTCCGGGCCGGTGCCCTCGTAATGCGCGCGCGGATTGTCCGGGTTGCCGAACTGGTCGAGCACGCGGCCCTTACCCTCACTCTGCATCTGCAGGGCGAGGTCACGCGCGCCCTCGATGCTTTGCGCCTGCGTGACGAGGATGATCTCGGCGCCGAACGCCTTCATCGACGCGCGGCGCTCGGCCGACATGTGCTCCGGCATGATCAGCACCATGCGATAGCCCTTCATCGCCGCCGCCATCGCCAGTGCGATGCCGGTGTTGCCACTGGTCGCCTCGATCAGCGTGTCGCCGGGCTTGATCTCGCCGCGCTCCTCGGCGCGCCGGATCATCGAATATGCCGGTCGATCCTTGACCGAGCCTGCCGGGTTATTGCCCTCCAGCTTGACCAGCAGGGTGTTGTCGCCGACACCAGGCAGCCGGGCCAGCTTCACGAGAGGCGTATTGCCGATGAAATCGGGCAGAGTCGGATAATTCATGGCGGCGATTTTACCCGACGTTGCCGTCGCGCAACGGCAACCGCCAACACAAACCCATGCGTCGCCCGCTATGCCTATCGGACGTCGCGATTGTTTTTATTTTATACACTGTATTAATTTATGATAAATATTTTATAACATTTTCCAGATCAAGAATGCCGACAGCGGGCGGCGCGTATTCGCCTGTTCAGCGGCGGTGGCGGCGAGTAAAGTGCCCCAGGCAATCACCCGTGGACAACGCCCGCTGCCATGACCGACACCTGCCCTTTCGATTTCAATTTCGATGCTGCCAGCTTCAAGGTCGGCGACACCGTGAGCTATCGTGATCCGCAGTTCAGTGGCATGCCGCTGGTCGCACGCATCACCGCCGTGCATGCGGATTTCGTCGAGATCGTCGATGACAGCGAACCGAACCGCGTGCTGCGCGCCACGCGCGTCAGCCGGCCGGTGGTGATGGGCGATTAAACGCCCTGCGCAGCGCTACTTCAGATCCTTGCAAACCGCCGACGACAGCCCGACTGTCATCGCTTCGGACATGCGTGTGGTTGGGCTCTAATGACGATGTGGCAGCAATGCCGGCGGTATGCCGGTGTTTGCGAGGCCGCTCTGCTTCAGCCAGAGCCGGGTGGTCGCCTCGGCGCGCCGGATCAATTCATCCGTCTGCGTGAAATCGTAGGACGTGGCAGTCAATGGGCATAACGGTGGAATGACAATCAGCTCCGCTTGTCCGGAGAGACGATCCATATCGGCGAGCAGTTGTCGCATGATCAGCAGATTCAGCGCGTGCATGGCGATCGCCATCGCACCGGGCGGGGGCGTTTCAAGCGCGCAAGACATTCCTGTGGGCAGCACGATGACGCGTGTCGCACCCAAGGCGACTGCCGCCGAGATCGGCGTATTGCAGGCGACGCCGCCGTCCATCAGACGGCGGCCATCGACCAAGACGCCTGGGAACACCGCGGGAATTGCGGCGCTGGCCATCAGCGCGGTTGCGGCCGGCCCGGAGGACAAAACGACCTCGGAGCCGTCCAGCATGTCTGTCGCAATGACGTGACAGGGAATGTCTAATTCTTCGAGGCGCTGCCGAGGCAGTTCAGATTCGATCAGCGACCGCAAGGGTTCGGGTGAAACCAGGTAATCGCGTTTCCCGAACAAGCCCAGAACGCTGTTGATCAGCGAAAACGGAAACACGTCTCCGCGGTTCAACCGCTGCCAGATCCGCTCAAGACGGGCCACGCCGTCGCCATTGGGCTCGGCAGCGAAACAGACGCCATTGATCGCTCCCACTGAAACGCCCACGACAAAATCAGGCACGACGCCATGACGGGCCAGCGCCTTGAGCATGCCAACTTGCACGGCACCCAGGCTGCCGCCGCCCGCCAACACAAAGGCGGTCCTGCCGTTGCTCGCCGATGCGACATCCTCATTCATCCTTGAATCCAACTCTGGTGTGTGAACCATCGCAAAACGGCTTCTTGCCAGAATGGCCGCATCGGCAGAGCGAAGTCCGAGGCCCGCAGCGCATGCCGTGTGCGCCGGAACTATCGCTGAGGACGAACAAACCCTCCACCCAGTACGGACCATTCGTCTGCGGCAGCACACGAACAGGTCCCGAGCACGGCTCCGTAGCGGCGCTGTCTGCGTTCAGGATGCCCGGATCGTGAAAGCCGACGCGTTCGTGGCTGCGGTCGCAGAACGGCTTGTTGCGAGAAGCTCCGCAACGACAAAGCGTGGCCCTTGTCTCGCGTATCACGCCGTGGCGCGTGTGAATTTCCAGATCGCCGCGCAGGTGCAGCGGCCCATCCGCTGAGATATGGATTTCATTGCTTTCGGCAATCGCCTCCGGTGCTCCGCCATCTTTACGCAGAAAGTGAAGCGCGCCTGATGGACAGCGCTGAACAACCGTCGCGATGTCGTTGGAGCCAGCCTGGGTGGCGTCGATCCACACGCGCTGCACAGGGTCGAACACCTTGGGCAGACCATGTACGCATTCGCGCGCATGGATGCAACGCCTGATGTCGTAAAGAATGGTGATGCCTTCAGCGTTGTATTCACGGACCTTCATGGGTTCTACCGTCCGGTTACGTGTTCAATTCCTCGCTCAGAGCTTGAATATGCGCTCGATTTTACCGATACCTTCTGCTTCAGCTTCGGTGCTGCCAGGTCCAAGGCGGATGACGCTGCACGTTATCGCGATCCACGGATGCCATGCTGAACGTCCTGCGCGACGCTACTTCACATCTTTGCAGACTGCCGACGCGCCAGCCTGTTTCAGATAGGCAATCAGGTCGGCGCGGTCCTGCGGATCGGGAATGCCGGCATACCCCATGTAGGTGCCGGGCACCATCTTCATCGGGTTGGTCAAAAATTTATCCAGCGTTTTAGCGTTCCAGACAATGCCGGATTTTTTCATCGCCGCGGAGTAATTGAATCCCTTGACGCTGCCGGCGCGGCGCCCGAACAAACCGCAATGCCTTGGGCCGGTGCGGTCATAGGTCAGTGAATGGCAGGCACCGCAGCGTCCGTAGACCACCTCGCCTTTCTGCGGATCACCGTGTAAGGCGGGGTTGGCCGCAACCACTGTGCTTGCCATGAAGGCAAGCACAGTGCCGGTCAGCATCACTGCAAACCGGTTTCGGCTCATACCATGAACGCAGCGGGCACCGGCGCCAGGCCGAGCGCATTGCGCAGTATCGCCCAATGCATCGCTTCGTCGCCGAGGATGCTGGCGGCGGCCTTGGCCAGATCGCGGTTGCCAAACACCGGCACCGCGCCCAGGTAGGCGCTGACCGCACCCTGCTCCAAACCCGCCGCGAAGCGCAGCACATCGGCCTGGGTCTTGAGCGTATCCACCGGGAAGGTGTACTTGTCCTTCGCCGCCACCGCCTTGCCGCCCAGCTTGATGACGGTTTTCGACAACAGTTCGGCGTGTTCCTTGTGTTGTCCCTGGAATGTCACCGCGAGGTCCAGCACCGGTTTCTGCAGCAGGCCGCTCTCGGCGCCGACCTGGTAGGCGGCAATCGCCTCGTGCTCCGCTCCGAGCGCGCTGTTGAGTACATCGACGTCGTTGCCGGCGGACTTATGATGGCCTTTTGCCAAGGCTTCATTTCCCGTGAGCAGCGCGATGGCGGTGCCCGACAGCATGATGCCCGACTTTTTCAGGAACGACCGGCGCGCGGTTTGCATAGCCGGGTCGTTGGCCAGAGTCAGAAATGAAAATGACATGATGTTCTCCATAGTTAAGTGTGAGTTGAACGTTCAGACCTCGCGAATATCGTGTGTCTGAATTCCTTGCAGCCGCTCCAGCACGCCAGCGACGATGCGGTCGCACCGTTCGCCGGCAAATGCAAAAGCGTCTTCCAAGCTGAAATCGATTTCTCGCGCCAGCGCCTCGCGCAGCAGGCCCTTCGCGCGGAAGTAGCGCGTGCGCACAGTCGCCGCCGGAATGCCGAGGCAATCCGCGGCCTCCTCGACGCTCAACTCCTCCAGCGCGCGCAGCACGAACACGGTGCGGA
The DNA here is from genome assembly GCA_050739895.1 of Stenotrophobium sp. Classification (GTDB taxonomy): domain Bacteria; phylum Pseudomonadota; class Gammaproteobacteria; order Nevskiales; family Nevskiaceae; genus Stenotrophobium. The sequence continues at coordinate 36,228 of JBOICK010000075.1, forward strand.
ATGCGTCCGGCAACTGGTCGATCTTGCGCTCGAGCAGGCGACGCATTTCGCCGCGCATCGCGGCGCGCTCCGGCTGCTCTGGTTGTTCGGATAAGGCTGCACCCATGTTGACCTCCGCGGCATCGCCGTCGGGTTGCGTGTTGCCATCCAGCGAAATCACCACCGCGCGGCGACTGCGCTTGCGCAGGCGGCCGAGCGATTCATTGACCACAATGCGCACCAGCCAGGTCGAAAGCTTCGCATCGCCATGAAAACCCGCAATCGCGCGATAGGCGTGCAGCCAGGCTTCCTGGACCGCGTCTTCCGCCTCGGTATCATCCTTGAGAATGCTGCGCGCCGTGCGGTAAAGCGACTGATTGTTGCATCGCATCAGCAGACACAGAGCATCTTGATTCCCGGCAGCGATACGCCGTGCGATTTCAGCATCGGACAAATCCTGCAAATCCGGTTTCACGGATGCCTGGTGCATGTGATCCCCGCTCGCTGCCAGAATGACAGTCCTACCCTGTTAGATGCCGGTGTGGGCTGCTGCGTTCCCGCACCGGCGTACCGGTGCATATTGACGGCCGTGCCACCGTGTCTGGTCGATGTTCACTATACTCAGACGCAACGGCAACATACGGAGGGAGTATGGACGGCACACTTAACCCTATCGTTCTGAATTTCATCTATGCCGGTTTCGGTGGCCTGATGATGCTGGCAGGCGGCTGGCTGGCATTCCGCGTGTTTAAAAATGTGATGGGCTTCGATGTGCGCCTCGAACTACAGCGCGGCAATATCGCTGTCGGCCTCGCACTGATGGGACTATTCATCGCGACCGGGGTGGGCATGGGCCTGGTCATTGGATTGAGCCTTAATTAGCGACTCCCGAGCGTCATGCAAGCCCTGCGTGACCTGCTGCTGCCGTTCCTGAGCATTCTGGCCGTGCTCGGCTGCGTCTATCTGATTTCGCAGAAATTACCCGGCTCGGGCGACCCCCAGCCGCGCCACAAATTCACGCTCAGACACCACTCACCAGCCGCACCGGCAAACAGCACTGCGCCAAGCAGCACCATCGCAGTCAAGCCCGCCGCCTCTGCTGCCGCGAGCCGCCGGGCAGCGATCAGCGCAGACACGGATAACCCGGATCAAAACGAGCATCACTGGACCGCCCGCTACGACGAGCATTTCCGCAAATACACCAAACGCTATTTCGGTGTCGATTTCGACTGGCGCTGGTTCAAGGCGCAGGCGATCGTGGAATCGACTCTGAACCCGCATGCACACAACGAATCCGGGGCGACAGGCCTGATGCAGATCAAGCCGATGACCTTCAAGGAAATCCGCAAGCACGACCCTGAAATTCACAGCCTGCGCAGTCCGCGCTGGAATATCGCGGCGGGCATTTTCTATGTGCACACCCTCTACGACAAAGCCGCCATCAAGGTATTTCCTGACTCGGTCCGGCTGTATCTGTCATTCGCCAGCTACAACGCGGGCTACACACGCATGCTGCGGGTCATCCGCAGGATGCCTCCGGAAAATGACGGCTGGCGCGACACGCTGCGAAATGGTCCGCTTGAAGCGCGCAATTACGTTGAGCGCATCATCACCGTGAAATCAAAAATATGATCCTGTAGGTATCCACCCCCGCCTCACCCAGTGAAAAGCCAAGCCATTGCCGAGAACTCCAATGTCAGTTTCCAGAAAATTCCTGTGTGTGGTCTATGCACTGATCGGCCTGCTGGCGCTGGTCGCCACTTGGAGCCACAACGCGGCCTACCTTGGCGAAGGATTTGTCGCGGGCAACCTGCACTTCTGGCAGGACACGCTGATGAATCCGGCCAGCACCTCGATCACGCTGGACCTTTTCTTTCTCGGGCTGGCGCTCAACATCTGGATGATTCTAGAGGCTCGGCGCATCGGCCTGCGGTTTGTCTGGCTGTACATTCTCGCGGGTCTGCTGATTGCGATCAGCGTCGCATTTCCGGCATTTATGATCCGTCGCGAGTTTCTGCTGACAGCACGCGACCCGCAGCCGTACAGCAGCGGACTGAAAGCCGGGGACATATTCGGACTGCTGATCCTGGCCACCATCACGCTCGCGTTTGCAGTCTGGACACTCTTAGCCGCGGCGTACCGCTGAGCCCGCTGCCATTCAGCCCTCTCGTCCACTGAGATGAGGCACGCCACACTGGCCCGCAGCATAGTGTGACCCGAGCAGCAGGTCACAGAGTCGCACGAGAGGAGTCCAAATGGCTGCAAATACTTCCGCGTACGGAGCAATCATCGTCGCCTATCTGCTGTGCATCGCCGCTGGCGCCGCCATGCTGTTCCATGGTCCGCACCTGCCACAACCTTGGGACGCACTGGCAGCGGACGCGGTCGCAACGCTGGTTATATTTGCATTCAGCCGGCGTTACAGAAATTCAAGTTTTTATGACCCTTACTGGAGCGTGATTCCGCCACTGCTCGCGGTTTACTGGCTGTACGCCAACCACGCGCGGATCAACGACACGCGGGTTTTGCTGGTGATGGTGCTGGTATGGCTCTGGGCGATCCGCCTGACTGCCAATTGGGCGACTTTCTGGGGCGGGCTATATCACGAGGATTGGCGCTATCCGATCGTACGCGCCCGCGCGGGAAAATATGCCTTGCTCGCCGATCTCGGCGGCATCCACCTTTTCCCCACCTTGCAGGTATTCCTGGGCTGCCTGCCGATCTACGCGGTGATGACGCACGGGCGGGCGCCGATGGGCGCGCTGGATGCTCTGGCTTTTGCGGTGACATTCGGCGCCATCGCCATCGAGACCATCGCCGATCTGCAGCTGCATGCCTATATCGCCCGGCACAAACGCGGCAGTTTCATCACCACCGGACTCTGGGCCTGGTCACGTCATCCGAATTACTTTGGCGAACTGAGTTTCTGGTGGGGCCTGATGCTGTTCGGCCTCGCCGCGGCGCCCTCGCAGTGGTGGTGGATCGTGCCGGGCGCGCTGATGATGACGCTGATGTTCGTGTTCGTCAGCATCCCGTTCATGGATCAGCGCAACCGCCAGCGGCGCCCCGGCTATGCCGAGCGCATGCACAAGGTTTCGGCACTGCTGCCGCTGCCGCCAAAGCGCTAAATATCAGTATCGCACATGAGCTCGAACCGGCTCTCCGCCCTGATCGTTCGTGATGGCCTTTTAATCGCCGCGACGGCCGCGCTGTGGATGTATACCCTGAATCTCGGCACTGCTCTCGGTGTGTGGCCGGTCACCCTCAATATTCTCACCGGGCTGATGACGGTGCTGATCGGCTATTTGCTGCACGAATGGGGGCACCTGATTGGCGCCTGGTTCAGTGGCAGCGCGGTACATCTGCCGCAGGGCGCGCTTTCCTCGCCATTCCTGTTCCGCTTCGACACCGGGCTGAACAATCGTCGCCAATTCCTGGCCATGTCCGCGGGTGGTTTTATCGCCAGCGCCGCAGTGGTCGTCGCGCTGCTGCTGGCGCTACCCGCAGGGCGGCTGGCCAGCCATGTCGCACTCGTCCTGACACTGCTCGGCGTGCTGGCCACTTTCGTCCTTGAGATTCCGCCGGCCTGGAAAGTCTTCCGTGGTGGTGCGATGCCCGGCGGCTCCGCCTTCGTGTCCTCTCCCGGAGACACGAGGCCCTGAAGCAGGATACATTCCGCCAAATTCATAACCTCGGCGGACACATCCATATGGCACGCAATATCCTGATCACCGGCGGCAACAGCGGCATCGGCTACGAAATGGCATTGGCGCTGGCTGGCGGCGGCGACCGCATCATCATCGCTGCACGCGACACGGCCAAATCGCAATCGGCCATCGAAAAAATAAAAAACCAGCTCCCATCGGCAAAAGTGGAAGCGATGCCGCTGGATCTCGCGGATTTTGCCAACGTCGATGCGTTCGCCACCCAACTGCTGGCGACCATGCCGGTAATCGACGTGCTGATTCTCAACGCCGGGCTCTACACGCTCAAGCTGCACAAGCTCGGCAACGGCTACGAGGCAATGATGGGCATCATGCACTTCGGACATTTCCGACTGGTGCAGCATCTGCTGGACGCGGTGAAGACCGCGCCACAGGGCCGCATCGTCGTCACCAGTTCGATGATCCACAAACTCGGCAAGATCGACGAGGCCAGCTTCACCGATCCTTCGCGTCACCGCAGCGGCCTGCACGCTTACGGACAGGCCAAGCTCGCCAACCTGCTGTTCACCCGCGAATTGGCGCGCCGTCTCAAGGGCAGCAAGGTGACCATCAATGCGTTCCATCCGGGTGCGGTCGCCACCGATATTTACCGCCAGGCTCCTGGCTTGCTGCAGCCGCTGATCAAGGCCTTCATGCTGACGCCCGCGCAGGGCGCCGATACTGCGGTATGGCTCGCCACCGCACCTGAACTGGCCCATGTCAGCGGCGAATACTTCATCAAGCGCAAACAGAAAGCCGGTAGTGCCGCCAGCCGCGATGCCGCGCTGGCCACAAAACTGTGGCAGCTAAGCGAACAGCGCATGACCGGCTGAGTCGCCACAAAAAAGCCCCGCCTCCCTGATCGAGAGGCGGGGCCTGATTTCCAGCAAACCAGTTTCAGGCCGCGTCGAGTTTCGGCGCTTCGTTGTAGAACTGCTTGAACCACTCACGGTACTGGATGATCGGGCCGTCGCCATCACAGAGCAGCGGACGCGCGCGGTACTTCTTGTTGTTCCAGACCACGAAGTCGACGCTCTCGAACCCGGCGCTTTCCTCGCCCTCGGCACCGCCGATCATGTGATCGACCAGCTTCTTGGCAATCGCGGCTTCCTTGGTGCCGGCCGGATAGACCTTGTGCGTGAAGCTCATGTTCATCTGCGACTTGTCGCGGGTGATGGCCTGCGTGTACGAGATCATCGTCGCGGTCACGCCTTCCTGGGTGAACTGGAACACGTTGAGGCCGGGGCCGTAACCGTCACCGACGATATAGCCGTTGGCCATGTTGATGTGGATCACGTGCTTGTTGAAGGTGACCTCGGCCGGCGGGATGCCCGCCGCGCCGTGCAGGAACTTGAGATGGGCGAAGTCCACACCGTTCTCGGCGATTTCCTGGATCGCGGTATTCGCAGTCCAGGTACCGCGACGTGTCGGCACGTAGCCCGGCTCGGTCATCTCCGGAATCGCCGGCAGGTCCCATGACGGGGCTTCAAGCGCCGGGTGATACCAGCACCAGATCAGGCCATACTTCTCCTGCACCGGCAGTGTCCTGACGATCGGCTGGATGGTGGTGATCGGCGGCATGCGCTTGGCATAGGGAACTGCCTTGCACCAGCCCTCGGTGTTGTATTCCCAGTGGTGGAACGGGCAGCGCAGATGCTCACCGCAGACCTTGCCGCCGTGGCCCATGTGGGCGCCCAGATGGGCGCAGTAAGGATCGGTCATGCCGACCTTGCCGGATTCGGTACGGTAAAGTACCCACTCCTGATCCAGCAGATTGACGTTGCGCACTTCCTCCTTCTTCAGGTTCTCCGAGTAATCGACGAAGTACCAGCCGGTCGGAATCGGGAACGGGCAGCGTTCCATGTTCTTGGACTCAAGCAAGAGCTTGAGGTTAATGGGTTTAGAAGTCATTTATCCTCCTTCAACTAAGCGCCGATGCGCGACTTTTCCCGGAATCAGTCAATTCGGGGAGCATTTTGGTGTCTCAGGATGCGATGAAATCGCTATATAAACATCTTTAGAATGCATCTTGCGCTCGGACCAAATCTGAGGCATGCCAACGCTCCAGAATGTCGCCGATTATGCCCCCTGCTCATTACTCAAATTGCGCGTTATGCTGACCCAAACAAGGCAGCATCGGGGTGAAGTGACATGGCCGGGAAAACAGAACTTGAGCAACTGGGCTCAGCGCTGGGGAAACCCGCTGCGGAACTCGCCGCACTCGAGACGCTGAATACAGCGCAACTTCAAGCTCTGCTGCAAGGTTTTCGCACCGCGCAGACACGCCAGCGCGCCGACATGCAGAAAGCGATTGACGGCGCGCTGAAACACATCCCCGCGCTGCTGCGCGGCACCGTTCTCAGAATTCTGCGCGGTTAGGAGTCGCCATGAGCAAGCTCACAATCCGCGCCGAGATCATCAAACTCGAGCGCCTCTACGGCGCCGACGAAAACGCGCTGGCGTTCCTGCAAACCCTGCCTGCCGCGGAAATCCGCAAGCTGCGCGAAGCCGCGCAGGCAAAGCTTTTTGGCGACGATCTCACACTGTTCCAGCGTCTGGCGGCGGCCAGTGTGCTGCTGCCGCTGGCCCTGATCGCAATGATGGCTGAAAAAATCTTCGGCCCGGTGCTCGGGGCGCGCGTCGCCGGCGAGATGAACTGGAAACGTGCGGTGGACCTTGCCAGCCGGCTGCCGATCCCGTTTCTGGCCGACATCAGCCTGCAACTCGATCCCAAGCGCGCCAGGGAGATCATCCAGAACCTGCCGCCCGAACGTATCCGCGACGTCGCCGTGGAACTGCTCAAGCGCCATGAATTCATCACCATGGGCCGCTTCGTCGATTACCTGACCGAGGCTGCCATCCGCAAGTCGATGGAAGCCTTCACCAATCCAGCCGATCTGTTGCACGCCGGCTTCTTCATCGAGAACAAGACGCAGCTCAACAACCTCATCCGCATGCTGACAGACGATCGCCTGCGTGGCGTCATCATCGCCGCGCAGGATCCGCAGAAGAACCTGTGGGCAGAAGCCGTGGCGCTGATGGAGCATGTCGACGACAGCCTCAAGCGCAAACTCGGCGACCTCACCGCCGAGCAGGACGAGACAGCGCTGGCTGGCTTGTGCCAGACCGCCTACGAACAGGACTTGTGGGACTCGGTGCTGCCGGTCGTGGCCTGCATGTCTGAGCCCAGTCACCGCAAACTGCTGCGCATCCCGGCGCTGTCCGATCGCAAGATCATGGAAAGCATCCTCAAGGCTGCCGACGACAATGGCTTGTGGCCCAGTTTCCTGCCGCTGATCCAGCTGATGTCGCCGGAGCAACTGGCGATGATCGCCGAGGTCGCGGTGCGGCTTCCGGCCGGCGCGCTGGAGAATATCCTGCGCGCTGCACATGCCGCCGACCTGTGGGAAAGCGTCCTGCACCTGGTCGAGGACATGGACGAAGCGCAGATCGCGCAACTCGGCGCCGCCGCCAGTGTGCTGCCGCGCGAAGCCATCGCCCGCATCATCCAGATCGCCGACGATAAAAAACTGTGGCATGCGCTGCTGCCGCTCGCAGGGAAAATGGAAGACAGCCACAAGCGCATGGTCGCCAGTCTGGCGAGCCTGGTGACGCACGACACCCGCGAGCGCATCGTCGCCGCCGCGCGCACCGCCGACAACCGCCACTGGCCGGCACTGCTCGACATCGTCGCCCACATCCCGCGCGATGCACGCGCCGAATTTGCCGGCGTGATTGCGGATCACGCCCGGCGCGAGCCGCATCTGATCGAGACGCTGGCCCCGGCCGCGCAGGCGCGCGGACTCGATGACCTGCTCGACATCGCGCGCCAGTCGCTGAAAGACGGGCATCCTGCCAGCGCCAGGACGATCCCGGCTTCTCCACGCAGCGAGCCCACCCCGCAGACACAGCGCGCAAGCGCCACTGATTTGACATCGGAGCAGAACATGCCGCAGCAGGAAATGACAACGCAAAAAACCAGCCCGCGTGGCCTGCTGAGCATCGGCCCTCTGGGCCGTCTGCGCGGCATTACCAAATCGACCATCAGGCAGGTCGAAAACGTGCTTGGCGTCAGTGACGACAGCTTCGCTGAACAGCAGGCCGCATCGATCAAGGCATTGCAGAAAAAGCTGAGCGCAAATGATGCCGAGCTGCGACAGCTGCGTGAGAACGCCAAAACCTTGCAAGCGGAAAATGCCGCCCTCCAGAAAGCCGCCGCACTAGGCAAGCAGGAGAGTCAGCGACTTGAACGCGAACTGGCCGGCCAGCGGGATCGGCTCAGAGCCCTTCAAGATCAAGCCCCGCCCCCGGCAAAAATCTCGCCGGTGACGAAACCGTCTGCAAACACAGCCTCGACCATTTCTGCAAGTGCGCCGGTGGCAGCATCACGGCCGGCGATGACTTCACGACCGGCAGCAACGCAGCCTGCGATCACGCCGCCGACTGCGGCTACTGCGCGCCAGCCTGCAGCAAAGCCGGCCTCGTTCTTCACCCGGTTCATTGCCAGGCCGGTTGAACCCAAACCTGCATCGACAACAACCGAAGCCGTCGCCTCATGGCCGAATTTCGGCGCGAAGAAACAGCCATCTGCCGCCAAGCCGGTACACCACGCGCCAGCGCCGGTTGTCTACACTCCGCGATCCGCAGTAACGCCACAGCGGGTTGCGCCTGCGCCTCAGCCGGCGACCGTCAAGCCCTCGCCCCGCGCAGACGTGACCGCGGCGCCTGTGCAGGTCAAGCCGGGCATGAGCCCGTTGGCCAAGACCATCCTGGTGGTCTGCGGCCTTGGGGCCTGTCTGATCGTCGCCATTATTGGCGGGACACTGCTGCCTATCCTGTTTCACTGAAACATGCACCCGCTGTGTGGCTATACCGTGACAGGATTGTTTTTATTTATAAAATAAATATAATTGTTGACTATAATTACTAACAACATCATATTTCATCCGTCCGACAGCGGAAGCAGGCTGAGTTTTTAAAATCCGCGACCGGCACGCTGAATGCCGTAGGCTGCGCAGATTGGCCGGGCCACGCGAGAAAATCGCGAATCATTAATCGGGGACACGGATGCATTCAGGGGTAAACGCATGAGTCTGATAGTGGGGAGCAATCTGCCGCGGCGCGGTAACTTTTTTTCGCGCGGTCTCGGCCACCTGATCCTGTGGCTGATGGGCTGGCGCATGGAAGGCGTGATCCCCGACCTGCCGAAGATGCTGCTGATTGGTGCGCCGCACACCTCCAACCGCGACGGCGTGATCGGCCTGCTCGCGCTGATGGCGCTGGGCATCCAGGCCAGCACCATGATCAAGGACAGCGCCTTCAAGGGCATGATGGGCCCGCTGTTGCGCTGGTTCGGCGCCATCCCGATCAACCGCCGCAGCCCCAAGGGCGTGGTCGAGCAGAGTGTCGATGCCTTCAGCAACAATCCGCGCATGCTGATGTTGATTGCACCCGAAGGCACGCGCAGCAATGCCGTTGAATGGAAGCGCGGCTTTTATCACATCGCCGCGGGCGCGCAGGCGCCCATCCTGCCCGCGGCAGCCGACTACAAGCGCAAGGTCATCACCTTTGGGGCACCCCTGACGCCCAGCGGAAACTACGCTGCGGACCTGCAAACGCTGCTGGAGTTTTACCGCGACTTTGGCGAACCGCATCACCCCGAACGCATGTCCAAGCCGATCTGCGACATCAAGGGAATCCAGTGGCAATCAGTCGAAGACAAGGACGAATAATCTTGCCACCCACACCATGAACACCACCTGCACCGTCTACCGCTGCGCGCAGCAAAGTGAGATGTATCTCTATCTCCGTACCGGGCTGGCCACCGAGAGCCTGCCGGCAACGCTGCTGCGCATCACCGGCAAGCTGACGCAGGTCATGGACCTCGACCTCGACCAGCGCCAGTCACTGGCGCGCGTGGATGTGACAAGGGTGCGGCACGACCTGTTCGAAACCGGCTATTACCTGCAGATGCCGCCTGGCGGGCTGCTCGACGGACATCTGCGGGACGGCGACTGAGTCTCATGCAACAGGCTCCCGCCGGCACGCGAACTGCGGCACACTCACTCGAAAATTTCTCACAGGTACCGGAAAGACCCATGACCCATATCAATCCCAAAG
>JBOICK010000076.1:0-47953 GCA_050739895.1 Stenotrophobium sp.
TGACTGCCGTGCAGCCAACCCTTGCCAAACAGTCCGCCGCTGCCGATGGCGATCTTGGACTGGGTGATGTGATAGCCGGCGCCCAGTGGATCGCGCTCGGGGTCAAGGAAGATCATGATGCGATCGCGCTGGTAATCGTGCAGTTTCCCCCACAACACTGGCGCGGCAGCGGCCGCAGCCGCCAGCGCACCGATGATCCAGCGCCAGCCGAACCCGGCGAAGAACAAGGCGAAACCGCCGGCGGCGACAATCAAAAGCGCAGTGCCGAGATCGGGCTGCACGGCGATCAGCGCAGAAGGGATGCCGATCAGTGCCAGCGTGATGATGATGGTGATGATCCGCGGCGGCAGGCTGCGCCGGTGCAGGAATGCGGCGACCGTCATCGGCATCGCCAGCTTCATCATTTCCGAAGGCTGGAAGCGCACAACACCCAGGTCCAGCCAGCGTTGCGCGCCCTTTGCCGACGAGCCCAGCGCCAGCGTCAGCGCCAGCAGCACCAGGGTGAGGGCATAGAGCCAGGGTGCGATTGTGCGATACCACTCCGGCGGCGCCTGTGCCACCAGCACCATCAGGCCCAGACCCAGCACCATGCGCTCGGCCTGATTGATGACCATCGGCAGTGACTGGCCGCTGGCCGAATACAGCACCAGCAATCCGATGCAGCACACCACGACCAGCAGAAACAGCAGCCACGGATCAACATGCCAGCGGTCCAGCAATTCGGACAGGTGTGGTTCGGGCGGATTATTGCGGTAGAGCGGGTTCATGGTAGCGGCGTGCCCGGCGGCGTCTTGATAGGGGAGATGGCAGGCTCCGGGGTCGTGTCGCGTTCTTCATCTGGCACCGCCATGTGGCTCTTGTCGGCGGGATCCTGGTAAGTCACTTTGCCCAGCAGATACATGTCCATCACCTTGCGCACGATGATGCCGGCAATCGAGCCGTGCACGCCATGTTCTGCAACCGCCGCCACCGCTATCCGCGGATTGTCTGCCGGCGCGAATGCGATAAACAGGGCCTGGTCGCGCAGACGCACGGGGGTGTCGGCAATCGAGCGGTGCCGCATCGCCAGACTGAGTCCGGCGACTTGTGCGGTGCCGGTCTTGGCCGCGATCAGGTACGGTGCGGTTTTGCCCATGGCATAACCGGTGCCGTGCGGCGTTGTGGTGACGTTGACCATCGCCTGAACCACGGTTTCCCAGTCATCCGGATTTTTCAGAACGATACTCGGCAGCGGTTCTGGCGACACCAGCATCATGGTCTTGCTGCCGGGGGTCTGGATTGCGTGCAGGATGTGCGGCTTGAAGCCGCCGCCGCGCATGGCGATGCGCGACACCATTTGCGCCAGCTGGATGGGGGTGACCTGCACATAGCCCTGTCCGATGGCGGTATTCAGGGTCTCGCCCGGATACCAGCCCTGGCGGTAGTTGCGGTATTTCCATTCGCGCGAGGGATACAGGCCGGGTTTTTCCTGAGGAAGATCGACGCCGGTGAGATGTCCCAGCCCGAACTTCGTCATTGATTCATGCATGCGGTCGATGCCGAGCAGCAGCGACAGCTTGTAGAAGAACACGTCACAGGATTGCGTGATCGCATCCGGCAGGCTGATCAGGCCGTGGCCGCTGTGCTTCCAGCAGTGATACAGATGCGAGGAATTGGGCAGACTCATCTCGCCGGGGCAGAACTCGTGATGATCCGCGGTGACGACGTTGTATTCGAGCCCGGTCAGGGCCATCGCCGGCTTGACTGTCGAGCCCGGCGGGTAAAGGCCCTGCAGGCTGCGGTTGAACAGCGGCCGATCCGGATCCTCGTTGAGTTCGCGATAAGTCTTGCTGTCGATGCCTTCGACGAACAGTTGCGGGTCGAAGCCCGGCTTGCTGACCATTGCGAGGATCTCGCCGTTGCGCGGATCGATCGCGACCACCGAGCCGTCGAAATCGCCCATCGCTTGTTCGGCCTCCTCCTGCACGCGCGTGTCCAGCGTCAGGTAGAGGTTGTCGCCGGCCTTGCCGCCGTCGTAGTCGAGTTCGCGCAATGGGCGGCCATAAGCGTTGGCTTCGATGATCTTGGAACCCGGCGTGCCGCGCAGCAGATCTTCGTGACTTTTCTCGACGCCGGTTTTGCCAATCTGGGTGAGGCCCTGGTATTTGTCGGGATCAAGTTTTTGCAGTTCGGCTTCATTGATGCCGCCGACGTAGCCGACCACGTGCGACGCATCGGCGCCGAGCGGGTAGTTGCGGGTCAGGCCGGCGGTGACGTCGACACCGTGAAAATCGTAGCGGTTGACCTCAAAGCGCGCGACTTCCTCCATCGTCAGGTTGTTGCGCAGCGGAACGCCGCGATAACGCGGGTTCTTGAGCACGCGGTCATGGAAGCGTTCGATGTCCTTGGGTGTGATGCTGACAATCGATTCCAGCTGTTTGAGCGTGTCCTTGAGGTTTTTCACCTGCTCCGGCGTGATTTCCAGCACGAATGCCGGCTTGTTCTGCGCCAGCACGACACCGTTGCGGTCGTAGATCAGCCCGCGTACCGGCGGCACCGGCACCACGCGCATGCGATTGTCGTCGGCGCGGGTGGTGTAGTAATCGTGCTGGCTGACCTGCAGGCTGAACAGCCGTATCAGCAGCATTGTCGTCAGTGCCAGGCAAAAAATCGCCGCGGCGACGCAGCGCGAGACGAAAGTGATTTTTTCGCCGGGCAGATTCTTGATGACGTCGCGTTTACGCATGGCCGTGGCCGCCGGCGTTGGCGCTAATCCTCATCGGAGCGCCCGCGCGTGCGCAGCAATTCCATCACGGCATAGACCAACGGCCAGAACAGGCTGGTCGAAAGCAACGGCATCCAGCGCAGCCAGTCATCACCATGGTGATTGGAGATGCCGTCGATCCAGAACATCAGGAAGATGAATCCCAGCCATGCCGGCACCAGCGCCAGCGTCGACTGCCACAACGGGAACAGGATGAAGATCGAGCGCAGTCGCGATACGACGTAGGCCAGCAACACCAGTCCCAGCGCCTGCTGACCGAGCACATCGCTGAACAGCACATCCGCGAACAGGCCGAAGCAGAACGCGCCGAGCAGTACCGGCGCGCGCGGTTCGGTCAGCGCCCAGTAGGCGATGATCAGCGGCAGCCACAGCGGCCGCGCCGCTGCCAGTAGATCCGGCAGTTCGATCAGCTGCAGCCACAGGGCCGCGATCATGCTGAACAGGAAAACCAGGCGCAGCTTGCCGGTGTTAAGCCACATGGATGTTGTCGGCATGGCCGGACATGTAAGGGGCCGGTATTTCCAGGTTCAGCCACAGTTTGAGCATTATGGCCGCCGCGTCGGTTTCTGCGCGGGCTTGGCGGCGGAGTCAGCGTCCGTCTTGCGCGGAGTGGCTTCCTTCGGCGTGTGCTTCGTCACCGAGGCTGGCGCGGTCTCCGCGGGTGGCGGTGGCGGCACCGCCGGTTCGGTGTTCCACACCAGCAGCGCTTGCGTACCCTGGTTGAGATGCGCGGTGGGATAGGCCACAGCCTGCATGAAATGTTCGCCGGTGGCGTGACGCACGTTATAGATCTTGCCAACCGGGTAGCCGGCGGGAAAGCGCCCGCCCAAGGCCGAGGACACCAGCAGATCGCCGACCTGGATATCCGCGTTGTTGGGCAGGAACGGCAGCTTCAGGCCCTGGCCATCGCCCAGGCCCAGTGCGATGGTCTGCAGGCCGGTGCGGTTGACCTCGACCGGGATGCCGTGATCGGGATCGGTGATCAGCAGCGCCTGCGAAGTATTCGGCGCCACACGGATGACCTGACCGAGGATGCCGTAGGCATCGACCAGCGCCTGGCCGCGATAGACGCCGTCCTTGCTGCCGCGATCGAGCGTGATCTGATGACGGTAGGGGTCCTGGTTGACCGCGATGATGCCGGCGATCAGCACGCGCTCCTTCAGCGTCTTGGATGAGGCCAGCAGTTCCCGGATGCGCTGGGTCTCGGCTTCCAGCGCAGCGTATTTCGATAACTGAGTTTCAAGGATGAACTGTTTGTGCAGCAGATCGTTGTTTTCCTGCTCCAGTTGTGCGCGTGACTTCAGGCTGGCTGCGGAGTGCAGCGCGTTGTCCGGCAGCGCCGCGAATCGCATCAGTGGCGACAGCGCCCACGACAAGCTGGTGCGCAATGGCTGCAGGCTCGGAGTGTTTTGATCGACCGCCATCAGCGCCAGCGCACAAGCCGCCAGGACGAAAGTTTTGAAGCCCAGACCGGGGCCTCGCGGGAAATAGCGGCGGTGAGTGCTGACGGTGTTCAAATCAGTCGTAAATTTCAGCAAGTGCCGCTAGATTGGCACACCTTAAAACAAGGCGCAAGGGGAATGCCGCAAGGTGTCCACCATAAATCGTTAATGCTGGGCGAATGGCTACCCGACGGCAGCCCGCTCTGCTTTTGATGACTTGGAATTATGTTATATTATATTTAATAATATAACTTATATTACATAAGTAAAAACAATCTGCAATACCATTCCGGGCAGAGCGGGTGCTGCCGGTGACCCTTATTCCATGCTGTAAAAATCGGACTGGCGATCCAGCATGTCCAGCACCATGCCACCGCCGCGAGCGACGCAGGTCAGCGGGTCGTCCGCGATGATCACCGGCAGGCCGGTTTCTTCCGAGATCAGCTTGTCGAGGTCGCGCAGCAGCGCGCCGCCGCCGGTGAGCACGATGCCGCGCTCGGCGACATCCGAGCCGAGTTCCGGCGGGGTGCGTTCCAGCGCCTGCTTCACCGCTTTGACGATGCCGGCCAGCGGTTCCTGTAGCGAGTCGAGAATTTCGTTGGAATTCATGGTGAAGTTGCGCGGTACGCCCGCAGCTAGATGGCGACCGACGACGTCGATTTCCTGTACTTCGTGGCCCGGGAAAGCGGTGCCGATTTCCTGCTTGATGCGCTCGGCGGTGGCTTCGCCGATCAGCATGTTGTACTGGCGGCGCACGTAGCTGACGATGGCCTCGTCGAACTTGTCGCCACCGATGCGGACCGACTCGGCATAAACGATGCCGTTGAGCGAGATCACCGCGACTTCCGAGGTGTCGCCGCCGATGTCGACGACCATCGAGCCGCGGGCCTCGCCGATGGGAATGCCGGCGCCCATGGCAGCAGCGATCGGTTCCTCGATGACGTAGACCTTGCGAGCACCGGCATTTTCGACCGATTCACGGATCGCGCGGCGTTCCACCTGGGTGGAGCCGTAGGGCACGCAGACCACGACGCGGGTGATCGGGCGCATCATGCGGCCCTTCTGCACCTTGCGGATGAAGTGCTGCAACATCTTCTCCGTGACTGTGTAGTCGGCGATCACGCCGTCGCGCAGCGGGCGGATGGTGGAGATGTTGTTGGGGGTGCGGCCAAGCATGCGCTTGGCGTCGATGCCCACGGCCTCGATCTTCTTGCTGCCGCGCGAATCCATGCGGATCGCGACGACGGAAGGCTCGTTCAGCACGATGCCTTCATCACGCACGTAAACGAGCGTGTTGGCAGTGCCAAGGTCGATGGAGAGGTCGTTAACGAATAAACGGCGGACAGCATCAAACATGGTCGGCGACTTTTAGGTGAGTTAGTTAAACGGAAGGCAGGTGGGCGTGAAGCCCAAGCCGTGCGGTGTAGGCCCACAACCGTTAAGATTGTGCATTCGCACATCATAAACCATTTTTTTCAGACAATGAGCCTCTCTGCTGAGCAAATCCGGCAGGTCGCGCAGCTTGCGCGACTGCAACTCCAACCCGATCAGGTCGAGCCCTACGCCCGCCAGCTTTCGGACATCATGGCGCTGGTCGGCCAGCTGTCCGCCGCCGACACCCAGGGTGTGCGTGAAATGGCCCATCCGATGGACATGACCCAGCGCCTGCGCCCGGATGTGGTCACGGAGCAGGATCGCCGCGACATCTTCCAGGCCCATGCACCGGCGGTGCAGGACGGTCTTTATCTTGTGCCAAAAGTCATAGAGTAGGGTCATCGAGTAAATCATGCACAAGCTCAGTATTCGCCAGCTCTCGGACGGGCTGCGCGCCAAGAAGTTCAGTTCCCGCGAATTGACCCAGCATTTCCTGAAGCGTATCGACGCGATCGATGGGCAGCTCAACAGCTTCATCACCGTCACCGCCGCGCGCGCGCTGCGTCAGGCCGAAGCCGCCGATGCGCGCCTGGCGCGCGGCGAGGGTGGCCCGCTGACTGGCGTGCCGCTACTGCAGAAGGACATCTTCTGTACCGAAGGCGTGCGCACCTCCTGCGCTTCGCTGATGCTTGACCGTTTCATTGCGCCCTACGACGCCACTATCGTCGAAAAGCTCGATGCGGCTGGCATGGTCATGCTGGGCAAGGCCAACATGGACGAGTTCGCCATGGGCTCTTCCAATGAAACCAGCTGGTACGGCCCGGTGAAGAATCCCTGGGACCTGACGCGAGTGCCCGGCGGCAGTTCCGGCGGCAGTGTCGCTGCGGTGGCTGCGGGACTGGCACCGGTCGCCACCGCAACCGATACCGGCGGCTCGATCCGTCAGCCGGCGGCGCTGACCAATCTCACCGGCATCAAGCCGACCTACGGCCGCGTCTCGCGCTACGGCATGATTGCGTTCGCGTCATCGCTGGATCAGGCCGGCGTGGTTGCGCATTCGGCCGAAGATGCCGCCGTGGCGCTGCAGGCGATGGCCGGCTTCGATACACGCGATTCCACCAGCATGGATCGCCCGGTCGAGGATTACAGCGGCGCACTCGCGCAGCCGATCAAGGGTCTGCGCGTGGGTTTGCCGAAGGAATATTTTGCCGACGGCCTTGCGTCCGGCGTGCGCGCCTGTGTCGAGGCCGCGATCAAGCAATTGCAGGAACTCGGGGCGACGGTGCAGGAGGTTTCGCTGCCGCATTCGCCCTTGTCGGTGCCGACTTACTACGTCGTCGCGCCCGCCGAGGCGTCGAGCAATCTCGCGCGCTTCGACGGTGTGCGTTACGGCCATCGCGCTGATGGCGTCAAGACGCTGGAAGATCTCTACAAGAAATCGCGCGGCGAAGGTTTCGGCGCGGAGGTGCAGCGCCGCATCATGATCGGCACCTACGTGCTCAGCCACGGTTACTACGACGCCTACTATTTGCAGGCGCAGAAAGTCCGCCGGCTGATCAGCGACGACTTCCGTCGCGCGTTCGAGACCGTGGACGTTGTGCTCGGACCGACGACCACCGACGTGGCGTTCAAGCTCGGCTCCAAGACTGACGATCCGGTGGCGATGTATCTCAACGACATCTACACCATCGCCGCCAACCTCGCCGGCATTCCGGCGATGAGCCTGCCGTGTGGTTTTGTCGATGGGCTGCCGGTCGGCTTCCAGCTCATGGGCAATTACTTCAGCGAGGCGCGGCTGCTCAATGTCGCGCATCAGTATCAGTTGGCGACTGACTGGCATCAGCAGTCACCGAAAGGATTCGCATAATGCCGTACGATCAATCATGGGAAGTCGTGATCGGGTTGGAAGTCCACTGCCAGCTCCTGACCAAGACCAAAATATTTTCCGGCGCTTCGACCACCTACGGCGCGGAGCCGAACACGCAGGCTGACGCGGTGACGCTGGGCCTGCCCGGCGTGCTGCCGGTGCTCAACACCGAAGCGGTGCGCATGGCGGTCAAGTTCGGCCTGTCGGTGGATGCGAAGATCGCGGAGCGCTGCGTGTTCGCACGCAAGCACTACTTCTATCCCGATCTGCCCAAGGGCTACCAGATTTCGCAGTACGAGTTGCCGATTGTTGAACACGGTCATCTCGACATCGAACTGGATGGCGGTGTGACCAAGCGCATTGGCATCACCCGCGCGCATCTTGAAGAAGACGCCGGCAAGTCCCTGCACGAAGCTTATGCGGGCCAGACCGGCATCGACCTTAACCGCGCCGGCACGCCGCTGATCGAAATCGTGTCGGAACCGGATATTCGTTCGGCAGCCGAGGCGGTGGCTTATCTCAAGAAGCTGCACCAACTGGTGGTTTATCTGGGCGTCTGCGACGGCAACATGCAGGAAGGCTCTTTCCGCTGCGACGCCAACGTCTCCGTGCGCAAGCGCGGCGCCGAGAAATTCGGCACGCGCACCGAGACCAAGAACATCAATTCGTTCCGCTATGTCGAGAAGGCGATCGAGTATGAAATCGAGCGCCAGATCGAAGTGATCGAAGGCGGCGGCCGCATCGTGCAGGAGACGCGCCTGTACAACCCGGACACCGGCGAAACCAAGTCGATGCGCACCAAGGAAGACGCCA
Source organism: Stenotrophobium sp. (assembly GCA_050739895.1). Taxonomy (GTDB): domain Bacteria; phylum Pseudomonadota; class Gammaproteobacteria; order Nevskiales; family Nevskiaceae; genus Stenotrophobium. The sequence goes on from JBOICK010000076.1 coordinate 8,261, forward strand.
ACGACTACCGCTATTTCCCCGATCCCGATTTGCTGCCGGTGATTTGTACGCCGGAATACATCGCGGCGATTCGTGCCGCAATGCCGGAACTGCCGGAGGCGATGCGCGACCGTTTCGTCGCGCAATATGGCTTGTCGCCCTACGATGCGGTGACGCTGACCAGCGAACGCGCGCTGGCGGATTACTACGAGGCGGTGGTCAAGACCTCGGGCGGTGATCCCAAGATTTGTGCCAACTGGGTCAGCACCGACCTGCTCGGCGCGCTCAACAAGATGGGCAAGGACATCGCCACCTCGCCGATCAGTTCCGGCATGTTTGCGGGCCTGATCGCCCGCATCGCCGACAAGACCATTTCCGGCAAGATTGCCAAGGATGTGTTCGAGGCGATGTGCGCGGGAGAAGGCGACGCCGACAGCATCATCAAGGCCAGGGGCCTGGTGCAGATCACCGACGAGAGCGCCATCGTCAAGGCGATTGAGGAGGTGATGGCGAAAAATCCGGGCCAGCTTGCGGAATACCGCAGTGGCAAGGACAAGCTGTTTGGTTTCTTCGTCGGCCAGGCGATGAAGGCGACGCAGGGCAAGGCGAATCCTGATGCGCTGAACCGCCTGCTCAAGGAAAAACTCAAGGGTTGACCATGGCTGCACAAATGTTCCATGGCCGCGTGCGGGTCGAACTGCGCGACGACGTCGCCTACGTCACGCTCGCACGGCCTGACAAGCACAACGGCCTCGACTGGAACATGTTCTGCGGCCTGATTGCCGCGGCGCGCGCACTGCGCAAAAATCGCAGCTTGCGCGCAGTGATCCTGCAAGGCGAGGGGCCATCGTTTTGCAGCGGTCTCGACGTGCCGTCGTTCTTCGGCCAGCCCGGCAAGGCGCTGCGTATCTTCCTCAAGTACGGTGTGCGCACCACCAATATCGCGCAAGACGCGGCGTGGTGCTGGCGCAAGTTGCCGGTGCCAGTGATCGCGGTGCTGCATGGGCGCTGTTACGGTGGCGGCTTGCAGATCGCGCTGGCGGCGGATTTCCGCTACGCCACACCCGATTGCGAGTTGTCGGTGATGGAAGTGAAGTGGGGACTGGTGCCGGACATGACCGGCTCGGTGACCCTGCGCGAGTTGCTGCCCATGGATGTCGCCAAGGAGCTCGCGATGACTGGTCGCACCTTCGATGCCGTGGAAGCAAAATCGCTGAATCTCGTGACCGGCGTGGCGGACGATCCGCTCGCGGCAGCGGAAGCGCTGGTGGCGAAAATAAAACCGCGGTCGCCGGATGCAATTGCGGGCGTCAAGGCCCTGTTTGACCAGACCTGGAATTCGTCGGTCGACGATGCATTCGCTGTTGAAAGCCGCATCCAGTCGAAGATGTTCTTGAGCCGCAATCAGCGTATCGCCTCGCGTGCCAATCTCAAGAAGCAGGCGCCGAAATATGTCGCGCGCAAGTTTGATGACTGACGCATCGGCGCCGGCTGGTCCGCTCAACCCGCTGATCCCGTTCGTGCTCGGTCAACGTGGCGTGCGCGGCTACATCGTGCGCCTGACCAGCGAGCTGGAGACGATGTTTGGCTGGCGCGAATATCCGCCGATGGTCGCGACCCTGCTGGGACAGGCGCTGGCGGCGATGCCGCTGCTCGCGGCCGACCTCAGCCAGGACGCGTACATGAATCTGCAATTCCAGGGCAAAGGCGCACTCAAGCTGCTGGTCGCACAGATCGATCAGCATCTGGAGCTGCGCGGCATGGCCAAGTTCGCGCCGGATGCCGCAGGTGATTTCTCTGAGTTGATGGCCGGCGGATTGTTGGCCTGCCTGCTGGAGCCGCGTCATGGCGCAACGCGTTACCAGGCGGTGGTCGAGGCGGCGGGTGATTCACTGGCGGACTCGCTGGAAGCCTACTTCCGCCAGTCGGAGCAGTTGCCGACGCTGATCCGTCTCGCGTCTGGTTCTGACACGCTCGCGGGCATCCTGCTGCAGCGCCTGCCCGAAGGCGCTGGCCAGGACGATGTGAACTGGCAGCATGTGCAGACCTTGTTCGCGACGCTCGGCGAGGACGAATTGCTGGCGACCGAGCCGCTGACACTGCTGGCGCGTGTGTTTGCGGAGGATGAGGTACGCGTGTTCGATGCGCGCGAGGTTCTGCTGCGCTGTCGTTGCGATCGCGTCAGCATCTCGACCATGCTGCTGTCTCTGGGCGAGGCAGAACTCAGCGACGCGCTGCGAGAGCAGGGCGGCAAGGTCGAAGTGACCTGTGAGTTCTGCGGCAAGCACTACACTTACGCCGAACTGGAAATGCGCGAATTGTTTGATGGTGCGCGGCTGGACAACCCCGGACATCACACCCGCCAATGATCATTCCAAAATACCGCGTGGCACCCTCGCTGATCGCCGGCGCAGGACAGGGTTTGTTCCTGCAACAGGCAGTGCGCAGGGGCGCCGTGATTATCGCGCCCGACAACGTCCACACGGTCTGGCCGGAATCGAAGCTGAGGCAGTACTCGGCGAATTCACGCGAGGTCGAGTCCAGCGTGCGCTGGTTTGAGGATTATTTTTCGCTGACGCCTGAATGGAGCGACGAGTGCTACGTCAATCATTCCTTCACGCCCAACGCGCAGTGGCACCTCGGATTCATTTTCGCGCTGGCCGATCTTGAGCCCGGTGTTGAAATCACAATGGACTACCGCTACGTCATCGGTTCCGGCGAGGAGATGCCATTCAATGACAGCGTCACTGGCCGCAGCATCGTCGGCCTGCCCTGGGCGGAATGCCTGCGCGGTGGTGCGCAGCACTTGTTGGCGACGCTCGGATGATATCGGAGCTGACTCGCCGTACGGCGCAGGCGCTGGCCGATTTCCTGCGCCTGGAATCCGCCGGCGGCATTCTGCTGATTGCCGCCGCGGTGCTGGCGCTGATCGCCGCCAACTCGCCGCTGGCGGGTGCTTACGTCGCCTTGTTCAACCTGCCGCTACAGATCCACATCGGCGCGTGTGCCATCGGCATGCCATTGATGCTGTGGATCAACGATGGTTTCATGGCGGTTTTTTTCCTGTTGGTGGGGCTGGAGCTCAAGCGCGAACTGATTGAAGGCCAGTTCGCCGATCGCGCGCAGATTGCGCTGCCGGGCTTATGCGCGCTCAGCGGCATGGTGGTGCCGATGGCGATCTACGCGCTGCTCAATCACGGTAATGCGACAGACATGGCGGGTGTGGCGATCCCGGCGGCGACCGATATCGCATTCGCACTCGGTGTGCTGTCGCTGCTCGGTTCGCGCGTGCCGCTGGCACTGAAAGTGTTGTTGACGGCGATCGCAGTGGCCGACGATCTCGGTGCGATCCTCATCATCGCGCTGTTCTACAGTCACGACCTGTCGCTGGCGGCGGCGGGGGTGGCGCTGGCCGCGCTGGCGGGTCTGGTGATTCTCAACCGTCGTGGCGTCACACGCTTGACGCCCTATCTGTTGATCGGCCTGGTGCTGTGGGTGGTGATGCTCAAGTCCGGCGTGCATGCGACGCTGGCGGGTGTGTTCCTCGGCATGACCATCCCGGTGCGCAGCCGCCGAGACGCCATGGCGCGTCCGCTGGAAACGCTGGAGCATGGCCTGCATCCCTGGGTCGCGTTCGGCATCCTGCCGCTGTTCGCATTCGCCAATGCCGGCGTGCCGCTGGCTGGTTTGTCGCTGTCCAGCCTGGCCAAGCCGGTGCCGCTGGGCATCGCTGCCGGCCTGGTGCTGGGCAAGCAGATCGGCATCTTCGGCACGGCCGCGCTGGTCATCGGCCTGGGCTGGGTGCGCATGCCCGATGGCTTGCGCTGGAGCAGCCTTTACGGTATGGCGATCCTCTGCGGCATAGGGTTCACCATGAGCCTGTTCATCGGCTCGCTGGCGTTCGAGAACGGCCACCCCGACCTGATGGTCGCCAATCGCATCGGCATCCTCGCCGGTTCAATGGTCTCCGCTGGCGTCGGATATTTTGTGTTGCGAGTGTTGCTGCCCCAGCCTGTCGCAAGCGCCTAGCGGGCGTTGGCGCGGATCTGGTAGACGCCGTGGCTGATGGCGACCACCACGCCGCCAGCGTCCTTCAGCTCGGCATCAAGCACGAACTCAGCCTTGCCCTCGGTATCGGCCTGTGCTTGCAGGGCGGTAATGCGATCCTCGCTCAATGCCAGATCAACCGTGACATCGCCCTTGGCGGGCTTGAGAAAGCGCAGGTTCAGTTCCTTGACCACCGGGTAGTAGCGCGCAGTGTCGAAGCTGGACAGGAACAGCGCGCCGCCGGGAATCTCCGCCAGCGTGAACAGCGCGCCGGCGTACATCGTGCCGATGTGATTGATGTTGTCCTTGAATGGCATCAGGCATTTGACCTGGCCGCGTTCGATTTCGACCACGCGCAGTCCTGAGCGCGCGACGAAGCCGATGCCGTTTTCGAGGATTTTCTTTGCGACCGTCAGATCCATGTTGCGGTTTCTCCTGTTTGGTGAAGTGTAAAGCTTGCCGGACGGTGCCGCATTTTTGCGATGCAGGCCGTCATACACCGCGAACTTGTTTACAATGCCGCACAATCAAGACACTGGTTGCAAGAGGCCAATGAAACGTCTGTTACGCCGCATGCGCGGGAACTTTGCCAGAGTGCCGCGGATTGATGTGCCGGCCGACATGAGCGAACGCGATCGCGCGATTTTCGCGCAGGTGCAGCCGTACACCATGACCAGCGTTTTGCGCATTGAGGCGCTGGCCAACGCCGTGCGCTACTGTCTGGCGGCGGGTATTCCAGGCGCATTTGCAGAATGTGGCGTCTGGCGCGGCGGCTCGGTGATGGCGATGCTGCTGGTGCTGCTGGAGCAGGGCGTGCGTGATCGTGATGTGTATCTTTACGACACCTTTGAAGGCATGACCGCGCCAACCGAAGCAGATGTTTCGGCCTACGACGTGCCGGCGCTGAATGCCTGGCAAAGCTCCGCGAAAAAGGGTGAACGGATCTACGACGGCCTGTTCAATCAGCAGATTTTCAACGAGGACGATGTGCGCAAGACGCTGCTCGCCACCGGCTACCCCGCGGAGCGTCTGCATTTCGTGCGCGGCACAGTGGAGCAAACCATTCCCGGCACACTGGCCGGGCAACTCGCGCTGCTGCGGCTGGACACCGACTGGTACGAATCCACCCGCCACGAAATGACCCACATGTATCCGCGTCTGAGCCGCGGTGGCGTGCTGATCATTGACGATTACGGTCACTGGCTCGGCAGCCGCAAGGCAGTCGACGAGTATTTCGCCGGCGAAGGCGTCGCGCCGGTGCTGTTGCAACGCACCGATTACAGCGGCCGCATGGCGGTCAAGCCCTGATTCCTCTGATATCTTCCGGCAGACGCTGTCTGCGTCGCCAGAGCGCTGCCCGCTGTCATGCACAGCGACTCACATTATGCGATAAATAATATACTATATTATAATATAGTAAATAAATTATAACATAACGCAGGCTGTCACCTGCATAGCGGGCGCATAAAAATATTCCGAACATTACATCCATTTCGGCCGGCGTTGCGTAATCATCGCCGTAACCGACCTGCCGATGCCATGAACGGACCCAACACATTTCTGATGACCGCTGTCGTCGTCGTTGCCGCCAAGACCGGCGCGTGGCTGCTGCAACTGCGCACGCGCAACGCCGGGCTGGTCGACGCGATCTGGGCGTTGACGCTGGGCCTGCTCGCGCTGGTTTATGCGCTGTGCGGAACCGCGCCGGGGAACACGCGCGTACTGCTGGGCCTGATGGGCGGGCTGTGGGGACTACGGCTGGGCGTACATCTATGGCGGCGCAACGCCGGTCAGCCCGAGGACTGGCGTTATGCGCAATTGCGCAAGGAGTGGGGAAGCAGTGCCAATCACAAGATGTTCTGGTTCTTCCAGTTCCAGAATGTTTTTACCCTGATACTTTCGGCCAGCGCCTATGGCGCCGTCGCTTATCGAACCACTGTGCCGGCGGATGCCTGCGTGATTCTGGCACTGGCGATCTGGTTGATCTCGGTAGTGGGCGAGGCACTGTCCGACAGCCAGATGGCGGCGTTCCGCCACAATCCCGCCAACAAGGGCCGGGTCTGCCGCGACGGCTTCTGGCGTTATTCGCGTCATCCCAACTATTTCTTCGAATGTCTGCACTGGCTGGCTTACTTGCCGCTGGCTTTGGGTGCGCCCTGGGGCTGGGCCGCACTGATCGCACCGCTGGTGATGGCATTCCTGCTGCTCAAGTTGTCCGGCGTGCCGATGCTGGAAGCCGAGATGATCCGGCGCAAGCCGGGTTATGCCGACTATGTGCGCAATACCTCCATGCTGATTCCCTGGCCGCCGAAAAAATCCTGAAACCGAAAAAAGACATGACTGCCATAGACCTAGTTGAAAAGGGACTCGTTCCCGATGTCCTGACACGCGCTGCGATGCGCAAACTGATGGTGCAGCGTCTCAAGGACGAGCACATTGACGATGGCGAGGCGCGCTCACGCCGCTTCAATCAATTCCTCGCCGAGCTGCGCGCCAGCCCGATTGCGGTGGAAACCGGTGCGGCCAACACACAGCACTACGAAGTGCCGGCCGAATTCTTTCATCTGCATCTCGGACCCCGGCTGAAATACTCCTGTGCGCTCTATGCCGATGGCAGCGAGACGCTGGCGCAGGCTGAGGAAAAAATGTTTGCGCTATACGCCGAGCGTGCGCAGTTGGTTGACGGCATGCGCATCCTCGATCTGGGTTGCGGCTGGGGTTCGCTGTCGCTGTGGCTGGCAGAGAAATATCCGAACTCTAAGATTGTCGGACTCTCCAATTCCAACGGTCAGCGCGAATTCATCCAGCAGCGTGCGCGTGAGTGTGGGTTCAGCAATCTGACGATCCTGACCGGCAACATCGTTGTGTTCGATTTTCCGGCGCAGGGCATCGACGCCGGCTTCGACCGCGTGATGTCGATCGAGATGTTCGAGCACATGAAAAACTACGGCCTGCTGCTGGGCAAGGTTGCGCGCTGGATGAAGCCGGACGCGAAGCTGTTCATCCACATCTTCGTGCATCGCCTGCTGGCGTATCACTTCGAGGCAAAAGATCAGACGGATTGGATGAGCCAGTATTTCTTCACCGGCGGCACCATGCCCAGCGAAAATCTGCTGCTGAATTTCCAGGAGGATGTGAAGCTGGAGCGGCAATGGTGGGTCAGCGGCCAGCATTACGAAAAGACCTCGAATCACTGGCTGGCCGGCATGGATGCAAAGAAATCCGAGATCATGCAGGTGTTCCGCGCCGGCTACGGCGAGCAGGATGCGGCGATCTGGTTCAACCGCTGGCGCATGTTCTACATGGCCGTGGCGGAGTTGTTCGGTTACGCTCAGGGTAACGAGTGGGGTGTGGGTCATTATCTTTTCGAGAGGCGACAGGCATGCAACGATTGATCGGGATATTGATGGGCGCGGTCATGCTGGTGATGAGCGTGCAGGGCCGCGCCGCCGACGAGCAGTTGCGACTGTATGGCTATGCCTACGATCTCAAGAGCGGAAAATATCTCTACACCGAAGTGCATCACCAGAATATCCACGACGGCCACTGGGTCTCCGGCACCATCGACTACTACGCGCCGGGCGGCACGCAGATCGGCCACAAGACCTTGGATTTCAGCAGCGATCCGGCGATTCCGGTGTACCGGCTGGAACAGAAAAGCCAGGGCTATATCGAAGGCATCAGCGCGGTGAACCCGACCGAAATCTCGATGTTCAAGCAGGAAGACGCCAGCTCCGCGATGAAGACCGGCACGATCAAGCGCGTCGAGCCGATGGCGGCAGATTCCGGATTTCATGTCCTGATCCGCCAGCACTTCGCGGAACTGATGACCGGCAAGAAGCTGGCATTCAAGCTGGCCGTGGCCGGCGAACTGGACAGCTTCAGTTTCAGCATCCAGCGTGTCGCCGACGAGACCTGGATGGGTCAGCCGGCGGTGCATTTCCGCGTCGAGCCGGATTCGCTGCTGCGTTTCCTGGTATCGCCGCTGAATCTGCTGTACCGGGCTGACGACCAGAAATTGCTGGAGTATCGTGGCATCTCCAATATTCACGATCCCGCCACCGGCAAGGCCTACGATGTCCGCATCGATTATTACCCGACCAAGCCCGCAGACGCTCCGGAAAAGCTGCCGCCGCTTACGCCCTGAGAATTTGCGCGCCGCGCTGGCCTTGCTGCTGACGTTGCCACTGGCGGCACTGGCGCAGACCTCGGCAGACACGCACGCGGTCGACGCCGCGCTCAAATCCGCGCAGGCCGGACGCCAGCAGGTGCTGGTCGATTTCCATGCGCCCTGGTGCTACTCCTGCTATTACATGGAAACCCATGTGCTCAATGGCGCGCAGTGGACGCAGGTCGAGCACGACACTGTGGTGGTGGATCTCGATGCCGATTCGCCCGAAGGCGCGCACTGGATGCGGCAGTGGAACGTCAAGGCGCTGCCGGCCTATGTCGTGCTGGACGCGCAGGGTCAGGAACTGGGCCGCATACTCGGCGAGCAGACTCGTGCGGATTTTTATCGCGAAATCGGGACTTTCACCACGCACGGCGCGACACTGGAAATCCTGCAGGCGCGCGCAGAGCATGGCGGCATGGCGTCCATCGTCGCCGCGCGGGCAGTTCTCAAGACCTATTACGCAAGGCGCGACCCCGCGGGTGGATTGGCCTGGTATGCGCATTTGCCTGAAGTGGCCGGCAACACCGTGGGGCGTGACAACACGGTGCTGTTCTGGCTCGATCGGCTGCATCTGCTGCAGGACGCAGCGGCGCACGATACCGCGGCATGCGTCGGCACCGGCGCGGCGGTTCTGCGCGGGCCGCTGGGCTGCGAGCGGCCCTACGATCTGGATACAGTGATGGATTGCGCTGTCAGCCTGCCTGCGGTGGCACAACACAAGCTTTTAGCGGCCCAGCGCCCGGCGCTTGACCAACTCGTCGCCAAGGGCGCGTTCGGTACGCCGCGCTGTGCCGACCAGCGCAGCATCGTGCTGACCGCCGCCGATCTCGATCACGCGCTGGGTGATACGATCGCCGAATCGAAGGTGCTGGATCGCGCCATCGCTGACACGCGGCACAAGCTCGGCGGCAATCTGAAAAGCGACCGTAATCTCGCCGACAACCTGCGCGTCTATCTTGAACGCGCGGGCAAGACCGCAGAACTCGATACGCTTCTGGTGAAGCTGATCTCGGCCTATCCCGATGATTATGTCTATGCCTATCGGCTGGGCAAGAGCCTGCTGCAACGTGGTGAGCCGGCGCAGGCGCTGCCCTGGCTGGAACAGGCTGCGGGCGAGGCGTACGGTGAAAACCGGCTGGTGGTCGCGACCTATCGTGTACAGGCACTCGAGCAACTCAAGCGCGACGGCGACGCGCGCCGCGTGGTGGCGGAGACACTCAAGGCTAACGGCCCGTGGTTTCCGGAGGAAGCGGCGAAGCTCAAGTCGCTGGTCGCTTCCTGAACACCGTTGCGCGGTGCGGGCTTGCGATCCGCTGCGCTTGCCGATGGAATAGCGGCCCGCTTGCCCGATGACCCAGTTGTGACCACTCTCGCCGAAACCACCGCCCGCCTGCTGATCACCTGTCCGGACCGTCCCGGCATTGTTGCGGCGGTGACGGCGTTCCTGTGCCGTCATGGCGCCAACATCACCGAACTGGATCAGCATTCCTCCGATCCCAGCGGCGGCAAGTTCTTCATGCGACTGGAATTCCAGACCCCGGCGCTGGACGTGACGCCGGCGGTGCTGCGTCAGGCTTTCGGCAATGACGTGGCGGCGCTTTTCGGCATGAACTGGCATATCTCACAGGCGGCTGAAAAACCGCGCATGGCGGTGCTGGTTTCGCGTCACGATCATGCGCTGCTGGAGTTGTTGTGGCGCTGGTCGCGCGGCGAATTGTGCGTCGGGATTCCGTTGGTCATTTCCAACCACGCCGACCTGCGCGGCGCGGTGGAAGGATTCGGCGTGCGCTTCGAGCACGTGCCGGTCAGTGCTGAAACCCACCCGGCCGCGGAGACACGCATGCTGGAACTGCTCAAGGGTCGTGTGGATTTCATCGTGCTGGCGCGCTACATGCGCGTGCTGTCGGCGGATTTCGTGCGGAGCTATCCGAGCCGCATCATCAACATCCACCATTCCTTTCTGCCGGCTTTCGCCGGCGCCGATCCGTATCAGCAGGCCTACACGCACGGCGTGAAAATCATTGGCGCCACTGCGCACTACGTCACCGCCGAACTCGACCAGGGACCGATTATCGAGCAGGACACCGCGCGCGTTTCGCACCGGCATTCGGTGGACGACATGCGCCGCCTCGGCCGCGATCTCGAACGCCAGGTACTTGCACGCGCTGTGCGCTGGCATGTCGAGGACCGCATCATCGTCGACGGCAACAAAACCGTGATTTTTGCACCATGAGTCATCGGGGCTAATGGTCCGATGGCCGCACAGGGCTACACGCTATTCGACACTCCGATTGGCCGCTGTGGCATCGCATGGAACGAGCGCGGCATTGCCGGCGTGCAGTTGCCGGAAGCCAGCAATGAAGCGACGCAGGCGCGATTGGCGCACAGCTTCCCGATGCTGGAAGTGGCGCTGCCATCCACGGAAGCGCAGCACGCGATTGCCGGCATCGTCGCCTTGCTGCACGGCGCACCGGACGACCTGACCGATGTCAGGCTTGATATGGCGCAGGTTCCGCCGTTCCATCGCCGCGTTTATGTGATTGCCCGTAGCATTGCGCCGGGCACCACATGCACTTACGGCGAGATTGCCGTCCGGTTAGGACAACCGGGTGCCGCACGTGCCGTTGGCCAGGCGCTCGGACAGAATCCCTTTGTCATTATTGTGCCTTGCCATCGGGTGCTTGCAGCCAGTGGCGGCATCGGTGGCTTTTCCGCGGTGGGTGGCGTCGTGACCAAGCGCCGCCTGCTGCGCATCGAGGGGGCACTGCGCAGCGAGACCCCGGACTTGTTTGGCGACTGGGGCTAATCGAGCGGGGATCTTCGACTGCGCGCCGACACTTGAACCAGATCCGTAAAATTAAAAAATGCCGCTCATGCTGACATGAACGGCATTCGGACCACACAGTTCAGGATTACTCCCAGCCGACCTTGTCGCGGTTCTTGGCGTGCTTCTCGATCAGCGGCAGGAAGCGTTTCTCCACTTCGTTACGCTTGACCTTCATGGTCGGTGTCATCATGCCGTTGTCAATGGTCCAGGCTTCCTTGAGGACCAGGCACTTGGCGATCAGTTCGTGCGGCTCGAGGTCGGCGTTGACCGCGTCCATCGCGGCGATCAGGCCTTTTTCCACTTCGGCGCGCGGCTTCTTCTGGGCTTCCGGGGTGAGCGTCATCGCCATGATCGGCTGGGTCAGGCCGGTGCCGACAAAGCACATCTGGTCGATGTCGGTATTGGCCGCCAGCGCGCCTTCGATCGGCGCAGGGGCGACATATTTTCCCTTGAGAGTTTTGAAAATGTCCTTCACGCGGCCGGTGATGTAGAGATATCCATCCTCATCGATGCGGCCTTTGTCGCCGGTGCGCAGCCAGCCATCGGCGGTGAAGGTTTCCTTGGTCTTCTCAGGCTCCTTGTAGTAACCGGCCATCACGCCCGCATGTTTGTACTGGATCTCGCCTTCTTCGGAGATCCGCATGTCGGCGCCGGGCATGGCGCGGCCGACAGAGCCAAAGCGGTTGGCGCTGGGCAGGTTGGCGGTGGCGTAGATGCTGTTTTCGGTCATGCCATAGCCTTGCAGCACGGTAAGGCCGAGTTTTTCATACCACTTCATCAGCGTCATCGGCATCGGCGCGGCGCCGACGAACATGTAGCGTGCGTTCTGCAGGCCGGCGCCGGTCTTGATTTTCTTCTTGATGAAGCCGGACAGGATCGGAATGCGCAGCAGGCGGTCGAGTTTTTCCTGCGGCAGTTTCTTGACGATGCCGCTCTGGATGCGGCTGTAGACCAGCGGCACACCGAAGAAGCGCGTCGGCGCGACTTCCTTGAGCTGGACCGCCAGTTTCTCGATGTTCTCGTTGAAATAAACCTGTGCACCCAGATAGAGGCTGGCCAGCTCCACCGCGCCGCGCTCGAACATGTGCGCCAGCGGCAGGTAGGAGAAGAATCTTTCCGTGCCCTGCGCCGGCATGGTTTTCATCAGGCCGGTGGTGGCATAGGCCATGTTCTCGCCGGTGATCATCACGCCCTTGGGGTTGCCGGTGGTGCCGGAGGTGTAGACCAGCGTCGCCAGCTGCTTGGGGTCGGGCGGCACATAGCCGGAGAACGGCTCGCTTTTCTTGACCAGCGTGTCCCACTGGTGATCGCAGGCGATACCCAGGTCGGGATAGGGCAGGCCGATCTTGATGATGCCGGCCGGCAGGCCTTTGGCGAAATCGTTGGCGTCCGGCATCGGCCCGATGAACACGGCCTTGGCCTCGCAGTGCTTGAGGATGTAGCTGACCGCATCCACCGACTGTTTGGGATATAGCCCGACGCTGACATAGCCGGCCATGCCAATCGCCAGATCCGCCAGAAACCATTGCGCAGTGTTGCGGCCGGAGATTGCGATGGCCGAGCCCGCCGGGATGCCCAGACCCTGCAGCGCCGTCGCCATGCTGCGGACCTGTGCGTCGGCCTGTGCCCAGGTGGTGCTGTGCCAGCTGCCCTTGGCGGATTGAAACAGCCAGGGTTCGTTGGGCCGCTGCTTGGCCCATTGCATCATCATCTCCACCGGATTTTTTTGCGCAGCCATGGTCCGCCCCCTTGAGTGAAATTTTTGAACTGTTTGAAGCCGTTATCTTAGTGACGTTTGTCGTGGAGCGGAAACGGCGAGGCGGCGATCCGCCCGCTGTCATCTGGATTGCTGCAAGGATTGTTATTTTATATGATATAATTAAAATATTATTATATAAATAAAAACATACCTGATCTGCCCGACAGGCATAGCGGGTGCTTCGATTTGAGTTTATTCAGGACACCGGTTTGCGGATGACGACATAGGCGAAGCTGGTCAGGTGCGGCGACGGATGTCGCAACAGGAATTGGGTGAAAAGCCGGTGCAGGGTCCGGATCACGGGAATTCTGGCGTAATACGGTTCGTGCCCGTAGTAGCCGTTGTACCGTTCGATCTCGTAGCCGAGGCGCTGCAGGCGTTGCAGCTGTTTCGCGGTTGGGCCACGGCACCAACTGTAGTAGGCCGGGAATTTCGCATTCTGGTAATTATCGCGCGGGCTGACCAACTGCAATATCCATGACGCCAGTCGCTCCGGCAGCAGCAGATTCGCCACGAACGGTGGCGCGTAGAGCGTCGGGAAGAAATGGAAAGCGATGCCGCCCGGCCGCAGGAGTCTGAACACGTTCTCGTGAAAAACCTTGCCGTTCCTTAAATGCTCCGCCAGCATCTTGCTGAAGATGAAGTCATATTCCGCATGGGTGCCGCTGAGGGGACTGCCGATATCGCCCTGGACTTTGTGGTAGCCCGCAGGCGCCTTGTCCAGTTCAGTCTGGGCGATATCGAGGATGCTGTAGTTGAGGTTGTATTCGCGCACTTCCTCCAGCAGCAAAGCCGGATTGGCGCCGCCGCCCAGTTCCAGCACGCGTTTTGCGCCGCTGTCGCGGATCAGTTCGCGCAAGGCGGACATATAGCTCGACCAGGCATCCTGCGAATTGCGGTATTCGATCTGGATCTGGCGGGCCTTCGGAGCGTTCAAGATGTGCATCCCTGTTTTGTTGCAGCCTGAATCGGTATCTTCTCGGGTATCTTCGTCGTTTGCCGGAGACTCGCGCAATAGCGGCGCGTGTTATAGGCCGGAGCGTGCTCTCGCCGCATCAAGCGCAGGTTAAAAGTCTGAAACATGAAAATTCTGATTATCGGCATTAATTACGCGCCCGAACAGGTCGGCGTGGGGAAATTCACCTCCGAAGCCGCTGAATGGCTGGCGGCGCGCGGTCATGCGGTGTCGGTCATCACCGCGCCGCCGCACTATCCGCATTGGCGCATCGGGGAGGGTTATTCGGCCTGGCGTTATCGCCGCGAAAATCTCGCCGGCGTGCAAGTGCTGCGCTGTCCGCTGTGGCTGCCCCGAAGGCTTACGCCGTTATGGCGCATCGTGTGCTGCGTCAGCTTCGCGCTAAGCAGTTTTTTCCCGCTGGCGTGGGCTCTGCTCAAAAATCGCCCGGATATCACGCTGGTCATCGAGCCGACATTTTTTTCCGTGCCGCCGGCCTGGGCGCTTGCCAGCCTGTTGCGGATTCCAGTCTGGTTGCATGTGCAGGACTTTGAATTGGAGGCGGTGCGCGGCCTGGGCTATCTGAGCGGCGGGCGGCTCGCGCGCATCGCCGAATCGGTCGAAGGCTGGTTGCTGCGGCGCCTGCGCCGGATTTCGACCCTGACTCCGCAGATGGATCTTCAGCTTGAGCGCATGCGCGTGCCGGCGAATCGCCGCATTCTGTTTCCGAACTGGGTGGACTGTAGTCAGATCAGGCCGCTGGCGGCTGCAAGCCGGTTCCGCAGGCAGCTGGGGATTGCCGCGGATAGTGTCGTTTTGCTTTATTCGGGCAGTTTCGGGCGCAAGCACGGACTTGAAATCATCATTGAGACTGCGCGACTGCTGCGCGAACGGCCCGATCTGCACTTCGTGCTGTGCGGCGACGGCATCGAGAAGGACGAACTACGCAGCGGCGCGACCGGTCTCGCAAATATTTCATGGCTGCCGTTGCAGGATCTGGATCTCCTCAATGAATTGCTCAACCTTGCCGATATCCATCTGCTGCCGCAGCGCGCCGCGATCGCCGATGCCGTGCTGCCGTCCAAGCTCACCGGCATGCTGGCGAGCGGCCGGCCGGTGATAGCGACGGTGGAGCCGGGAACCGCGCTGGCGAAAATCATCGCCGGTACCGGGATTGCCACGCCACCGGGCGATGCACGCTGTTTTGCCGATGCGATTATCCGGCTCGCTGCTGATCACGGCTTGAGAAAAAGCCTGGGTGATGAAGCGCGGCGCTATGCTCAGGCGATCCTCGACAAGACACCGATCCTGGAAAACTTCGAGGCGGCGCTGCGCGATGCAGTCGCGGATCGCGACAACATTAGCGGCGCTGCCTGAGATGAAAATCTCCCTGTATGGCCCGGCCCACAGCGTCGTAGCTCAGGTTGTAGACGCCGCTCAGCACGAAGCTGCGTTGCTGCAGGTAAAGCAGAATCTCGTCTGCCAGCGCCTGGCCGCCGTAGAGTTCGACGAAGCTGAGTTCCAGGTAGATGTGCTCGAATTTCGACAGCAGGCTTTCGCAGCCTTTGAGTGCGTCCAGTTCAAAGCCCTGCACATCCAGCTTGAGCAGGGCGGGGGACTGCAGTTCATCCGCAGTGACCACCGCATGTAGTGGCTTGACCTCGACCTGTATCGTGCCGATTTCGCCGGTGCCTGGGAAAATGCTGTTCTGCAATTCCAGAATAGGGAGTAGCGATGACGAATCATCGCGTGCGGACAAGTGCATCTCGGCAAGCGCGCTGGCCGCGCCGATTGCGACTTGGTGTAAATCGACCCGGCTGTCGCCGGAGAACAGGGATCGGAACTTCGCTGCCGCCGCCGGCATCGGTTCGAAGGAGATGATTCTGGCGGACGGAAAACATTTGCGTGCTTCCAGGGAAAACTGTCCTTTATTCGCACCGATATCGATAATGGTGTTGACTCCAGGACAGCTTGCGCGCAGATGATCGTGTTCGACCGAGGCGGCGACACCCTGCAGCAGCGCTTTCCAGTGCTGCGGCTGGCGCAGCAGAAGTTTGGCTTTTTGAAAGTTCACGCGAATTACCCGTTGTAGCGGTCGACATGCGAAACCTAGGATATACCAGTGGATGAGTTGAAAACGGACGACTTCGCCCACGACAGCACGCAGGACATCGGTGGCGCCCTGGTACGCGGCGGCGCAGCGACCATGCTGGCGAATGGCGCTGCGCAGGGCATCCGTTTTGTCGCGACCCTGTTGCTGGCGCGGTTGCTGTTGCCAGCGGAATTCGGCCTGTTTGCCATGATTTACTCGGCGATCGGCATCGCGGGGGTCATGCGCGACATGGGACTGTCGATGGCGACGATACAAAGCCCCACGCTGACCGGGCGCCAGGTCTCGACGCTGTTCTGGATCAACTCCGGATTCGGCTTGCTTGCGACCTTGGGAATTATCGCGGCAAGCCCGTGGATTGCGCGTGGACTCGGTGTTCCCGGTTCGGTTTTGCTGATTGCCGGGCTGGCGCCGGTGTTCCTGCTCACGGGCCTGGCAACCCAGCATCGTGCGCTGATGAACCGCCGGATGGCATTCATGAGCCTGGCACGGATGACGCTATGGTCAGCGCTGGTTGCACAATGCCTGGCACTGGTACTGGCCTGGTGCGGTGCAGGGGTCTGGGCCTTGATCGCCGGCGCCCTGGCGACCGAACTGGTGGCGACGATCTGGTGCTGGTGCGCGGAATCGTGGCGACCCAGCCGCATGTTTTCATTTGCTGAAACGCGCCGGCTGCTGATCTTTGGAGGATATCTAGCGGTATTCAACCTGCTGGGCTACCTGGCCGGCAATGTGCATCAACTGCTGATCGGTATCGTCAGGGGGCCGGTCGAGGCGGGCTATTTCAACCGTGCGTACGTGTTGATTCTTGCCCCAGTCAGCATGCTGCTGGTGCCGGTGGGCGGTGTCATCACGGCCGCGCTGTCGCGTCTGCAGGCTGACCCGCCTGAATTCGCGCGCCACTATCTGGGCAGCATCTCGACACTGAACTTGCTGAGTGCACCACTGGGTTTTTTCTCGCTGCTGTTTGCCGCTGAGATCGTCAGGGTTCTGCTGGGGCCGGGATGGGCGGAGTCGGGGGTGCTGCTGCAACTGATGGCGATTTCGCTGATGGTGCAGCCGCTGATGTTTTCAACCGGCTGGGTCTACATGGCCACCGGCCAGGCGCGACGCGCGTTCTGGTGGGGGAATGTCGGCTGGAGTGTTATATTGCTGATGTATCTGCCGGGCCTGATCTGGGGTGCCCGCGGGGTCGCGGCGGCGCATTCGCTGGCTCTGCTCCTGCTATTTTTACCGTGTCTGCATTTCGCGTTCCATGGCACTATCATCACCACCCGCGATACCCTGCGCATCTGCGCGCCGGCGGGGCTGGCGGCGGGATTGGCCCTGTTGCCTGCATGGGGGGTACGTGAATTGCTGATGTCTGCTTCGCCCCTGGCGATACTGACCAGTGGCTTGCTGACGTATTCGTTGAGTTATGTGGTGCTGTTGATCGTAGTGGGCGAAAAGCTCCGCATCATGAATCTGGTACGGCACATGCGTGCGTGGGTATTCAAGTAATGCAGGCGGCGAAAATGCCCGACCTGCCCGACAGACATTAAACCCGGTGTGGGCGTCTGCCCCCGAGGATATTTGTGAACCAATTCGTCAAATCCAGATTACTCCAGCCGTTGAAAGCGCGCGTTTCCCGCAGTCTGCAGGGACTGGGCTACAACATTTACCGGCTGACCGAAGAAGATCGCCGCCAGATCGCCTTGCAGCAAAGCGAGCCGCCGCTGGCCGAGGAGATTTTCGGCGCGCAGCTTCCGCGGTTGCAGGAATTGCGAACCCGCTATGCGCAGGTGCAGTTGCCGGTTGCGCTGCATTCCGTGTGGCGCTCGCGAGGACAGACCGGCGACACCTCTGACATGGGCTGGGGCACGGTCGACCTGAGACGGTTCCGCAGCAACAACGCCTATATATTTTCATATCAGCGCAACGATCCTTATGTGACACGGCTGGTTTATTTTCTGTTCGCTGACGCCGTCAGGCGCGGCGACACTGAAGGATTGCTGAGCCGGCTGTCGGAGGATGGCGCGTTCGGTTGTCTGACCTGCGAGTTTCCGGGTATCGGCCGCGTCAGCCGCGACTTGCTGGACTCGGTGCTGGAACTGGGCTTCCTGCAAAAGCATTTGCGCGTGCTGGAGCGCAAGGGGTTGCGTGTGCTGGATATCGGCGCAGGTTACGGCCGCATGGCCCATCGCATGCTGATGGCAAACCCGTCGATCGAGTCGTATGCGTGCCTGGATGCGGTGCCGGAATCCACATTCCTGAGCGAGTTTTATCTACGTCATCGCGGATTGGCAGGAAAGGCCAAGGTTGTGCCGCTGGATGAAGCGGAGCGGTGGTTCGCGCAAGCCGGCAGCTACGATCTTGCCCTTAACATCCACAGCTTCTCCGAATGCACCTATGCCGCGGTTGAATGGTGGTTGACGCAGGTGGCGCGCATGGGTGTGCGTCACTTGATGATCGTCCCGAATGAATCGGAGCAGTTTTTTGCCACCGAGCCGGATTTCAGCAAGCGGGATTTCCTGCCATTAATCGAAAAGCTCGGTTACCGGCTCATCGCAAAGGACCCGGTATTCGATGATCCGGCGGTGCGCGAGCTGATTGGGGTGAAAGACCACATGTTTCTGTTCGAACTACAGAAAAACTGAATGCAGACGGCCTGGAACGTGGCCCAGGACCGTGCGTCGGGAGCGACTGCGCCAGGTCTGGGAATCAGGAACGCTTATTGGGGCGATTGGCTGCTCGCGGGAGCTTTTTTTCTGTGCCCGGCCGACGTATGGATACTGATTCCGGGGGCCCTGTCGTGGAGCGATGCGTTCCTGTTGACGGCGGTGTTGGCTTACCTGATCCATGTCGTGACGCGCGGGGGGGGGCTCCATGTCCCTGCGTTCACGGTTTTTGCAGCGACACTGGTCGTCATTGCCGGAGTGATTTCATCGGTCAATTACCCGGACACCTTGAGTTCGATCAATTGCCTGAAATTTGTTTTATCCCTGCTGGTCATTCCGGTGACAGTGATGTGGTGCACCGCCGGACGCAGGCAAGTCATCGACTGGATGCTGTGGGCATGGCTGGCCGGAGGCTGCCTGAGCGCTCTGGTGGCGGCGTTCGGGAAATACGGAATTTCGTTCCTGGGCCTGCTCGACACCGGCACGATTTACGGTGGTCGGCCTTCTGGTCTGACCTACCATGCGAACGTGTTTGCTTATACAAGCGCGTTGTTGATACAGGTGGCAATCTATGTGTCTGTGACATCGCGTACCTGGTTTTTGCGATGGGCCGGGCTTGCTGCGATTGCATTATTGATTGACGGCATCTTGATTTCAGGGTCACGCGGTTCCCTGATGGCGGCATTGGTCGGTGGTCTGGCCTGGTTGCCCAATCCTTTCAGGGGCAGGGTATATCGCAGCGAGCTAGTGATTGCTTCAGCGGGTGCGTTGGCCATTGGCGTTACGATGCTGGTTGTCCTGTTTGGTGATAATCCTTTCGCAGATGCCACCAATGCGCTGAGCCGGTTGCTGGGCAACTTCGGTGATGTCCAGGCTTCAAACGATGCACGCGAAGCCGCGGCGCGTGCTGCCTACGACGGATTTGCCGCAGCACCGATGTTTGGACAGGGTTTCCAGTATCTGCGCTACGCCCATAATTTTGCCCTGCAACTGTTGCGCTCCGGAGGTTTGGTCGGCATGGCGGGATTGCTGCTGTGGTGGGGTGGCATGGGCCGTTCCTGGTGGTGCTTGCGTGACCTTGCATCGAAAAATGAGGATCACCGTACAGTCATGCTGATGCAGATGTTCCTGGCGATCGCGCTGGTGGTGATTGCAAACGGCTTTGTTGAGCCCCTGCTGACGGATCGCAACGGCTATATTCCGTTCGGGTTGATGCTGGGCCTGTGGCTTTCGCCAGGATTCAATCCGGCTTTACCTGGCGCGGAATCCATTTCGCAGACCAATTGAAGGCTGCAATCCCATGAAAATCGAAAAACTTTTTAACTCAACGGACGACTGCCTGTGACAAGTTCCGGATCGAGATTGAATCGGGCGCTGCGCATATTCGGCGCTGCCGATGGTTGTCTGGAAGAAACCCTGCGTGCCTGGTACCACGGCCTGAAGCGGGCGGAGGTCGATCCGGTCAAGCGCGCGATACGCCTGTTTGGCAAGGCTTATCCAGATGCTGTTTTCATCCAGATCGGTGCGAATGACGGCATGGCTCTGGACCCGCTGCGCGCTGAAGTGGTCTGCCGACGCTGGCGCGGCGTCATGATCGAGCCGGTCCCTTATGTCTTCAAGCGGCTGCATCAGCGCTACGGCAAGCACCCCAGGATCAAACTGGTCAATGCGGCCATTGCCGACCGCGATGGATCGCTGCCGTTCTACGCGCTGGCCGAGCAGAAGCCTGGCGAGGAGGTCTGGCACTGGTATCACGCGCTCGGCTCGTTTCGCAAGGATGTGCTGCTGAAGCACAAATATCTGATTCCCGATATCGAAGACCGCATCCTGGAAATCCAGGTTGGTTCGCTGACTTTTGAGTCGCTTTGCCGCCAGACCGGTATCACGCAACTGGATCTGCTGCAGATGGATACGGAAGGGTACGACTATGAGATCATCCGGCGAGTCCCCTTCGACAAGTTCAGGCCGAAACTCATCCTGTACGAATACCAGCATCTGTGCGCCGAAGACCGCACTGCCTGCCGCAGCCTGCTGCACGAGCAGGGTTACATCAGTTTTGAATCAGGTATCGACACGGTCGCACTGGATAAAACCAGAATTGGCGCCAGCGACAAGCCGCTCGAAAACCTGTTCCTGTCAATGTCCGATACGGGGCGCACCGCGGGCGGCGTCTGACCATTCGGAGTCGATGACCGGGCGGGTACCGGCTATTTTTTCCTGGCGATCACCGCGAATGTATTTTTGATGCCCAGTGCGGCCCCAATCGGCTGGAACAGCGAACTCTGCGTGCTGAAGTAGCTTTCGATTGTGCAGTCAAAATTCTGCCCGACAAAAAAATCGCGGATTGCATCCTGATCGACGCCGTTGCGCGTCATGTGGTATTCCGCGTTGTCGTGCATGGACTCCGCCAGGTAAATGCCACGCCTGCGGCGCAGACGACGCATGATGCCAGCTGTGACATCTCCTTTGAAGATGCGCCACGAAAGATAGGAAAAATCACAAAACAGTGTCGTAAATGGCCCTAGCGAGTCGTAGCGGAGCGGGTCCTGGAAGGTGAATATCTGTCCGCCCGGTGCCAGTAGTGCCGACGCCTGGGTCAGCAGGCTCATGTAGTCGGGTACATGATGCAGGAAGGAGTTCAGAACGATGACCTGATATTTTTTCGGATCGTTCTTGAGGGTCTCCGCGATATCCTCGCAGCGAATCTCAAGCCTGTCGCTGAATGCATCGCATCTGGATTTCAGTATCTTGAGCTGGGGACTGGAAATATCGACCGCCGTGACTTTGGCGCCGAGTTCCAGAAACGGCAGTGTCGCAGATCCCTCGCCGGCTCCCAGGTCGAGCACCTCAGGGACCGGGTTGAGCGCCCTGGCGGCGTCGTAAGTCCTGACGACCAGTCCCGCGTAGAGTGTTCGTAGTGAGGCGTGCTTGACGTGAGGCGCGCCATCCGCATAGTTGCGGGCGGCCTCTTCGTCGTAGGCCGAGACATTGGCGAGGGCGGCTATCCGGTTGATTCTGTCATCCACGGTCATTGTTTCCTTTGCAGTCCCGCCAGTTTATACAGCAGGGTCTTGGCGCCTGCGATTTTATATTGCCAGCCGAGCGGCAGTCGGCGCAGTGCCGCTGCCAGCGGCGAGCTACCCTCCAGTTGGTCGAGCGGCCAGGGCGTCTGCGACCGGAAATGCCGGTATAGGCCACGCATAGGGTGAATACTCCTGTAATGCCAGGGCTTGACGGCCGGGGTGCCCTCGAAATGCACGATTGCCGGTGAGCATCTGGCCATCAAGTAGTCGCTTTCCGGGTAAATAGTGTCGTCCCGGCCGGGAGTCAGCCACAGATGTGACATTGCATTCCATTTGGGCGGCAGTTTTTTCCAGCGGCCCTGGGCGGCGAGATTCAGGACTTCCTGGTCGGGCAGTACGAACATTGTATTTTGGGCCCAGGCCACTTCCAGCGCGCGCGCAGTGAATCCGTCTCGACGCATCGTCTCGAGGTCCATCAGCAGCACGCCCGAATTGAGATAGTCCTGGGCGGGATCGATTCCCAGCAGACGGCACTGCTTTTCCCATTCACGGGTGGGTTGCGCGACCGCTCCAAAAAGCTTGCTGCCGAGGTCTTGCTGGAATAGCGGCCACAGGCTTTGCAGCGCCAGGGTATCGGTGTCGAGATAAAGTATCCGGGAACATTCAGGCAGCAGTTCCGGCAGCAGCAGTCGATACCAGATCAGGGCCGGATATTTTCCCGCCGGCGGTAAGCGCTGTCGTGTCGTGTCGTCGACGTCAACAAGATTCAGCGAGATATCCAGCGAGGCCAGGAACTGTTCGATTTGCTTGATCACCCCGCACGACAAGCCCTGGTCGGCTAGCAGTGTGATCTCGATGGATTCTGCGCCGCGCGTCGCCGCGAGCGATGCGGCCAGCGCCGCGAAATGCGGTGCATAGGCATCGTCGAAGACACAGGCGATTCGCAGCGTGATGTGGTCCACGTTCAGTTTTTCCTGAAATGGCAGTGATGAATTGCAACAGGAAAGCGCGGCATTCAGGTCGGACGCGGCATGAAAGTACGGATCAGGCTGCTCAGCACCTTGCGCAGTTTGTCATTGCGTACCAGTTGCCGATACAACTGCGCCGTGCCGCCGAGTTTCTGCCAGTAGATTCGTTCAAAAACCGATTCGACCGAGGCGCTGCGCGCGACCTCCGCCGGGTGTTGCAAGGGAAACGGCATCTGTTCGAGCGGCAGGTTGCTGAACACATGATCGGTACCCTTGAGCTGGGTGCCGTCAGCGCGGAAGCCAAGATTGACCACAAGGTTCCGCGCCGGGGAAATGCTCAGGCCGTGATGGCGCAGCACAGAATATTGCCACTGGTGGTCCCAGGTGCCTTTGCCGATCCGCACCAGATCCCAGTCGCGCGCCAGCAATCGCCTGAACCGGGTGCTCAGCGCCATGCCTTCGGCCAGGCCATTCGATTTGATCCGCGGCCATGAGGCGAGATCATATTCGTAAAGCCGCCAGGCGCGCTGCCAGGTTGCCCAGCCCCAGATTGGTGCAAACGAGTTGAAGGCGTATGAGCAGCCGTCATAGCGCTCCGCGGAGGCCCCCCAGTTGGTGCCGGAAATCTGCATGACCCGCGCATCGTCCCGGTAGCGCTCCAGCAACTCGTCGCAAAGCAGCAAGAACGACGGGTCCGGCAGGCAGTCGTCTTCGAGGATGATGACTTCTCCGGCCTGTTCCAGGGCCCAGGAAATGGCGGCGGCGACAGCGGGGCCGCAGCCCAGGTTTTTTTGTTCCGCCTTGAGATGAACCTCGGTCGCCCAGGTGATTTCCTCAGCAGTTTTGCGTACCTCGTTGCATAATATGCCGTCATTTACATGGGTGGCTCTGGGGCCATCGATGGAGACGTATACCGCGCGCGGGCCAGCCCGGCTTGCAGCGTGCAGGACCTTTCGGAAAAGGTCGGGTCTGTTGAAAGTCAGGAACAGCACAGCGGCCGGTTTGGGGCGCGCTTTCCCGGGCGGAGTCGAACGATGGCCGGCAGTAGAAAACAAATTCTCCAGTTGGACGGGGTCCGTGCCGTGGCTTTTGTCGCGGTGCTGCTCTCTCATGCCGGGTATCCTGGGTACTTGTTCTGGTCCAGTGTTGATCTGTTTTTCGTTCTGAGCGGATTTCTGATTACAGGCATCCTGCTGTCTCAGAAAAAGGATGAAAATTTTTTCAAGATTTTCTACACGCGGCGGTTCCTGCGCATTTTACCGGCGTTTTACGCCGTTTTATTCATCAGCCTTTTCGTCCTGCAGCGAGTCTCGAAAGATCAGACCATCAGTGTTGCGCTTTTTCTGGCCAACATCTACATGCCGTTCGCAGATCTTTCCAAAGTCACCGACTCCTACTGGGCGCTGGGCCCTTACTGGAGCCTGGCGCTGGAGGAGCAGTTCTACCTGCTGTGGCCGCTGCTGGTCTACACGCTCAAGCCGCGCCAATTGCTGTGGCTCTGCATCAGCCTGATCATCGCCGCGCCGATATGCCGTGGGTTGAGCTTCTGGTTCCTCTATGTTCCACACCTGGCCAACTACCAGGCTATCTGGATGTTCCCGTTCAATCGCATGGACCTGCTGGCGTCGGGAGCGATCATCGCCATCTGCCAGCACCTGAAACTTTTTGAAGTCCGCAAGATGGCGCGTTTCGGCATGCTACTGGCCGCGGCCAGCGCGGTTCTGGTTGTGCTCGGCATCGCCATCATTCCCTCATTCCGGTTATCGGGGCATACGTTCCTGTTCAGCACGCTCGGCTTCTCGCTGGTGTGCGCAATGATGGGCGGGTTCATCATGTATCTCGCCAACGAGACCGGCGGGCCGATCGTCAAGGTACTGTCGCTGAAGCCGCTGGCCTACGCCGGCACCATCACCTACACGATGTATCTGGCGCACGTTACCGTAATCGTGTTGCTGCAGCGTGCGGGGATGCAGCATAGCTGGCGCGTGCCTCTGGTCGCATGGGCGGGGTCTTTCGTGCTCGCGTCGCTGTCGTGGCACCTGTTCGAGTTGCCGATCAAGCAGTTGAAGGACCGGATGGTCTGGACCAAGGGCGGCAGCGGCTCGAAGCCGGCGCGTTCCTGGATGTGGCCGACGGCAGTGGCAGCCGCGATGGTCGCCGGAATGGTGATCGCGGTACTGCCGCGCCTGTCGTCGACGCCGCAGATCATCCCGCAGGCGGTGGCGGAGGCTCCACAGGCGGTTGCCGATCTGCCGCAGGCCGACGCACTGGAGATGCTGGGCGACCAGGTGCCGCCGCAGTTCTACCGTGATCTGGATTTTTACCGCTGGCTGGCAAGCCAGGAACCGCATGTTTGATCTGCTGGTCTTTGTCGCCGGGGTGACCCTGGCGCCGTTGTCAGCAGCGCAAAAAGCAGTGCCATCGCCTGACTTGCTGGAGTTTGTCGCAGATTGGCCGGAGGCCGAGGCACAGCGTTTTATCGATGTCCGGAAAAATGTAGAGCTGCCATTGCCGGGATTAAACCCTCGCGGCAAAACCGCGGGAACGGAGTTGTCGCATGAACACTAGAATCGCTGGAATCGCCTTGCTGCTGTTCGGCCTGATCGCCGCGCTGCCGGCGCAGGCCGCGGTCAACTGGCAGGACCTCAGCCCGGCGCAGCAGGCGTTGCTCAACAGCGTCGAGAAGAGCTGGGCGCAGTTGCCGCCGGAACGTCAGGACAAGCTCGCCGAAGGTGCGGCACGCTGGGCGCAGATGACGCCGGCGCAGCGGCAGCAGGCACAGCAGCGGCTGGCATGGTGGAACAGCCAGTCACCGCAGCAGCGCGCCGAAATCCTGCACCAGCGCGCGGTGTTTCGCGCGATGACGCCGGCACAGCAGCAAAAGCTGCTGGACAGCGCAAAACGCTATCGCAGCCTGCCCGCCGATCAGCAGCAGATGCTGCGTCAGCGTTTCGAGACGTTGCAGGCCGGTGGGCTGGCGCCGCCGGTCACCATGCCGAATTCAGCCGACGTGCCTGTGGTGGCTGGTTCTCTCGCAGGATCGCTGCCGCTGCCCGGTTCGAGCGGTGCGGTAGCTTTGCCAATGCACTAATGTGCGCCCGCTGCTGCTGTTGGTTGCAATAAAAATGTTTTATTATATTTTACTAAAATATTTATAGTCATTAAAACAACACAATAAATTGTGCCGTTAAGGTGATAGCGGGTGAGTATTCCGGTGCGGGCGAAGAGCGAGGCGATGGCAGACATTAGGCAGATTTCCCAGTTGAACGGTATCCCTGCGCTGGCTTGCGCCTTGGTGCTGATGTTTGATGCCGGTTACCCGGGGCATCTGCTGTGGTCAGGTGTTGACCGGTTTTTCGTACTGAGCGGGTGTCTGATTCCCGGCATCCAGTTGTCGCTGCCGAAGATGGAGCTTCCGATCAAGCAGTTGAAGGACAAGATGACTTGGATAACGCCCGCATGATCAAAACACAGTCTGGAACGGAGCATATGTCTGCTCCCAAAGTCAGTGTGGTACTTCCAACCTACAACCGGGCAGATACCCTGGGTCGTGCAATTCAGAGTGTGCTGGCGCAGAGCTACGCCGATCTCGAACTGATTGTGGTGGACGATGCCTCGACCGATGCCACGCCTCAGGTCGTCGCAGGGTTCCGCGACCCCCGGGTTCGTTACCTGCCCAGCCGTGAACGGCTGGGCGTCAGCCGGGCGCGCAATCTGGGCATTGGGAATTCGTCCGGCGAACTGATCGCGTTCCAGGACAGCGACGACGAGTGGCGCGTCGAAAAGCTCGCCAAGCAGGTGCAGGTGTTCGCCGCGCACCCGTCCGGCGTATCGCTGGTGCTATGTGGCGACCTGTTCGTGAACTGTTACCCGCTGTCGTTCACCGGCGTCGATAGCGCCGAAGCGGTGGTCGATGTCACCGAGATGACAGTGCTGCGCCTGCCGCCGGCACCGTGCTGGCTGGTGCCGAGGGAGCGGCTGATTCAGGCCGGCTGCTTCGATGTGCAGATCAACTGCTACGAGGACTGGGAACTGGCGCTGCGGCTTTCGGAGTCGGGCCGGATCCTGATGGTCAATGAACCGTTGACACTGCGGCAGCGCACGCCGAACAGCCTGGCCTCGACCGAGCAGAATTTCATTCCCAACCTGAAACGTATCCTCGACCGGCATGGCGAGCGTTTGCGTGCGCATCCGGTGGCGTGGGTAATGTATTGCAACGTCATCGGCCAGACCGAATGCCAGTATGGCTCCGCGCGCGAAGGCCGCATCTGGTTCCGCAAGGCACTGGCGGCCAAGCCGCTCGCGGTCCGCACCTGGGCCAATCTGGCCTGCTCGTGGTTCGGCAGGCGCGTCTTCAGCACCTATGTGCGCGTCGCCAGGGATTGGCGCAGCCGCTATTCGGCGCAGGTGCGGCCGCCGTTGTATCGCGGCAATGTCTGAGAGCCAGCAATGCTGCGCATAATCAGTGCAATGGGTTACGGTGATTGCCTGATTACCCTCTCGCTGCTGGAGCGATTGGGGCCTGTCGAGCGCGAATATGAGATCGTCGGCACTGCTGTGACCGCAAGAATATCTGCTCTGTTGAACCGGCCGCTGCCGGTGGTCGAACTGCTTCCCGACAAGGCTGCTTTTTATACCGTCAAGGAGGACGGGCCGTGGAAGGCATTGCAGGATTGGTTCTCGGTGAATCGGTCATTGCGGCGTCTGTCCCGGTCCGGCGACATCTTCGCCTTCGAGCGCCGTGACCTGCGCAACCGCTCGGTCAAGCCTCTGCGCTGCGTCGGCGTCTACGCACCGCAGACGCATTGCGCCTACAACGACCGCCAGACACTGGTGCGCGAACTGTTCGGCCACGCACCGGAGTGGACCCCGGCGGCCAGCCCCCAAAATGCGGTTCGCTCAGTGGTGATCAATCCCTGCGCGCGATACCGGCATAAGTGGCTGACCCCGGAAATATTGAAAAACCTGATGGAAATTGCCGCACAGCGCGGATGGTCGGTGACCGTGCTCGATCCCTGCGGCAGCCATGCACAATTCAGCGGGCATGCGCGCTATATTGCGCGGCCTGCGCTGGCTGACGCGGCAGCGATATTGAAATCGTCTGATCTGTATATCGGCCCGGACAGCTTTTTCATCCATCTTGCCTATTACTACCGGGTTCCGCTGTTTGGAATATTCGTGCCACAGAACCATGATTTTCAGGTGCCGGGCATGGCGCAACTGGGTAACTGCATGAATCTGGATGCCGCTGCCGACAGGACCGCGCTGGAGAGAACGCTGTCGGCGTTCCTTGACCATGCCGGGATCGTTTCGGGGATGTTGCCAGCATGAGTCGCCAGATTTCCTCCGACCTGTTTTCCCTGCTGGCGCGCCTGCGGCCGCTGGCCGATATATGCGTGATGCTGATGGCCGCGTTCAT
This sequence comes from Stenotrophobium sp., assembly GCA_050739895.1. Classification (GTDB taxonomy): domain Bacteria; phylum Pseudomonadota; class Gammaproteobacteria; order Nevskiales; family Nevskiaceae; genus Stenotrophobium. Next base: position 36,179 of record JBOICK010000076.1, read on the forward strand.
GGCAGCACTGACGATGGCCCTGATACGCCATGAGCCTGCGCTGATGTTCCTGAGGCTTGAGCAGCACCAGATCGCGATAATCGTCGCGCTGTGCCTTTTACCGCTGATCCTGAGCCAGTATGGAGCGTACCGAAGCCAGCGCGATGTGCCGCTGTTGCTGGAATTGTCGCGGCTCTGGTATGCCATCGGTTTTCTGGTCGCGATGCTGGTGTTGCTGGGCGCGGTCAGCAAGAGCACTGAGCAGGTCTCGCGGCTCTGGTTCGGATTCTGGTTCGTGTATGGCGTGTCGCTCCTGACCGCACTGCGACTGCTGGTGCGCAGGATGCTGAAGTCCGCGCGCGTCAAGGGTTACGACACGCGCAATGTGGTGCTCGTCGGCAGTAGCGAGCTGGCTCGAAAAGTCATCATGCACCTTGCTTTGAACAGCGAATCAGGCTACCGGCTGGTCGGCTACGTGGCCGACGAGCCTTCGGCAAAAATGGAATTCAGCGAACTGCCTTATCTGGGTACGCCGCAGGGTGTGCGGCAGCGATTTCTCGCGCAGCAACTGGTGGCCGATCAGATATGGGTTGCCATCGATGAGTATCAACCGGGCCGGATGCGCCGGGTACTTGAGATCATCGCGGAATTGCCGCATGTGATCCGCATTGTCCCGGAGGGATTGCTGGCGACACTTTGCGAGTTGCCTTCGAGCAAAGTCGCCGGCCTGACGACGCTGGAGATGACGCAGCCCTACCTGCTCGGCTGGGGCCGCCTGATCAAGGCGCTGGAAGACCGTGTTCTGGGTTTTTTGATATTGCTGCTGATCTGGCCGTTGTTCCCGGTCATTGCGCTGTTGATTCGCCTGGACAGCAAGGGGCCGATCCTTTTCCGCCAGCGGCGTCATGGCTGGAACGGCGCTGAATTCACCCTGCTGAAATTCAGGACGATGGTGCAGCACCCCGCGCAGGGAGATGGCGTGCCGCAGGCCACGCGCGACGATCCGCGGGTCACGAATATTGGCCGGCTCCTCAGGCGCACAAGTCTGGACGAGTTGCCGCAGATCTTCAATGTGCTGTCGGGATCTATGTCGCTGGTGGGGCCCAGACCGCACGCCATAGAACATAATCAATATTATTCGGATATCATTGAAAGCTACATGCATCGTCATCGCGTCAAGCCCGGCATGACCGGCTGGGCACAAATAAATGGATTCCGTGGAGAAACCGAGACGCTTGAAAAAATGCGCCGCAGAGTTGAGTATGACCTCTATTACATTGAAAACTGGTCGGTTGGGTTCGACATTGTCATCATTGTCTTGACCGTTTTCAGAGGAATGACGTCTGATCAGGCGTATTAGAATTTTGCCGGAATTTGCAACTTTATAGAATCATCTGAACTTGTAAGGACAGCAGGTGTGAAAATGAGAGCAGTATTCAGCACGGTGTTCCTGTCGGCCTTGACCCTGGTTTCCGCGACCGCGTACGCGCAGGCGACAGGGCAGTTGCCGTCCTACTCTGATATCCCGACAGCGACGCCAGCGGGCAGCGATCAGAAATCCGGCGATCTGCCTGGCGTCAAGCTAGGTCCCGGCGTGAGTGCAGTCGCCACCATCGGTGCCGAGGCGATTCACACCAGTAACATGTATTTGCAGGACCAGAATGCGGAATCCGCATTTGGTTATCTGGTCAGCCCCGGGCTGCTGATTGTCGGTCAGGGCAGTCAGATCAATTACGAAGTGGGGGCCGGGCTTGAAGCGGCTAAATACAATGTCAGCCAGGGGCCGGGTTCGTATCTCGACGCCAATTTCAAGCTCAAGTCGACATGGGAGCCGATGACGCAGCATCATTTTCGCGGCGACTTCACTTCGCAGTTCGGTCACGATCCGTTTGGCGTCGGCCGTACGGAAGGCACTACGCCGGTCGGCGCAACATTGGACAAGTGGATTGACAACACGGGCCATGCGCTCTACCGCTATGGCGCTTACGACGCAAATATCAATCTTGAAACCGAATTGGGTTTCCAGGTGCATCGTTACCGGACGAATGAGGCGATCACGCAGTATTTGAACTACCGGGTGCTTTCGGTGCGTGAGTCGGCTTACTACAATGTCAGTTCCAGAACCGCGCTGGTCGCCGAAATATTGCACGATCAGGCGAGCTTCTTTGAGCAGCGGCCCGGAACCTTCACGCTCGATGGAAACGAAACCAGAATCCGCGCGGGTATTCGCTGGCTGGCGACGGCGCATACCACCGGCGACCTGCGTGTCGGCGAGGCCCGGCACAATCAGGATGCCTCACAGTTGCAGTCGACCCACTCGGTCGATTGGGTGGCTACACTGACGTGGGCGCCGCTGTCGTATTCCGTGGTGTCGCTGCAATCAGGCAGTCAGACCGCGCAATCCTATCTGGCGGCGGTTTCCTACATCCAGAACCGGTTTGAATCACTGTCATGGACGCACAACTGGAGCAGCGATTTCCTGACCCGCGCGAACCTGACGCACCTCGATTCCAAATTCGTCGGCTCATCCCGTACCGATCACATCAATACCATCGGCGCAGAAGCCGATTACCGTGCGACCCAGCACTGGCTAGGTCTGCTGGGAGCCTCGTATTCAAGGCGCAGCACGGACGAAGCCGGTCTCGGATACAGGGATGCGACGGTTTATCTCGGCGTGCGCTACGCGCACTGACCGATTCCCGGATTCATAAATAAAAAATTTGGTGGTTATGCTCAGGCTTAGTCTGTTTCTCATGCTCGCCGTTCTTGCGGGCCAGACCGCTCATGCGGCCGTGCAGTACCATCCCGTCAACCCCGCAGCCGAATACCGGCTCGGTATCGGCGATGTCGTGCGGGTCGAGGTTCGTGACGAGCCCGATCTGACCATCGAAGTGCAACTGCAGGCCGACGGACTCATCAAATATCCTTTCCTTGGCAGTCTGAGGGCCAGCGGCATTACCGTGACGCAGCTCCAGCGTGAAATCACCGCCGGCCTGCGTGCCGGCTATCTGGTCAACCCTGATGTCCGGGTGCGGGTGATTTCCTACCGGCCGTTCTATGTCACCGGACAGGTCGTCAGGGCGGGCGGCTATCCGTATGTGCTCGGACTGACGGTCGAAAAGGCCGCCGCGCTGGCGGGCGGATTCACCGACCGTGCATCGATGAAGAAAATCTACGTCATCCGCGAAGGATATACGCAAGCACAGCGGCAGAAAGTGACGCTGGATACTCCCGTGTACCCCGGCGATACCATCGTCGTCGAAGAGGGCCTGTTTTGAACACTCTGACTCCCGTGCCGGCACCTGCAACCCGATTGGGCGCATCCCTGGTGCAGGATGTAAACAATCTTGGCCAGATGATCGACCTGCGCGAACTGGTGGGCGCGCTTTACCGGCATAAATGGGGGATTTTCAGTATCACCCTGGTCGTGGTCATCCTGGCCGGACTGTGGGTTTTCGCGACGACACCGATTTACCAGGCCACTGCGACCTTGCTGATCGAGAATCATTCGAACCGCCCGGTCAAGCAGGTCCAGGATGTCTACGACCCTGGCTATGGTACCGACGCCTATGTGAAGACGCAGTACAAGATTCTCAATGCGCGTGAACTGGGGCGTAAAGTCGTCAAGAAACTCGGCCTGGAAGACAAGCCCGAATTCAGCCTCGACAATTCCGGCCTGCTGCCGGCGGACTGGAACTGGCAGCAGTGGCTGCCATTTCTGCCGGATCATATCGTGCATCCGCAGCAGCCGATCGATCTCGCGACCCAGAAGCTCGAGCACGCCGTGGACGTTTTTGAGAAGCACCTCAATGTCGAGCCGGTCGCCGACACTGATCTGGTCAAGATCAACTATGAGTCGAAAGACGCGGCACTGGCGGCACAGGTCGCCAACGCGCTCACCGACGTATTCATCGAGAGCAATCTCGATGCCCGCCTGGCGATGTCCAACAAGACCACCAGCTGGCTCAATGAGCGTCTAGGTTCGATTCGCGACGACCTGAAGACAGCCCAAGCCGCTTTGCAGGCGTTTCGCGACAAGGAGCATCTGGTCGATGTCGGTGGAACGCGCGGTCTGGTGGAAACGCAGTTGACCGACAGTCTCACCCAGTTGCGCACTGCGCAGCAAAAGAAAACCGATCTGGCCAGCGCCTATTGGAAGATCCAGCAGGCCGGCAACAATTACGCGCAACTTGAAAATGTCAGCACACTGTTGACCAGTCCGGTCGTGCAAGACGCGAAGAACCGCATGCTGGAAGCACAGCAGAAGCTCAAGACACTGGCATCCCGCTATGGGCCGCGTCACCCGCTGATGCAGGCTGCACAGGCTACGGTGAATTCAGCGACCACGGCTTATCACACCCAGTTGATGATCGCCGCGCAAGGCGTCAAGGCCGAGTATGAAGTTGCTGCGCAAACCGCTCAACAGGTTGGCACGCAGGAGCAGCAGGCGCGCAGCCAGATTGTAGACCTGGATCGCAAACAGACCCAGCTCGACACCTTGCAGCGCGATGTCACCACCAACCAGCAGCTTTATGACCTCTTTCTGACCCGCTTCAAGGAAACCGAGTCCTCAGGAGATTATCAGGAGGTGGTTGCGCGCGTGATTGATCCCGCAGTGGTGCCGGACACGCCTGCGAAGCCCAAGAAAAAGAAAATCCTGCTGGTTGCTTTGGCGATAGGGTTCATTCTGGGATTGGTCGCAGCGCTGCTGCGACACATGCTGAGCGACGCCATTTCCTCCAGCGAAGACATGGAGGTGCTGACCGGCCTGCAGGTGCTTGCGGCGCTGCCCGAATTCAAGAAAGGCAAAAAAGCCTCGCTGCAAATGATCAGCGAACCCAAAGGCGGATTCAGTGAAGGCATGCGCAGCGTACGCACAGGACTGCTGCTGGCCGACCTGTCGCGCAAGGCGCATAAGATCGTCATCACTTCCTCGGTGCCGCAAGAAGGCAAAACCACGATTTCCTGCAATCTTGCGATAACGCTGGGGCAGATGGAGCGGGTGTTGCTGGTGGATTGCGACCTGCGCCGCGCAACGGTCGCCAAGACGCTGGGTCTGCCCGACAAGTCGCCGGGGCTGACTGAATATCTGGCCGGATCAGCGACGCTGGACCAATGCGTCTTCAGGCATGAAGAAGGCAAGATCGATGTGTTGCCGGTCGGGCAGATTCCGCCCAATCCCGGCGAGATCCTGGCTTTGCCGCAGTTTCACCAGATGATCGACGCCTTGGCGACCCGCTATGACCGCATCATTTTCGATTCTGCGCCCTGCCAGGCGGTCAGCGATACCCTGCTGCTGGTGCAGAACGCCGATGCAGTCCTGTTCGTGGTCAAGGCCGACGCCACCGCCCGCAGCCTGGTCAGGAACACCGTGCGCCAGCTTAAATTCGCCCACGCCCCGATTATCGGTGCGGTCATCAATGCGGTGGACATGACGCATTATTCCAAGCGCTATGGCGGGCATTACTATGATTACCGCTACTACGCTTAAGCCGTTCTTCTGAGTCGCGAATTCCCGGAGCAGGTCCCAGTGCAGCCGGCAAAGATGTTCAATGCGTCTTTGCTGATTATTCTGGCGGTGGCCGGAGCGGCGGCGGTATTCCTCAATGCGCGCTGGTTCATGTCGGACGCCTATACGCGATATTCCGAAGGCCAGTGGCAATGGGCCGACGCCAGGGCATCAGCGCGGCAGGCGGCGGGTTTTGCCTACAGGCTCACCCCCGACAATGCGCGTGCGCTGAAATCCGCCGCAATCGCTGACCTGTACAGCAACCAGCCTGACCAGGCCTTGCTGGAATACCGGCAAGCATTGCAACTGGCTCCGGCCGACGCCTACCTCTGGCGGGATTATGCGTTTGCCCTGGTCAGTACCGGGCATTTCGACGATCGCGTGCAACAGGCGGTGCGGCATGCGCAGGCGCTGGCAGCACAATCGGATACCTTGCAGTTATCGCTGGCCCTGATCGGCACTGGTGTTTACCGGCAGTCCGATCCCGCGCTGAGGGCGCTGTGGCTGGCCAGCATCCGCCACAGTTTCGCAGCCCATTGGCAACCGTTGCTGGAGGCCGCATCCAGGGCGGGCCAGGAAGAACTGCTGTGCAGGGAAGTGATTGCCAAACCCGACAGCAACCCCTGGTGCATACAGGTGCGGGCAAAAGAGAAAGCCTGTCGCAGCCATGCGGCCGCGGGCTGCGACAGCCAGGCCGGCGCCGGCGTGAGCCAAAAATGAAGCAGCGGACCGCAACATTGCTGGGCAAGGGCACGGCAGACCGCATCATTTTCTTTGGACTGCTTGTATTGCTGTTCTGGCTGCCTTTGCCATGGGGCAGCAACCGGCCCTGGGCCGAAGCCCTGATCGGCATTCTCGCGGGAACACTTTGTACGATTTATCTGCTGTGCCAGTTGCCAGGAGCCCTGGATCGGGCAAACAGCACTTTCCCGGTGCTGAGCTACACGCTGCCGATCTTGCTGTGGCTGGTCTGGCTGGCCTGGGGGATCGTGCAGATGGTGCCGCTCGACTTTGCGTCGCTGCAATCGGTTTCGCCCGCCGCGGCCCGGCTCTACACAACGCTATTCCCTGATATGGCCAGTGAACACGCCTGGCCGATCAGCATCCAGCCTGGCCTGACTTTTCAGCGGTGGACGCTGGCGCTCGGCTATTTCTCGCTCTACCTTCTCGTGCTTGGGCTGGCGCGCGATCGCAGCCGGCTCAACACCCTGGCCAACGTGCTGGTTTTTTCCGCGCTGCTGCAGGCGATCTATGGCGGCGTCATGGTGCTGTCGCGTGTCGAATACGGATTCTTCGAGCATAAGACGGCCTACCTGGGCGTCGCGACCGGCACTTTCGTCAACCGCAACCATCTGGCCGGCTATCTGGAACTGGGTGCGGCGGTTGGCATTGGTCTGATTCTGGCGGATTTGCGCAGCGTCGATCTGGGCAACTGGCGCAAACGTGTCAAGCACTTTCTGAATTTCTTGTTCAGCACGCGTTTACGCACGCGCGTATTTCTGGCGGTGATCGTTGTCGGCCTCGTACTGACGCGCTCACGCGGCGGCAACAGTGCATTCTTCGGCGCACTCGTTGTGTGTGCGCCGGCCTATATGCTGCTGAAGGAGCGGCGCCTGTTCCTGAAAAGCATGGTGCTGTTTGTCAGCCTGCTGGCGGTCGATGTGTGGATCGTCAGCGGCTGGTACGGGTTGGGCAAGCTGGCCACGCGCGTGGAGCAGACCCACGAAGCCACCGAGGACCGCACTTATGCCTTCGCGGCCTATCCGGGCATCATCGAGCAATATTGGCGCACAGGTTCCGGTGAAGGCACGTTCGCAACCGTGTTTGCCGCCAACCAGCCCGCCAAGGTCGTCGGCTACTACGATCATGCGCATAACGATTACGCGGAATTCCTGATCGAAGCCGGAGCCCCCGGTTTTCTGGTGTTGCTGCTGCTGGTGGGCATTACCGGCCTGCATGCGCTGCGCGTGATTCTCAGGCGGAATGACCGGCTGCGCGTGGGCATGTGTTTTGCCTTCCTGATGGCCACTGCCGAGCTGGCGATACACAGCTTCACGGACTTCAACTTGCAGATACCGGCAAATGCTGCTACCTATGTCACCTTGATGGCGATGGCCGGAGCCTGTGCACAGGACGGTCGCCGCCGCAGAAAGGTTCAGGCGGTAGTGCATGAGCGAGACGAAGTATTATCGATGGACGGTAGCGAGAGCACGGATGCAACGTAGCCAGTCCCCTACTAGAGTGCGAGGAAGGTGCAGCATGAACAGATTGATCAATATGGCAGTACAGGCAGCAGTGGGTTTGCTGGTCTGCGGAACGGCTTTTGCGGCAGGGCCGGTCGGACGGGTGATAGCGGCATCCGGCGGCGTCATGGTGCAGCGCGGTCAGCAGACCATCAATGCACAGGATGGAACCGTGTTGCTGTCGGGCGATTCCGTCGTGACAACAGACAACGGCAGCGCGCAGTGGGTCATGGCCGACGATACGGTTTTTGCCATGGGCGCCAGTTCGGGGCTCAAGATCAATGACTTCGCCATGCCGAACGAGCAGGATCGCGCCGGCCGCGCGGATTACACCCTGATTCAAGGGGCCGTCAAAACCATCACCGGAAAAATCGGTGCCGCAGTGGCCAGCAACAGCAATATGGCAGGGCACCTGATGAATGCGGCGCTGCTATTGCCGCGCAGCCCGGCGTATTTCCGCAAGGTTGCCGCAACCAAACCCGGCGGCAATGTGATGAAGACAGCTGTGGCTGCCATCAGCGCCCTGAAAGCAACCTATGCGGTGGCCCAAACCACAGCGGGGGGAGTCGAAGGCAAGGTGGATGGCGGCGTATTGGATGTCAGCAATACTGCGGGTAGCGCAGCCGCGCATGCAGGGCAATATTTCAGCGTGCCTTGTGCGACCTGCAAACCCGTGGTATCTGATACACCACCGGCGGGTTTTAGCGTTATTGCCACCAATCTGGATTTGGACTTGTCAGGAATTTCCATCGACAACAACATCAATATCAGCAACCCGATTACCCTGCCGCCACTGCCGCCGGGCAAGACTGGCCCGCCAACTCCGGTGAGCCCGAACTAGGCTTCGCAGATAGTGAAACCCCCGGCTAAACCGGGGGTTTTTTATATCGGCTGAGAATTCTAGAGTTCCGCCGCCAGCCGGCTGCCCTGGTTGATGGCACGCTTGGCGTCGAGTTCAGAGGCCACGTCTGCGCCACCGATCAGGTGCACATTGAGTCCCGCGTCCAGCAGCGGCTGATGCAGTTCGCGCAGCGGCTCCTGTCCAGTGCAGAGCACGATGTGATCCACTTCGAGCAGCGTCGGCTTCTCACGCTTTTCGCCGAAACTGATCAGCAGGCCGCGCTCGTCAATGGCTTCGTAATTGACGCCGCCGAGCATCTCGACTTTTTTCATCTTCAGTGCCGCGCGGTGTATCCAGCCGGTGGTTTTGCCCAGACCCTTGCCGAGGCCGCTGGCCTTGCGTTGCAGCAGTGTGACCTGGCGCGCGGGCGCCGCAATCGCCGGACGGGTGACGCCGCCGCGCGTGGCGGCGGGATCGGTGACGCCCCATTCGGCCTTCCAGGCGTCGAGATCAAGCGTCGGCGAATGGCCGTCCTGCACCAGGTATTCCGAAACGTCGAAGCCGATGCCGCCGGCACCGACCACGGCGACGCGCTTGCCGACCGGTTTCTTGTGCAGCAGCACATCGACGTAGGACAGCACCTTGCCGGATTGCATGCCTTCGTCCTGGCCCTTGATGTGCGGGCTGCGTGGTGTGACGCCGGTGGCGAGAATCACTTCGTCGTATTTCGCCTTGAGCAAATCGTTGGAACTGACGCGCGTGTTGAGATGCAGCTTGACGCCGGTGGTTTCGATCTTGCGCTTGAAGTAGCGCAGGGTCTCCTCGAATTCCTCCTTGCCCGGAATACGCTTGGCCATGTTGAATTGGCCACCGATCTGCGTAGCGGAATCGAACAGGTGAACTTCGTGGCCGCGCTCTGCCAGCACGGTCGATGCGGCGAGGCCCGCAGGCCCGGCGCCGATCACGGCGACGCGCTTCTTCTGCGAGGTAGGGCGGTAATTCAGTTGTGTCTCGTGGCAGGCGCGCGGGTTGACCAGGCAGGATGCGATCTTGTTCTTGAAGGCGTGATCGAGACAGGCCTGGTTGCAGCCGATGCAGGTGTTGATTTCATCGGCGCGGCCTTCGGCGGCTTTCTTGACGAAATTTTCATCGGCCAGCAGTGGGCGTGCCATCGAGATCATGTCGGCGCAGCCATCGGCAAGAATCTGCTCGGCGACTTCCGGTGTGTTGATGCGATTGGTGGTGACCAGCGGGATGCTGACTTCGCCTTTCATCTTTTTCGTCACCCAGGCGAACGCACCGCGCGGCACCGAGGTGGCGATGGTCGGCACGCGCGCTTCGTGCCAGCCGATGCCGGTGTTGATGATGGTCGCGCCGGCCTTTTCGATCGCCTTGGCGAGTTGCACGACCTCCGGCCAGCTGCTGCCGTCGGGAATCAGGTCGAGCATCGACAGGCGGTAGATGATGATGAAGTCCTTGCCGACTGCCGCGCGCGTACGCCGCACGATTTCCAGGGGCAGGCGGATGCGGTTCTCGTAAGTGCCGCCCCATTCATCCGTGCGCTTGTTGGTATGGGTTGCGATGAACTGGTTGATGAAATAACCCTCGCTGCCCATGATCTCGACACCGTCGTAGCCGGCCTCGCGCGACAATTCCGCACAGCGCACGAAAGCCTGGATCTGTTTCTCGATGCCGCCTGTGGACAGTTCGCGCGGCGTGAACGGCGTGATCGGCGACTTGATCCGCGACGGCGCGACCGCGAACGGATGATAGCCGTAGCGCCCGGTGTGCAGGATCTGCAGGGCGATCTTGCCGCCGTTGTCATGTACCGCCTGCGGAATCTCGCGATGACGCCGTGCGGCGGCCGATGAGGACAGCGTGCCCCCCAGTGGCTTGGTCCAGCCGGCGATGTTCGGCGCGAAGCCGCCGGTGACGATCAGGCCGACGCCGCCTCGCGCACGCTCAGCGTAGTAGTCGGCAAGGCGATGCAGGTTCTTGCGGCTGTCTTCGAGGCCGGTGTGCATCGAGCCCATCAGCACGCGGTTGCGCAGGGTGGTGAAGCCGAGATCGAGCGGCGCCAGCAGGCGCGGATACGGCGTGGAGTGGGGACGGGTCAAGGGCAGCTCCGGACGGGGTGAAGATTGGCGCAATGGTAGCAGCGCGGGGCAGGCAGATATTCGCAGAAGGCCATCGACTGCGGATTGGCCATGTTGACAGCCGAGCGATTCAATAAATGAAACACCCGCTATGACGTTTCAAGCATGGGTTATGTTTAAATATATATATTATAATTATAAAACTAATACAATAAAAAACAAATATGCGAAACTCAAATCGGATAGCGGATGACGCAAAACTGCTGATTTCACGACACCGCGACGCATGCAGTCCCTATCGGCGAAGTGTAGAATTTCGGTCATTCCAGCAGACCCGCCACGGGCGGTTTTTTTTCGTTTGTGCTCAGGGTGTGGTTATGTCCACGGTTACGCGTGCGCTGTTCGACGAAGTGATGGTTCCCAACTACCAGCCGGCCGAGCTGATTCCGGTGCGCGGCGCCGGTTCGCGGCTGTGGGACCAGGAAGGCCGCGAGTACGTCGACTTCGCCGGCGGCATCGCCGTCAGCGTGCTCGGCCACGCGCATCCGAAACTGGTTGCTGCGCTGACCGCGCAGGCGCAGAAGCTCTGGCATCTGTCGAACGTGATGACCAACGAGCCGGCGCTGCGACTCGCGAAGAAACTCACCGAGCTGACTTTTGCCGAGCGCGTGTTCTTCTGCAACAGCGGTGCCGAGGCCAACGAGGCGGCGTTCAAGCTGGCGCGCTTGCGTGGCAACAAGAACAATCCGGCCAAGCACGAGATCATCAGCTTCAACAACGCTTTTCATGGCCGCACGCTGTTCACCGTCACGGTCGGTGGCACGCCCAAATACTCGCAGGGTTTCGAGCCGCTGCCGGGCGCGATCACGCATCTGCCGTACAACGATCTTGCGGCGCTGGGAAAAGCCGTCAGTGCAAAGACCTGCGCGGTGGTGCTGGAACTGGTGCAGGGCGAGGGCGGCGTCATGCCCGCGACGCCAGAGTTCGTGCGCGGTGCGCGCGAGTTGTGCAGCAAGCACGACGCGCTGCTGATCTACGATGAAGTGCAGACCGGCAACGGCCGCAGCGGCGATCTCTATGCCTATATGGGCTACGGCGTGGTGCCGG
>JBOICK010000077.1:0-3566 GCA_050739895.1 Stenotrophobium sp.
GAACACAGCTATTGTGCCTTCAGGTGGCTTGATCGATTCTCGCGCAACGTTTCTCGAAAGTGGCTCGCCCGTCGAGTGAAAACTTCCATCTCGCTTTAGGAAGATTGGGTAGAAGAGGCTTGCTGATCGTTCACGACGACCGTTCGCGCCGTTTCGCTTTAGTCTTCCCCACTCGACTTCATCGCCTTCAGAAGTCACCGTTTCATGGAGCATGTCGTCATCAAGCGATAACGGAGCGGCGCATCCAAACATCACAAAGTAAATGAATTCATCGCAGCGTGAGAATTCGCCAGCGCGTGCTGATCCCTTCTGGCTGATGACGCTCGAAATCATCTGAATGCGAGCTTCCGGAAACACCTGCTCCAGCAGCAACCCTAGCCGCAGGTATTCCTTCTCGTCGATGGTAACGATCAGCACCGAATCCGCCGGATTCAGCAACTCCTTCGCGATTTTCAGGCGGCGCTCCATCATCGCCAGCCATTTGCTGTGGCGGTAGAGATCGTCGCTTTCGACGTAGTCGTTGTTGTATTTCCAGTCCTTCGCGCCGGTGTTGTACGGCGGGTCGATATAGATCGCATCGACCTTGCCCCGGTGCGTCCAGGTCAGGGCTTTCAGGACGTGGTAGTTCTCGCCGTTGATGACGGTGTGGCAGGGCTTGTCGCCACCGCGTGAAACGCGGCCTGTATTTTTTAACCCCGGATAGAGGGTGTCACGGAACTCTGCAACAACAACGAGATCGTCCTTGCTTGCTTGCTTGCTTGCTTGCTTGCGGCTGGCCTCGACCGGCTCAAGTTCGGCCAGTTTCGATTCGCCGTCCTTCACGATGTTTTTGACCACCCACAGCGCCGGGTCGGCCTTTGTTGTCGAGCCGCGTTCGGGCAACACGCGCACCTTGTCGCCCTTGCGCACGGGCCGGTTCGGCAGTTCCACCGCCTCCGGCCGGTGCCGCTCGAAGTTCAATCCGAACGGCAGGCGTGAGGACAGCGCCTGGAATTCGCGTTCCAAGTCGGCGCCCATCTGCGGGTCTTTGGTTTTGGCTTGGGAAAGCAGGTCGGTCAGGCGTGACACGAGAAGTCCTTGGAGATTCGATTGAATTGTGGGATGAGAGGGGCGATGACACAAGCAAAATGCCAGAGTGTGTCACCCGCTCTCATAGATTTCCTTGGGAAATTTGTTATATAATATTATCATTAAATTTATTTATTAATTAATATATAACGAATCCGGAATCGGTATGCCCAGAGTGGGTGACGCCTTTCAGTCATCACGCTTTCGTAGCAGCGGCGTTTCTTCGGCGTCGATCAGTCCATGGCGCAGCAGCCAGCCGCGCGCATCGTCGGCGTCGCGCTCGAACCATGCCTGCGCGCTGCCGAGGATGAAGTTATAGCCCCAGGCGTCCATGTCGGCCCAAGCGCGCTCGCGGCTATAGCCTGCGAGTTGATCGGCCAGCAGGCATTGCAGGTAGCACACGGCGTGTTCTTCGACATCGGCGCCGCCGGCATCGGTGTGCAGCGCTTCGCGACGTGCATCGCCCATGCAGATGCAATGGCAGGCTTCGTGCAGCGCCGAGTGCACCGGCGTATCAGGCCGCAGGTACAGCACGCTGCCGATCAGTCCCGCTTCGCTGTCGCCCCAGTAGCTGCCGGGAATTTCTGCGTCCGCCGCGACCCATGATATGCGCAGGCCATGTAAACCCAGCAGCTGTTCGAGCGTTTCTCTATTGAGGCTGCAAACCGGCATGACCGGCTGCGGCGTCAGGCTGAATAAGGTGGTGTTACTACTGGACACGGGTGGTACGCGGTCTAACATGTAATGCATTCCGCCCAAGTCTGGGACGCGAAGTGCGCTAGGGGATAAATCATGGGCAAGTTTACAACGGAGCTGGGCCTGGTCCTTGCCGTAGCCGGCACGATTGCGCTGGCCGGGTGTGGCAACAGCAGCAGCGTCAACGGCCTTTTGCTAGGGGGATCTTCCGGCAGCGGCGGCGGATCGAGCAGTGGCAGCAGCGGAGGAAGCAGCGGCGTTGTCAGTGGCAATCCCAGCGATATCTTCCTGAGCATCCTGCCGGCGGGCGAGAACGGCAATTCAGCGGGTGGTATTGGTGCGCCATCGGCAGTGCCGGTGCCGGCTGCGGCCACGCAATACCCGGCCAATTTCCGCGACCAGCTCGACATGTACGGCAATCTCGCTTTTGCCAAATCGCCGATGATCGCAACGCCTTGCGTGCCGCCGACCAGCATCGCCACACAGCAGGTCAGTTCCAACAACGCCTGCAATTATTTCAAGAAGGAAGGCTTGACGCCCGATACCGTGGTTTCCAGCGTCAGCCTGATCGCGCCTGACGGCAAGAACGTCACCATCAAGCGTGATGGTTGGGGCGTGCCGTTTGTCACCGGCGACGACCGCGCCGCCGCGATGTTCGGCGTCGGTTACGCCGAGGCACAGGACCGGCTGTGGCTGTACGACCTGCTGCGAAATCTCGGCCGCGGCCAGATTTCACAGTTCCTCGGGCCATCGGCGATGACCTATGGCCTCGACAACCAGTACGGCGCGCAGATGGGTTACAGCGACGACGAACTGAACGCAATGGCAACTGCGGCACAGCAGAAATTCGGTCCCTTGGGGAATCTCGCGATCCAGGACGTCAACGAGCTGGTGCAGGGCATGAACGCCTATATCGCGTTTCTGCAGACGCCGCAGGGCCTGACGCAGATTCCCCCCGAGTACGCAACACTGGCGCTGGGCGTGCCGCCAAAATTCCCGCCGCGCAATTTCACCGTCGCCGATATCGTCATCAATGCTGCGCTGATCCAGGCGATTTTCGGTGGCGGTGGCGGCAGCGAAGACGACAACGTGAATCTACTGCAAACACTCGACCCGACATTCGGTCCCAATAACCGTACCATCTCGCAGGCCGACTGCGAGTTCTGGCGCGACCTGCGCCATGCCAACGATCCGGAAAGTCCGGCCACCACCGACCTGTCCTTCGCCACGCAATCGCCGCCGAGTCTCAGCGAAACCTGTCCGCAGACTTTGCCGGCGGGCGCCGCAGTCTGGGATCCGGGCAGCTATCAGAGCCGGCCGTTCCTGACGCATTCCTCCTCGGCGCCGGCAGCGCCGGCCGCTGTTGCGTCGAAATCCGCCGCAGATCCGGAGCGCGTGGCGCGTGCGCAGACGCTGAAATCGCTTGACCTGTCCCGGCTGCTGCCGCAGACGCTGGCCGTCGCCGCTCAGCAACAAGATGCCGCGCTCAAAACCGTGGTGCCGCTGCGCGCGGATGCGCCGCTACGGGTCGCCGACGCCGTCAAGACCGTTTCGGTGCGCGCCGCGCTGCGTGCGCTGATCGAGCGCCAGCGCGATCACCGCACCATCTCCAACTTCATCGGCGTCAATGCGAACCAGACCAAGGATGGCCATCCGATCGCGGTGATGGGCCCGCAGACCAGTTACTACGAGCCGCAGCTGTTGTCGGAGATTTCCGTGGTGTCGAAGGGCGGTACGCCGCTGGATTTCGCCACACGCGGCATCATCACGCTGAACCTGCCCTATGTCGTGATCGGGCGCGG
>JBOICK010000078.1:0-7577 GCA_050739895.1 Stenotrophobium sp.
ATCCCAAGGCGATCCACGATTGGCCGGATCTGGTGAAAGGCGACGTCCAGGTCATCACCCCCAATCCGAAGACCTCGGGCGGGGCGCGCTGGAACTATCTCGCCGCCTGGGGCTACGCGCTGCGCCAGCCCGGGGGCGACGAGACCAAGGCCAAGGCCTTCGTCGCCGCGCTCTATCACAATGTGCCGGTGCTCGACACCGGCGCGCGCGGCAGCACCATGACGTTCGTCCAGCGCGGCATCGGCGACGTGCTGATCGCCTGGGAGAACGAGGCCTATCTTGCGCTCGACGAATTCGGCAGCGGCAAGTTCGAGATCGTCACGCCCTCGCTGTCGATCCTCGCCGAGCCGCAGGTTGCCGTCGTGGACAAGGTGGTCGACCGCAAAGGCACCCGCAAGGTCGCCGAAGCCTACCTGCAATATCTCTACACCCAGGAAGCCCAGGAGATCATCGCCCGCAACCACTATCGCCCGTCCGACCCGGCGGTCGCCGCCGAGCACGCCGCCGATTTTCCAAAACTGGACTTGGTCAACATCCGCGATTTCGGCGGCTGGGCCAAGGTGCAGTCAGAGTTCTTCGGCGACGGCGGCGTGTTCGATCGCATCTACACGCCGCACTGAATCAATCGTCTGCGAAGCATTGCACTATCCTTGAGAGCCTCGATGATCGCCCGCATCAAACCGCGCTCGCCGATTCCCGGCTTTGGCCTGAGCTTCGGCTTCAGCCTGCTGTACCTCGGCCTGATCGTCCTGATTCCGCTTGGCGGGCTCATCTTCTGGTCGTCGGGTCTCGGCTGGCAGGGCTTCTGGCACGCGGTGAGTTCGCTGCGCGCGCTGGCCGCGCTCAGGCTCAGCTTCGGCGCGGCGCTGATCGGCGCGCTGATCAATGCCGTATTCGGCACACTGGTCGCCTGGGTTTTCGTGCGCTATTCATTTCCCGGCAAGCGGCTGTTCGATGCACTGGTCGACCTGCCATTCGCATTGCCCACGGCAGTGGCCGGCATCGCCCTGGCCGCGCTGTATTCGGGTAACGGCTGGATCGGCCAGTTCCTCGAACCGCACGGCATCAAGGTCGCCTACACACCGCTGGGCGTGATCGTCGCCTGCACCTTCATCGGCCTGCCGTTCGTGGTGCGCACGGTGCAGCCGGTGCTGCAAGAGGCCGAGAAAGAACTGGAGGAGGCTGCGGCTTCGCTGGGCTCGGGCCGCCTGCAGACCATCGCCCGCGTGATCCTGCCGGCGGTGCTGCCGGCGATCCTGACCGGGTTCGCGCTGGCGTTCGCGCGCGCTGCAGGCGAATACGGCTCGATCATTTTCATCGCCGGCAACATGCCGATGGTCAGCGAGATCGCGCCGCTGCTAATCGTCATCAAGCTCGAAGAATTCGACTACGCCGGTGCCAGCGCCGTGGCAGTGGCGATGCTGACGCTGTCGCTGTCGCTGCTGCTGGCCATCAACGGCCTGCAGTTCTGGGCGCGCAGCCGCCACGGCCACAAGAACTGACGCGATCCAATCTCCATGTCTAACATCATCGACACCTCGTTGCAGGACCTGCCGCCGCTGCCGCCCGAGTTCCGGCCGGCAGGCCCGCTGGCGCGGCGCAATGCCGCCATCACCGAGCAGCGCTGGGTGCAGAATCTGCTGATCGGGATCGCGCTGCTGTTCCTGCTCGGCTTTCTGTTCCTGCCGCTGGTCTCGGTCTTTGCCGAGGCGCTGAGCAAGGGCTGGAACACTTACGCCGGTGCGATCGGCGACCCCGATGCGCTGTCGGCGATCCGCCTGACGCTGCTTACCGCCGCCATCGTCGTTCCGCTCAACGCGGTGTTCGGCGTCAGCGCGGCCTGGGCCATCACCAAGTTCGAGTTCCGCGGCAAGCCGCTGCTGATCTCGCTGATCGACCTGCCGTTCTCGGTATCGCCGGTGGTCGCCGGCCTGGTCTATATCCTGATCTTCGGCCGCATTGGCTGGGCCGGCACGTGGCTGGCCAGCCACGACATCCGCGTCGTATTCGCGATGCCGGGCATCGTGCTGGCGACGATCTTCGTCACCTTCCCGTTCATTGCGCGCGAACTGATCCCGCTGATGCAGGAGCAGGGCACGGATCACGAACAGGCGGCGCTGTCGCTGGGCGCCAGCGGCTGGCAGACGTTCTGGCGCGTCACCCTGCCCCACATCCGCTGGGGACTGCTGTACGGCGTTCTGTTGTGCACAGCGCGTGCGATGGGCGAGTTCGGCGCGGTCAGCGTCGTCTCCGGCCACATCCGCGGACAGACCAACACCATGCCGCTGCACGTCGAGATTCTCTACAACGAATACCAGTTCGCCGGCGCCTTCGCGGTGGCCTCGCTGCTGGCGATCTTCGCGCTGATCACGCTGGGACTGAAAACCTACCTTGAGTGGCGCCACGGCGACGAACTCGCTGCTACCCGCAGGCACTAATTTATGAACATCAAGATTCGCGAGATACACAAAACCTTCGGCAACTTTCCGGCGCTGTCCGGCGTTGATCTCGACATCCGCTCCGGCGAACTGATCGCGCTGCTCGGCCCGTCCGGCTCCGGCAAGACGACACTGCTGCGCAGCATCGCCGGCCTCGAATTTCCGGATCGCGGCAGCATCCTGTTCGGTGATGAAGACATCGCCAAGCGGCCGATCCGCGAACGCCGCGTCGGCTTCGTGTTCCAGCACTACGCGCTGTTCAAGCACATGACCGTGTTCGAGAACGTCGCCTTCGGCCTGCGCGTGCGCAGCCGCAAGCAGCGGCCGAAGGAAGATGCGATCCGCAAGCGCGTGCTGGAGCTGCTGGAACTGGTGCAACTCGCCGGACTGGACCGGCGCTTCCCGGCGCAACTCTCCGGCGGCCAGCGTCAGCGCGTCGCATTGGCACGTGCGCTCGCCATCGAACCGCGCGTGCTGCTGCTCGACGAACCCTTCGGCGCACTCGACGCCAAGGTGCGCAAGGACCTGCGCCGCTGGCTGCGTGAACTGCACGACAAGACCGGCTACACCACGATCTTCGTTACCCACGATCAGGAAGAAGCGCTGGAACTGGCCGACCGCGTCGTCGTGATGAGCCGTGGTCGCATCGAACAGGTCGGCACCACGGACGAGGTGTATGAGCGTCCAGCGACGCCTTTCGTGTTCGACTTTCTCGGCAGCGTCAACATCCTGCCCGGCGTCGTACACGGCCGCAAACTCGGCATCGGTGACAGTCAGCTGACGCTGGAGACGGACCGCATCCATCCAGCCGGCCCCGTCGATGTCTACGTGCGCCCGCACGACCTGCGCGTGGTCGAACCCACCAGCCCCGGCCTCGATGCGACGGTGCTCACCGTGCAACGCACCGGCACCATTGTGCGGCTGGCGGTGGAGCTGCTGGCGAACGGTATCGAGGCCGATGTCGAGTTGTCGCACCTCGATCCCTACGCCCTCCAGCGCAATCCCGGCGACGTGCTGCGCGTGCTGCCCTACAGCTACGGCCTGTTCCCGCGCACAGTCCACGACACCCAACACACCCTGCCCGACGTGACGCCCAAGGCCCCGGCGGAATATCGCGAACGCGGACGCTTGGGCTGAAAATCGCCGCTGACAACACCACCCGCTCTGCTGTTCTTGCACTTGAGAGTTGTTTTAATATATTTAATTTTTTATTATTTATAGTATTAAATATAACTAACCTGCAACCCATTACAGCAAGAGCGGGTGGAGTAAAACGCTAACTGACAGGCAAATAAAAAACCGGGCTTTCGCCCGGCTTTCTCATTTTGTGCATCTATCTGCTAAGCAGAATCTGCTTGTTAGCGGAAAGAGCGCAATTCCCAATCGACTAACGGCTCACATACTATGGAGCGAATAACAAGCGGTCAATAGCTTCGGAGAACAAAACATGCGCTACCGGCTCGGCCTTGATCTGGGCACTAATTCGATTGGTTGGTGCATCTTGCAACTGAGTGATGCTCAACCCCCAGTTCCCAACAAGCTGATTCGCTTAGGCGCACGCATCTTCAGCGATGGCCGTAACCCGAAAGATAAAGCTTCTCTTGCAGTGGCGCGCAGAGAAGCGCGACAGATGCGCCGGCGGCGAGATCGCTTTCTGAAACGAAGGGATCGCTTCATCCAGGCGCTCATCAAACATGGCCTACTGCCGCAAGACCTCACTCAACGCAAAACATTGGTAACGCTTGATCCTTATGCGTTACGCAAACGCGGACTTTATGAAGTCCTGCCGCTTCACCATATTGGTCGCGCACTGTTTCACCTCAATCAGCGTCGCGGTTTCAAGAGCAATCGCCGCGTGGACAAGAGCGCAGCGGACGATGCGGGCAAGATCAAAACAGCTACTCGTGGCGTTCGGGAGAGCATCGCCACAAGCGGCGCCAAAACTGCCGGTGAGTGGCTGGCTTGGAGGCACGATCCAAAACTTCGCGATGCCAATTCGCAGGAAAAGCGTCAGCCTGTGCGCGCGCGTTTGCGTGGAAAGGGTGCAAAGGCGTTTTATGAACTTTATCTGGATCGGGAACTCATCGCAGATGAATTCGACGCGTTATGGGTTGCGCAATCCAGCATGCACACTCGAAACGAACTGCCGGAAGAAGCGCGGCTGGAATTGCGTGAAATCCTGCTGCATCAGCGCCGGCTCAAGCCGGTCGAGCCAGGCCACTGCACACTCGATCCAAGCGATAAGCGGGCTCCGCTGGCCTTACCGTCAACACAGCGCTTCCGCATCTATCAGGAACTCAACAACCTGCGCGTTCTGCAGGATAATTTTGGTGATGCGGCTTTGACTCTTGCGCAGCGCGATATTCTGGCCAGCGAACTGGAGACATCGTCAAAACGCTCGTTCGATCAAATCCGGCGCAAGTTAAAGCTCGGAGCGATGCGCTTCAACCTGGAATCGGAGAAACGGAAAGAACTCAAAGGCCATCTCACGTCTGTGATTCTGTCCAAGCAACAACACATCGGTGATGCCTGGCATCAAATGACGCCACAGCGCCAAGATGACATCGTCGAAAAATTACTGACCGAGGAAAACGAAACCAAGCTGATCGATTGGCTGCAAAACGAACTCAGACTGCCCACCGAAAATGCCATCGCCACAGCCAATTGTTCACTCCCTGATGGCTACGGCATGATCGGGCGCAAAGCGCTAAGCCGCATCCTACCTTGCTTACAGGCAAAAGTTATCGTTTATAGCGATGCCGTTCGAGAAGCCGGCTATCAAAGTCACAGTCAGTTCTACGACGGGGAAATTCATCCCGCACTGCCCTATTACGGCGAGATTCTGGAACGATACACCGACCACGGCAGCGGCAACCCCAAGGACGGCGACGAGAAACAATTTGGCCGCATCGCCAATCCCACGGTGCACATTGGGCTAAACCAGATTCGCAAGGTGATCAACACCATCATTGAGCGCTACGGACATCCTTACGAAATCATCGTCGAGATCGCACGCGACCTGAAGCTGAGCAAGGACAAGCGCGAAGAAATCCAGAAAGAACAGGCAAAGCGGCAAGATCAGAACGACCGCTACCGTGCAGATCTGGCTCGTTTGGGATTTCCCGATAACGGCGAAAACCGGCTCCGCATGCGCTTGCATCACGAACAAGCTCATGGCGCACTCGCTTGTCTATGCCCCTACACCGGCGAGCCGATCAGCGAAACCATGCTATTCAGCGGTGAAGTCGAGATTGATCACATCCTGCCTTTTTCCCGAACGCTTGATGACAGTCAGGCCAACAAAGTCCTTTGCCTGCGCCGTGTCAATCGTGACAAGAGCAATAGCACTCCGCATGAAGCCTTTAGTCATTCACCGCCCGGCTACAATTGGGAAGAAATTCGTGCACGCGCAGAAGCACTGGCGAAGAATAAATCGTGGCGTTTCGCGCCCGATGCGATGGAACGCTTCCTCAAAGATCGGGACTTCCTTGCGCGGCATCTGACCGATACGCAATACCTGTCGCGCGTCGCCAAGGAATATCTCTCTGCGATCTGCCCGCCGAATGCGATCTGGAATACGCCGGGACGACTTACGTCCATGCTGCGCGGCACGCTCGGGCTCAATCGCGTGCTATCCGTGGACGATCACAAGAATCGCAACGACCACCGCCATCATGCGATTGACGCGGCGGTGATTGCCGTCTCAGACCGCCGTCTGCTGCAGCTCATGGCCACCGCGTCCGCACACGCGCGCGAGCAACAGCTCACGCGCCTGCTCAGAGACATGCCGCAGCCTTGGCCAACGTTCCGCGATGAGATCAAAGCAGCAAAAGATCGCATTATCGTTTCGCACCGGCCCGACCACGGTTGGCAAGGTGCACTGCTCAAAGAAACTGCATACGGGCTTTTGCCCGATGGGATGGCGACACATCGCATCGCGCTGGATCAATTCAAGAGCGCCAAAGACCTTGAATGGATCAGAGATAAACAGCTATGCACCAAGCTGACGAAGCTCACAGAAGGGCTGAGCGGCAAGGAATTTATTGACAAGTTATTGCGCTACGGCGAGGAATCCGGATTACGGCGCATCCGCATTGTTGAGCCTCTTAAGACTATCGGCATCGAGGGACGCTTGGGCAAACCTAGCCACGGTGAAGCTTACAAAGGCTACATGAGCGGTGGAAATTACTGCATTGAGATTTTTCGCAACGCCAACAGCAAATGGGAAGGCTCGGTGATCTCCACACATCGGGCTCATGCCATAGCAAAGTCCAACTCGGCGCGGCTCAGGGACACGCAGAAAACACAAGATGACCAGCTTCTGATCATGCGACTTTGCATCAACGACATGGTGGCGATGGAGGAAGTAAAAGATCAAAGGCGTCTTTATCGCGTTGTAAAGATCGGCGCCAACGGCCAAATATTTTTCGCCGAGCATTTCGAGGCGAATGTAGATACACGCAATCGTGACCCTGCTGATACTTTCAAATACATCAGCAAGACGGCGAGCTCTTTATTCGCAGCCCGCGCTCGCCGCGTCTTTATCGATCCGCTTGGCTTCGTTTTAGACCCAGGCTTTCGCTCATGATCGGACGCATCGTCGAAATCGCGCAGGACAAGCGATTCCTTTCGTTGGATCGTGGATTCTTGGTTGTTTCAAGCGAAGGCAACGAAGTCGGCCGGGTACCGATTGACGACATTGCTGCCGTCATTGGCAACGCTCACGGCATCACTTTCACCAACAATGTTTTGGTCGCCTTGGCAGAGCGCAAGGCTCCGTTGGTGGTATGTGGAGCGAACCACCATCCAACGGCAGTGCTGTGGCCACTGGAGGGCAACTTCGAACAGGCTGGGCGCATGGACGCTCAGCTTGAAGCCGGCAAGCCTTTGCAAAAACGGCTGTGGGCGGAAATCGTCAAATCCAAATTGGCCCAACAGTCCAGCGTTCTGGAAAGCCTCGGCAAACTATTCGCGCCCGTCAAGGCTCTGATTGCCAAGGTGCGCTCCGGCGATCCTGAGAACATCGAAGCTCAAGGCGCACGCCGTTATTGGCCGCTACTGTTAGGCGAAGCATTCCGCCGCGACCGCGATGCGGATGGGGTTAACGCGCTGTTGAATTACGGCTACACCGTGTTGCGC
>JBOICK010000079.1:0-8027 GCA_050739895.1 Stenotrophobium sp.
GATCTCAGCATCGGCGCCAATATAGCCAGCGCAGGAACGCTGCTATCCAATCAGAATTTAACGAGCCGCGGCCTCATGCTTTTTGGCGCGGGGTTTATTGTCACGACTGCGGAAGCCGAAAATCTCACATTGATTCGTGAATACCGCAACGGCAAGGACCTCACCGAGCGGCCGCGCGGTGTGATGGTGATCGACGCTTTTGGCCTGACGGCGGAACAACTGCGCGAACAACATCCCGCGGCCTATCAATGGCTGCTGGAGCGGGTGAAGCCGGAGCGCGATCAGAATCGCGATAAAGGAATCCGCGACAATTGGTGGCTGCACGGCAGGCCACGGCCCGAATTGCGCAGTTATCTGCGCGGCCTCACGCGCTACATCGCCACGGTCGAAACCGCCAAGCATCGCCTGTTCCAGTTTCTCGACGCCGCCATCGCGCCGGACAACAAGCTCATCGCCATCGCGCTCGGCGATGCCACTGCGCTAGGCGTGCTATCCAGCCGCGTGCATGTGCTGTGGGCGCTGGCCAGCGGCAGCCATCTCGGCGTCGGCAATGATCCGGTCTATGTCAAAACCCGCTGCTTCGAGCCTTTCCCCTTTCCGGCTGACACGCCGGCACCAGCGGCCCGCATCCGCGCCTTGGCCGAGCAGATCGACGCGCACCGCAAGCGCCAGCAGGCGCAGCACGCGAGCCTCACGCTCACCGGCCTGTACAACGTGCTGGAGAAACTGCGCGGCGGCGCGGCGCTGAATCCGAAAGAGAAAACCATCCACGAGCAGGGTCTGGTCGGCGTGCTCGCCAGCCTGCACGACGAACTCGACGCCGCCGTGCTCGATGCCTACGGCTGGGCCGACCTCGCGCCGGCGCTGGTCGGCAAGCCCGGCGGCAGCCTGCCGCTGGCACAAGCGGACGCGGCACAGGCGGCGGCGCAAGCGGAGCTGCTGAATCGCCTGGTGGCGCTCAACGCCGAACGCGCGGCGGAGGAAGCGCGCGGACAGGTGCGCTGGCTGCGGCCGGAGTTTCAGCATCCGCAGGCGACCGCGCAGGTCACGCAGCAGATCGAGGCCGATCTGGCGCATGACAGTGCTCTCACCCTTTCTCCAAAAGAGCGTGCGAAGAAAACGCCGTGGCCCGCCGAGTTGCCGGCGCAGATTCGCGCGCTGGCGGACCTCATCTCCGCCAGCACCGTGCCACTGACCGAGGCGGCGATTGCCGCGCAGTTCACCGGCAAAGGCCCGTGGAAAAAACGCCTGCCGCAACTGCTCGACACCCTGCTTGCGCTGGGCCGCGTGCGCGCCACCGCCAGCGGCTACGCCGGCGCGTGACCCAGGAGGCGATATGACCGAGAAGAGCACCGATGTAATTCCGGAAGGCCCGTTCTGCTATCGCGTAGTTGAGAAGCTGCCGGGCGAGACATTCACAGGAGACTCAAGCCGCTTCGGCATGGAGCTGCGCGAATGGTCTTATCGCGGAAACCTCAAAGAGGTGTTGTGTCCATACTGGCAACGCACCGAGCACGGCACGGTCAGATGCGAGTTTCTCGGGCGCGAATATGTTGAGCCAATCAGCGACGAATACCCGATCGCACTCGCTTACTTCGGCTCCGAAGCGGCCATGTCTCACCTTGAACGATCACAGCTGATTCCGGACGAAATCAAGATTTGCGGAATCAACAACGATGACGACGATTGATTCGGCGCTTTATGAGCCGTTGGCAGGCCACCCGCTGTGGTTATAGTGTTGTTTTAGAATGTTATTATTTATAATATATTATTTTATACATTATATATAATATAACAAATGAAATGCCCGTAACCCGGACAGCGGGTGGCCTGTAGACACGGGATTGCGCTTGTAGGAGCGCCTCTTAGGCGCGAGCTTTTTTCGCGCCCAGCGGGAGCACGGCTCCCGCCGCTCCTGCAAATCCGATGCGATCGACGAACCGCATCAGGAGGATTCGCTTTCAGGGAGTGTCATTGGTGTCAGATCGGGGAAAATCCGTAAGCAGCCATTCCCAGGGAGCCATAAGAAAAACTCCGGTGCAGTACCGTCGCTTGACCGGCAACACCGCCCGCCACGAACAGCGGCATGAAGTGTTCCTCGGTAGGGTGCGCACGCGCCGCCTGCGGTGCGAGTCGGCGATACGCTTGCAAGGCTTGCCAGTCGCCCGCCAGCACCTGCCGGCATGTCCATTCGTCAAACCCTGCCGCCCATTCCGGCACCGGCCCGGTTAGCGAAATTTCATGCAGGTTGTGCACGGCACCGCCGCTGCCGAGAATCAATACATCGTCATGGCCCAGCCCGGCCAGCGCGCGGCCAAGCTGAAAGTGCGCCTCTGGCCCCGCGGAACTGATCGACACCGGTACGACCGGCACATCGGCCTGCGGATACATCAGCATCAGCGGGATCCACACGCCATGATCGATACCGTCATCCATCACTCGCCCGGTGGGCAAACCGCTGGCGGCGATGATGCCTTCGACCTCGGCCGCCAGTTCCGGTGCGCCGGGCGGCGTATAGCGCAATTCGTACAACTCTGGCGGAAATCCGGAAAAGTCATGCACCGCGCGGAAGCGTCCTGCGTGTTTTACCGCGAATGCCGCAGTCCGCCAGTGCGGCGACAGCACCACGATGGCGCGCGGCCGCGGCAGCGCGCGCCCCAGGGCGGCCAGGAAATCGTGCGCGGGATGATGGTCCAGCGCCAGCGTCGGCGCGCCATGCGAGATGAAAATGCCGCGGTACGCGGGCGAGTCCATGCGGACGCTGATTCAGTGAGTGCCGTAGAGCTGATGGCTGTGATGGGTCTTGGGCTCCCACAGCGCGATACCGCGCTCGATCTCGGTTGCCTGCACCACTTCGCCGCCATTGCCCGAGGCGGTATCGACGAACGCTGATTCCAGCGTGCGCACCAGCCCGCGGATATTGCCGTGCCAGCGGCATTCGCGGATCGCGCGCCAGGCCTCGCTGCTCAGGCCGGTCGCCGCAGTCCAGGTGGTGCAGCGCGCAGCCAGTCGCGCCAGGGTGGTCGCGGTCACTGCGATCATGTCTTCCTCGCGCCGCGCCAACTCCGGCACTTCCAGCACCGATGCGCCCATGCGCGTGAATTCGTCGAGGTTCACGGCGTTCTGCAAGTGCTCCCAGCTGCGGTTGCTGGCGAACAGCAGCGCACATTCCATCTGCTGCTTGGCCGACGCGCCGTATGGCAGGTACTGGCCGTTGTCCAGCGCCTCCATCAGCACCTCCATGACCGCGCCGGAGACCCCGTGACTCTCGTCGAGAAAGCAGACGCCGTCACGTGCGTGCGCAAAAGCGCCGGTGCGCGAACCTGCGCCCGGAAATGCGCCGGAAACATGCCCGCACAGCAGTGATTTGATGGCGGCCTTGTCGCCGGTGTTTTCGGCCGACAGGTTGACCGAGACGAAGCGACCCCGCTCGCGCACCAGGAAATAGTAATAAGCCAGCGTGGTCTTGCCGCTGCCGGGGCCACCGAGCAGACAGCCCCGCACAACGCCATTCCGGGCGAAGCCACGGATGCGCGCAACCAGGGCCTGCAGTTCCGGACTGAACACATAGAAATTCCGCACCGGGCTGTTCTCGACTTCAGTCGATACCGGCATGCGGATGACATTATCCTCGCGCACCGGGCCCAGCCGATTGCGCAGTTGCGCTGCAACATCGGCAATGTCCTGCGCCAGCATCAGTCGCACGCCGCCGAGGCGACCTTCGTTGGCGCGTTGATCCAGCCAGCGCCCCAGTGTTGCCAATTGCAGGCTGGTGATCGCCACGATCAGTGTCGTGGTCCGGCCGTTGCGCCGCGCGGCCAGTACCTGATCAGCGACGCCGTCCAGTTGCGCCGGCTCGACGAACAGGCTCAGCACATGATCGCATTCGATCGTTGCGCCGCCGGCGCCTGCGGGAACGGAAGTGAATTCACAGCGGCGTCCTTCGGGCAACTGCTGCTGCAGCGCTGCCAGATCTTCCGCCGCCCTGAACGACTTGCCCTGGGTGAGAACCAGCAGATACGGCGCCGGCAATATCGCGCTCACTGCCTGCGCATCTTCAGCCTTGCCTGAATTTTTCCAGAACATGAGAGATTCCCGAATGTGACGACCGCATCAGGATACGGGTCGCAAGCCCGGTTGCACACTGTCAGGCGATTAACGGAGTGTTAATGCCGATAAAGCGGTGGCTGCGGAAACGTCAGATCAGAGTTGCACGAAATACGGCACGGCCATCAGCGCAACGCCAACCGCGGCCATGACATAGGGATTGGAAACGAAGAACGTATAGGCCACAAGGCCGATTCCGCACAGCAGCGGCACCAGCTTCTGCTGCTTGCGGCCATAGATGAAGTAGCCCACGCCGATCGAGCTGAACAGCAGGCCCCAAAGTATTGACGACGTGCTGCCCATGCGGCCGATCCTCGCGTTGTGAGCGGCTAAACCCGGCTATCGAAGAATTTGCGCGCCTTGTCCAGCCATGATTCGGTTTCCGGCGTATGCCGGCTGCCGTCCCCGGTCAGTGTGTCCCCGAACTGGCGCAGTAGTTCCTTCTGCTGCTTGTTGAGCTTGACCGGCGTTTCCACGCGCACCGTGCAGATCAGATCGCCGGCAGGACCACCGCGCACCGACTTCACGCCCTTGCCGCGCATGCGGAACTGGCGTCCGCTCTGACAGCCTTCGGGGATGTGCAGCGCATCCCTGCCCTGCAGCGTCGGTACCTCCTTGTCGCCGCCCAGCGCCGCGTCCATGAAGGAAATCGGAATGGTGCAGAACAGGTCGCTGCCATCGCGCTCGAAGAATTCATGCGGCTTGACGTTGATCTGCACATACAGATCGCCCGGCGGCGCACCGCGGTCGCCCGGCTCGCCCTCGCCGGACAGACGGATGCGGTCGCCGGTGTCGACACCGGGCGGAATCTTCACTTCCAGGGTTTTCTCGCGCCGCACCTTGCCGGCACCACGGCAGGTCTTGCACGGATCGGTGACGACCACGCCGCGGCCACGGCAATGCGGGCAGCTTTGCTGCAATACAAAAAAACCCTGTTTGACGCGAACCTGGCCCGCGCCCTGGCAGGTCGGGCACTCGCCGGCTTTTTTGCCGGTGGCGGTGCCATGACCCTTGCAGCTGTCGCAGGTATCCATCGTCGGAATGCGGATGGTCTCGGCCGAGCCGAACACTGCCTGCTCGAGCGACAGTTCGATCACAAAACGCAGATCGGAGCCGCGGCGCGGACCGCTGCTGCGACCGCCGCCACCGAAGATATCCGAGAATACATCGCCGAAAATATCGGAGAATCCGCCGCCGCCAAAATCACCGAAGCCACCGCCGCCGGCACCACCCCGCTGCAAACCCTCGTGGCCGTACTTGTCGTAAACCGCGCGTTTCTGAGGATCGGTCAGGACTTCGTAAGCCTCGTTGGCTTCCTTGAATTTTTCTTCGGCGGTGTGATCGCCCGGATTACGGTCCGGATGAAACTTCATCGCCAGCTTGCGATAAGTCCTTTTCAGTTCGTCGTCGCCGGCATCCTTGGTGGCGCCCAGAACTTCGTAATAGTCACGCTTGCTCATTCTTTGATTCTCGACTCAATCCGGCGATCCGGGACCAGCCACA
This sequence comes from Stenotrophobium sp., assembly GCA_050739895.1. Lineage (GTDB taxonomy): Bacteria > Pseudomonadota > Gammaproteobacteria > Nevskiales > Nevskiaceae > Stenotrophobium. Next base: position 5,611 of record JBOICK010000079.1, read on the forward strand.
TTAATGCCACGACGACATACAGCACGCAGGAAATCCAGCGATTGACGAAGGCCAGCGCAATCGCTGCGACATATAGCAGCATTGACAGCTTGCCCTTGAGATCGTTGCCGACGGCGATCGCCAGCAACGAATCATCGCCGTCAAGCGCGATGATTTCGTGCTGCAGGATCAACCAGGCCAGCCCCGGCATCAACAGCGCGACGCCGTAGACCGCAACGGGCAACTGCGCGAAATGATTTTCGCCCATCCAGGCGGTGGCGAAAGGCACCAGCGACTCCCAGAACAATAGATTCAGGTTGGCCCACATGATGCGGCCGTTGATGTGCTTGGTGGCGTGCAGAAGGTGATGATGATTGTTCCAGTAGATGCCGATGTAGACAAAGCTCAGCACATAGCTCAGGAATACCGGCAACAGGGATTTGAGCGCGGCGAAATCGGCGCCCTGCGGCACTCGCATCTCCAGCACCATGATGGTGATGATGACGGCGATCACCCCATCGCTGAATGCTTCCAGCCGTCCCTTGCCCATGAAAATCCCCGTGCCGCGCTTGCCGCTCCTGCGCATCCATGCGCCCGCGGCATACCGTACATCCTGTACATAAAAACGCAGGCGCCCATGCGGGCGCCTGCTACCTACTTGACGACAACCAGGATCACGGCTTGTCCTTGATCTCGGTGAACTCGGCATCGACGACATCGCCGTCCTTGCCGCCAGGGGCCGGGCCGCTCTGCGGCGCTTCGCCGCCGGCCTCAGCGCCCTTCTTGGCGTAGACGCGTTCCATCAACTTGGCTGAAGCCTGCGCCAGCGCTTCACTCTTGGCATTGATACCGTCCTTGTCGCCGGACTTCACTGCTTCGCGCAGTTCGCCGATGGCGGCTTCGATCGCCTTCTTCTCGTCGTCCTGCACCTCGGCGCCCAGATCCTTCAGCGCCTTTTCGGTGCCGTGAATCATCTGGTCGGCCTGGTTGCGCGCGGTAATCAGCTCATTGAACTTCTTGTCTTCTTCCGCGTTGGCCTCGGCGTCCTTGATCATCTTCTTGATTTCGTCCTCCGACAGGCCGGAGTTCGCCTTGATCACAATCGACTGCTGCTTGCCAGTGGCCTTGTCCTTGGCGCTGACGTTCAAGATGCCGTTGGCATCGATGTCGAAAGTCACTTCGACCTGCGGCACGCCGCGCGGTGCCGGCGGGATGTCCTGCAGGTCGAACTTGCCGAGCGACTTGTTGGCCGATGCGATTTCGCGCTCGCCCTGCAGCACGTGCACCGTCACTGCGCCCTGGTTGTCCTCGGCGGTGGTGAAAGTCTCGCTCTTGCGGGTCGGGATCGTGGTGTTCTTTTCGATCAGCTTGGTCATCTTGCCGCCCAGCGTCTCGATGCCCAGCGACAGCGGCGTAACGTCGAGCAGCAGCACGTCCTTGACCTCACCGGTCAACACGGCGCCCTGAATCGCGGCGCCGACGGCGACCGCCTCATCCGGGTTGACGTCCTTGCGTGGCTCGCGGCCAAACAGTTCTTTGACCACGTCCTGCACCTTGGGCATGCGGGTCTGACCACCGACCAGGATCACTTCCTGGATTTCGGAGGCATTCAGGCCGGCATCCTTGAGCGCGGTCTTGCAGGGACCGATGGTCTTTTCGATCAGGTCCTCGACCAGCGACTCCAGCTTGGAGCGCGTCAGCTTCATGTTGAGATGCTTGGGGCCGCTGGCATCCGCCGTGACGTACGGCAGGTTGATGTCGGTCTGAGTGGTCGACGACAGTTCGATCTTGGCCTTCTCGGCAGCCTCTTTCAGACGCTGCAATGCCAGCGCATCTTTCTTGAGGTCGATGCCGGATTCCTTCTTGAACTCGGTCGCGATGTAGTCGATCACGCGCATGTCGAAGTCTTCGCCACCGAGGAAGGTATCGCCGTTGGTCGACAGCACTTCAAACTGGTGCTCGCCATCCACTTCTGCGATCTCGATGATCGAGATGTCGAAGGTGCCGCCGCCCAGGTCGTACACGGCGATCTTGCGGTCGCCACCCTGCTTGTCGAGGCCGTACGCGAGCGCCGCGGCGGTCGGCTCGTTGACCAGCCGCTCGACGGTCAGACCGGCGATGCGGCCGGCGTCCTTGGTCGCCTGGCGCTGCGAGTCATTGAAATAGGCGGGCACCGTGATGACCGCTTCGGTCACGGTACCGCCGAGGTAGTCCTCGGCCGTCTTTTTCATTTTCATGAGCACGCGGGCCGAGATCTCGGGCGGCGAAAGCTTCTTGCCGTGGGCCTCGACCCAGGCGTCGCCGTTGTCGGCCTTCACGACCTTGTAGGACACCATGCCGATGTCCTTCTGCACGACCTCGTCGGTGAACTTGCGGCCGATGAGCCGTTTCACTGCGGCCACCGTGTTCGCCGGATTGGTGACGGCTTGGCGCTTGGC
>JBOICK010000080.1:0-6063 GCA_050739895.1 Stenotrophobium sp.
CGCGGCAAGCCTTCCAGCACCGTCACCTGCAGATCGAGCTTGCGCAGTACCGCTGCCACTTCCAGGCCGATGAAACCGCCGCCGACAATCACCGCGCGGCGGCCGGCGACGGCGCGCGCGCGCAGCGCATCGACGTCCGCAATCGTGCGCAGCAGAAAAACGTTGGGACGATCCGCACCCTTCAGGCTCAGCGGCCGTGCACGGCCGCCGGTGGCGAGCACCAGCTTGTCATAGGCCAGCGTGCGGCCATCGGCCAGCGTCACCGTTTCCACGGCGCGGTTGATGCGCGTGACGCGCGTGTCGCCGATGAATTCGATGCCGGCTTTTTCCAGTTGCGCCGGCTGCATCAGATACAGCGCCGCGGCTTCGACGCTGCCGGCGAGGTAGGCCTTGGACAGCGGTGGCCGTTTGTAGGGCAGATGCGGCTCCTCGCCGATGATGACGATGCGCCCCTTGAAGCCGAGCTTGCGCAACTCCACCGCCGTCTCGCCGCCCGCCTGTCCGGCGCCGACGATCAGCACCGTTTGATGTTCCGCAAGTCCGCTCATGGACCACTCACCTCTTGTCGATCGCTACGATCCAACTGGATTCTTGCGTCACCCGCTGTCGGTAAATCTATAGACGGGTTAGTTTTATTTTCTATTATAAATAATTATTTATTTTATAATACATAACAATTGTTATTCCCGAACCCCGCACAGCGGGCAACGCGAAAGATGCCGAAACCCGTCGTTTTCAGCATCCGCCGTTTGCAGTAGGGGCACGAACTTACTGTGCAGCGGCCGCAGTGGCATAAGACATGAGCGGCGGCTCGGCCGCGGCCAGATGCAGGTTAGGAATGGCACTGGCATTTTCCGCCTCCAGCGACTGCACCAGTCCAGTGACGGTGTAGTCGCCGACATTCTCCTGCGGCAGCAGCGGCAACAGGTTGTTGCACAGCTTGGCCGCACCGCCGGCACGCGCGACATTCGCCGGGCCGGGATTGGAGATCGCATCCAGCGCCAGCGCGAATGCCAGCGCGTCGGTGGTACCGATGGTGACGTGGTCGACGACATAGCCGGGGCAGACATCTTGCAGCAGGATGTTGCTGACATGCGGATTGTTCTGCTGCCAGTCCAGCGCCGCGGTCGGTACCGGCGTCACCGGTTGCACCAGTTCGTCGTAGGCCCCGTACAGCGTGGTGTAGTCGATATCGCCCGGCGTTTCGCCGCCAGCGTTGACCGCCTTGGTGAAATTGGAGTCTGGCTCGAACTGGTAGAACGCTTCGGGCACCAGGCCGACAGGCAAATTCGCCGGCACCAGCCCGGCCAGAGACGACACCTGCGTGGTGCCGTGGTTGGGGCCAGCTTCGAGCACGAAATCCTGCACTGCATTGCGCGCCGATGGCCACCACATCAGCGCCCAGCGCGGCATCGATGCGCCCTGGCTGTGACCGATCATCGCGACCTTGCGGCCGGTTTTGGCATACATGCGGCGCAGCGCGTTGACCACATATTCGGCGGAAATCTGCTGATCGCCGAGGCCCCGATCCGGATAGGTCACGGCACAGACATCAAATCCTTTCGCTGCCAGCAGTGGAATGTAGTTCCACTCATACTGCTCCTGCCCTGAAGTAAACGTGCCATGCACCAGCAGCACCGGCGGCTTGTCCGGATGCGTGAAATCGGTGCAATGCAGATTGTTGTCGAGCGTGGCCTGATCGGTGGTCAGTGCCGGCTCGTTCGGGAACTCGCTCTTGGCGCCGGTGGCGCCCGGGGAAGTAGACGAACCGCTGCATGCGCCGAGCAACAAAAGTGCCGCACTCGCCAGCAGAAAATTGGCTTTCATGATCGAAATCTCCATAGCAGGCGCAGTGTCAGCAAATGCGGCCCGCGTGCCATCCACCGTTCAGACGAGATGAATGCGCCGAGGGCAGCGTGGGACTGATTTGTGCCAGAAGCGGAAGTTCGCGCACTACTGGTCACCGGCTCAAACCGACCCGTTCCTGCCGGCCGACAAGTTGGAGTGAACGCCGTGAAGCGGTCATTCGCGAAAGCGCGCTCTTATGGATTGCCGCCTCCGCTTCGTGCCATTAGCAGCGTTCAACCCGGCCATCGAGACTGATTTCGATCGACCCTGAGCCGCCCTCACTTTCCAGACAACTTGCGGTACTCCCCCGGCGCCTGCCCGAACCACCGCCGGAACGCACGGGTGAAGCTGGCTGTGTCGCCGTAGCCCAGCTGCAGCGCGATCTCGTCGAGCTTCATCTGGGTGCCTTGCAGCAGCTGCACGGCCAGCTGCCGGCGCTCCGCTTCGACGATGTCGCGGAAGCTGGTGCCTTCTTCTTCGAGCTTGCGTCGCAGGCTGCGCGGCGCCATGGCTATGTGCTGCGCAACATCTTCGATCGACGCGACCAGACCCAGCGGCCCCAGGATGAGCTGGCGGACCTGGCCGGTTACGCCGCTGACCTGGCGCCGCCTGAGTTGAGCACGACACTGGTCCTCCAACAGCCGCGCCAAGTGGGCGTCGTACATCGGCAACGGAATCTCTGCATCCTCGCGCCGCAGCACGATAGCGTTGCGAGCGCCGCCATAGCGCGGCGCAATGCCGCACAAGGCCTCGATGCGCGCGGCGTGCGCCGGCGCCGGCCCTTCATACTCCAGGCCTCGCGGGCGAATACCGGACAGGCTGAGTTCCTTGAGGAGATTGACCGCTGTGCCAGTGTCGCGCTCCAACAGGAACTGGCGCAGATGCTGCGGAATGGCGCCGGGATCGGCGCAAAAGGCGAACTCGCGTTCGTCGATCACCGACCAGAATCGACAGTAGGCCGTGCTCAGCGGCAGGTAGCGCAGAGATCGCTCGAGCGCCTCGCGCAGCGTGCGACTCGTGCGCAGCGCGAATCCCCAGATGCCGAACGTGGCAACGTTGTATTGCAGACCCAGTTCGAAGCCCAGCGCCGGCACCTGCGGCAGCGCCAGGATCAGGTTCTCGATCAGGCGCATTTCCTGCTCGCGCGAGATCAGCGCATCCGCGTCGCGCAGCTGTGCCGCGGTGATGTCAGTACCAAGCAGACAGGTCTCGGCGTCGACGCTGTAATGCGCCGCGAAATTGACCATCACCTGAGCAATGGCGACGGGATGCAGAACGCTCGTCTGTGCTGACATGTCCTCTATCGGAGATGCTCCGCTCCACTACTTGGCCGGATATGCCCTGCAGAAGGCCGGCAATGCGCTGTCGCGCGTCGCCGGCAGCGCCTAGATTGGAGGCTCCACAAGATGAGCTCGGAGTGAACCATGGAGCAGGATCTGAACGCGCTGAACAAGCAGGCCATTGCCATCTCGAAGAAGTATACGGGCGGACTGGCGTGGCCGACAGTCATCCTAGTGGCGCTCGTGCTGAGTGCCTTTGTTGCCAACCTCTGGTTGTTCGCGGCCGGTTTGGCTCCGCTGTGGGCAGCGACACTGATCTATGCCGCGCTAACGTACATGTCGTACACGCCTCTGCACGAGGCCGCCCACGGCAACATTCACGGCACCCGCGAGCGGCTGCAATGGCTCAACGATCTCTGTGGCTACCTCGTCGCGCCGCTAATCATGGTTTCCTACTCCACGCACACGGTGGAACACTTCACCCACCATCGCTATACCAACCAGTCGGACAAGGACCCGGACTTCGTCGTCAGCGGCATGCGTCACGGCTTTCTGGCCTTCATCGTCTGCGGGTTTAAGTTCCTGTGGACGCAGAACACCTTCCTGTTCCGCGACCACTGGGCAACGGCGCCGCGGCGCGAGCGTGCCATCTACTTCGCCGAATTGACGCTGGCGATCGGTTGGCGCCTGGCTTTCCTGGCGCTGATCCCGGCCGCGTCGACCCTCGTACTGCTGGTCGCAGGCTATCTGGCCGGCGCCTTCTTCACCGCCTACTGGTTCGCCTACCGCCCGCACCTGCCGTACGAAGAGCCGGCGCGCTATCGCAACACCAACAGCCTGATCATGCCGGTCTGGATGAAACCTCTCGAGTGGTTCTGGCTCGGCCAGAACCTGCACTCGATCCACCACGCGTTTCCCCGCGTGCCGTTCTATCGCTACCACGCGCTGTTCCGCGAAATCGAGCCGGTCCTGCGCGCCCACGGTGCGCCGGTGATTGGCATCTTCGATCGCAGGCCGGTGGGCGCGTGACAGCTGGTCGCCAGAGAAGGTGGGGAGCAGCGCGCTTCCCGCTGGTCTGATCGCCGCTGAGGTGCGCAGTCCGCTTGGGGCTGAGGGCCGTCGGCCCGACCTCAATGCGTTGATCTATTGGTTTCCGCAAAGCCGCCGTTCGCGAACCGTCGCTCCTGGCCGAACCCTGACGAACGCGCAGATTTCTCGACCGGCGCAAAGGGCTGTTAGCAGTCAAATGGTCAATCACTCTCCTCGGTACGTCACCCAGTTCTTCTCGGTTTCGCGCAGACGCACCTCGAACAGCGTGTCGGCGTAGTGCCGGTGCAGCACGCTCCAGAACAGCACCACCAGATTTTCCGCCGTCGGGTTGATGCCGCGCGTCAGCGGCGCATCGTGGTTGAGGTGGCGGTGATCGATACCGTCCACCAGCAACTCGTGAATTACATCGCGGATTTCCTTGAGGTTGACGAGGATGCCGGTTTTCGGATCGACCGGACCGCGCAGCGTCACTTCCAGCACGTAGTTGTGACCATGCCCATGATCGTAGGCGCAGGGACCGAACAATTCGCGGTTTTCGGCCTCGCTGAGTTCGTCCGACCACAGGCGGTGCGCGGCCGAGAATGTTTCTCGGCGCGTGAGGTAAACGATGGGGGCGGATTTTTTAGTCGTCATTGCAATGGATTTCCACGGTTGTACCTGTGACCGCAGCGCAAAGTGTACGGTTCAGCAGAAACTCCACCGTGGGCGCAATCTGTTCGGGGCCGGTTGCTGGCGTCAGCCCCAGCGCGGCCACCATTGGCGTGCGCATCATGCCGGGCGCAATACAGTTGACGCGGATGCCGTGGGCACGGCCATCTAGTGCCAGCGCCTCGGTGAGTCCAACCACCGCATGCTTGGAAGATGCATAGGCGGCGAAACCCGGAAATTTCTGCATGCCACGGATGCCACCCAGTGACGACACGGTGACGATGTCGCCCTGCACGCCGGTCTCGCGCCACAGCCGCATCGCCGCGCTGCAGGCGTTGAAGGTGCCGCCGACATTGATTGCATGCACTTCAGCGAAACGCTCCGGAGTCAGCGTCTCGAACACCGCGCCTTGCCCGAGGATCGCCGCGCAGCAAACCAGCGCATCCGGCTTGAACGCACGCACGGCCCGTTCGGTCGCCGCGGCATCGGTCACATCCAGCGCATGCGCAGACACCTCCGCGCCCGCTGCGCGCAATTCATCGGCCAGTTGTGTCAGCGGCGCCAGCCGCCGCCCCGCCAGCGCCACGCGCCAGCCCGCTTGTGCGAGCGTGCGCGCCACCGCTGCGCCCAGACCTGTGCCGCCGCCGGTGATGAAGACCGATCTGCCATTTTGATTCATGCGCGCATTGTCTCATTGATGGCATTGCACGCAAGACACGCAGCTATGGCCCCGACTTGGCGTAACCCAGCGTTTTCAGCACGCCGGCGATCTCGTCGAGAATCGCGGGATCGTCGATGGTCGCCGGCGCCGTATAGGGCTGCGCGTCGGCGATGGCGCGCATGGTGGCGCGCAGCACCTTGCCGGAGCGGGTCTTGGGCAGGCGCGCGACCACCGCCGCCTGGCGGAAAGCGGCGACCGGGCCGATCTGCGCGCGCACGCGCTCGACCAGTTCGCGAATGATGGTCTCATGCTCGCGCTTGACGCCGGCCTTGAGCACGACCAATCCCAGCGGCACCTGGCCTTTCATCGCATCGGCGACACCGATCACCGCGCACTCGGCGACATCCGGGTGCCCCGCCAGCGCTTCTTCCATCGCGCCGGTGGACAGGCGATGGCCGGCGACATTGATGATGTCGTCGATGCGCGACATGATCCACCAGTAGCCGTCGGCGTCGCAGTAGCCGGCGTCGCCGGTGAGGTAATAACCGGGATAGCGCGCGAGATAGTTGTCGCGGT
>JBOICK010000081.1:0-46299 GCA_050739895.1 Stenotrophobium sp.
GGCAAGAAGACCTCCGCCGAGACACTGGCCAAGGGCTTCGACTACGTACAGCAGATCAAGAAAACGCCGATTGTGGTCAACGACTCGCGCGGCTTCTACACCTCGCGCTGCTTCGCGACCTACCCGATGGAAGGCATGACCCTGCTCGCCGAAGGCCAGCATCCACGCTCCATCGAAATGGCCGGCCTGCAGGCTGGCATGCCGGTGGGTCCGCTGGCGGTGCAGGACGAAGTCTCGCTGTCGCTGTCGCTGCACGTCCTGACACAGACGCGCAAAGACTACGCAGCAGAAGGCAAAGTCGTTGCTGAACACCCAGGCGTCGCTGTTGTTGAAAAAATGTGCAATGAACTCAAGCGCCCGGGCAAGAAAGCTGGCGCGGGCTTCTACGACTACCCACAAGGTGGTCAGAAACATCTGTGGGCCGACCTGACCCGGCAGTTCCCGCTGAAAGAACAACTGCCGCAGCAGGAAATGATTGACCGCATGATGTTTGCGCAAGCCAACGAAGCTGCCAAGTGCTACGCCGAAGGCGTGGTCGAGGCGGTGGGCGACACCAACATCGGCTCTATCTTCGGCTGGGGCTTTGCACCGTTCCAGGGTGGCGCGTTGCAGTTCATCAACGCCTATGGCGTCGACAACTTCGTCAAGCGCTCGAAGGAACTGGCCAAGCAATACGGCGAGCGTTTCAAACCCGCCGCGATACTCGTAAAAATGTCTAAAGAAGGAACCACGTTCAATGCTTAATGCACTACTGGCCAGTGGCAGCTATGTCACTGACGAACTGCGCATGTTCCAGGACACCGCGCGCCGCTTCATGCAGACCGAGGTCGCACCGAACGTCGCGCGCTGGGATGAACAAGGCTGTGTCGATCGTGATCTGTGGACCAAGGCTGGAGCACTGGGCTTGCTGTGTCCCAGCATCCCGGCCGAATACGGCGGCGGCGATGGCAACTTCGCCTTCGAGAAAGTGCTGATCGAGGAACAGGCCAAGGCCGGTTGCAGCGCCTGGGGCCTGTCGCTGCACAACGGCATCGTCGCGCACTACATCCTGCATTACGGCACCGAAGAACAGAAGAAGGAATGGCTGCCCAAGCTGGCCTCCGGCGAACTGGTCAGCGCCATCGCCATGACCGAGCCCGGCACCGGCTCGGATTTGCAGAGCGTTCGCACCACCGCCATCGCCGAAGGCGACGAGTATGTGATCAACGGCTCCAAGGTGTTCATCACCAACGGCCAGCAGGCCGGCCTGATCATCGTCGTCGCCAAGACCAATCCGAACGAGAAAGCGAAAGGTGTTTCGTTGATCGTGGTGGAACCCGGCAAGGTGCAAGGCTTCCGCCGCGGTCGCAACCTCGAAAAAATCGGCATGCACGGACAGGACACCTCGGAGCTGTTTTTCGAGAACGTGCGCGTGCCCAAGGCCAACCTGCTCGGCAAGAGCGAGGGCGCGGGTTTCATGCAGCTGATGCAGCAGTTGCCGCAGGAGCGCCTGATCGTGGCACTGGCCGGCGTTGCCGCGATGGAACTGGCGCTGGAGATGACCACGCAGTATTGCAAGGACCGCAAGGCCTTCGGCCGCAGCATCATCGATTTCCAGAACACCCGCTTCAAACTCGCCGAGGCTTACACCGAAGCGACGCTGGCGCGCGTATTCGCGGAGCGCTGCACCGAATTGCTGCTAATCAACAAGCTCGATGCAGCAACCGCGGCGATGTCGAAATACTGGATCACCGACAAGCAGTTCGAGATCGCCGACCTCTGCCTGCAACTGCACGGCGGCTACGGCTACATGAACGAATATCCGATCTCGCGGCTGTGGCGCGACTCGCGTGTGCAGCGCATTTACGGCGGCACCAACGAGATCATGAAAGAGCTCATTGGCCGCTTTTTGTAGTTTCTGGTGATACAGGCGTGAGTGGGTGTGCTGTTCGCGCTCACTCACGCCGCTCTCCCGGAAGAGCATGGAGAGCATGAATTTCCGATCAGGGAGAACGCGTATGTTTGGCTTGTTGATGAACTGGATGAAGGCGCAGAAGATGCTGCCGCAGATCTCCGATACCGAACGCCAGGCGCTGGAAGCCGGCTCGGTCTGGATTGACGGTGGACTGTTTGCAGGCTCACCGGATTTCGCAAAAATTCTGGCGGAACCTTATGGCAAGCTCAGCGCCGAAGAGCAGGCGTTTCTCGACGGACCCTGCAACCAGTTGCTGGAAATGGTCGATCGTTACCAGATCGGCCACAGCAAGCGCATGCCCGATGACATTCTGCAATTTCTAAAGCAGAAAGGATTCATGTCCTTCCTGATTCCAAAAACCTACGGCGGACTGGAATTCTCGACGCTGGCGATTTCCACCATCATGGCCAAGTTTGGCCCGATCAGCGCCACGGTCGGCACCTTCGTGGTGATCCCGAATTCCCTGGGCGCGGCCGAACTGATCATTCATTACGGCACGCAGGCGCAGAAGGATCACTACCTGCCGAAACTTGCGCGCGGTGAATATATCCCCTGCTTCGGCCTGACCGAGCCGACGGCCGGCTCAGACGCCGCCAGCATCAAGGCCGATGGCGTCGTCTTTCGTGACAGCGACGGACACATCAAGATCAGGCTCAATTTCCGCAAGCGCTACATCACGCTCGCGCCGGTCGCCAATCTCGTCACGCTGGCCTGCAAGCTCAAGGACCCAGACAAACTGCTGGGCGACAACACCGACGCCGGCATCACCTGCGTGATGATTCACAAGGGCACGCCGGGTTTTGTCAGCGGCGACCATCACGACCCCATCGGCGATCCGTTCTACAACGGCCCGCTACATGGCAAGGATGTCGTGGTGCCGGTAGACAACATCATCGGCGGCATTGATTACGCCGGCAAAGGCTGGCGCATGCTGATGGAACAACTCGCCGGCGGGCGCATGGTATCGCTGCCCGCAGGCGCGGTCGGCGCGGCCAAGGCGGTGGCTGCCGTGACCGGGCCGTATTCGATGGTGCGTCAGCAGTTCGGCATCGCCATTGGTCGCATGGAAGGCGTCGAGGAGAAGATCGGCAAAATCAACGCGCTGTCCTACATGATGGAAGGCGCGCGCATCTTCGGGTGTACCGCGGTGGACAATGGCCATCAGCCGCCGGTGGTTTCGGCGGTGATGAAGGCCTACACCACCGAAATCGCCCGGCAACTGATCACCGATGGCATGGACGTATTCTCAGGTGCCGGCGTCATGCAGGGGCCGAACAACATCCTCGGCATGGCCTACAAGTCCGCACCGGTCGGCGTCACCGTCGAAGGCGCGAACATCATGACGCGCACGCTGATGATTTTCGGTCAGGGAGCGACCCGCTGCCATCCCTATGCGCTCAACGTCGTCAAGGGCGTTGAAACGGGTGATGTCGGCTTGTTCCGCAAGAACCTGCTGGGCTGGATCGGGCATTTCATCCGCGGCCTGCTGGGTGCAGAGCTGCAATTCTTCACCCGCGGATTTTTCATCAAGGTGCCGGATGTCGCGCCCGCCACCCGCAGTTATTACCGGCGACTCGGCTGGGCCGCAAGACGTTTCGGCGTGATGACAGACCTGGCAATGTTCACCATCGGCGGCAAGCTCAAGGCGCGCGGCAAACTCACTGGCCGCTACGCCGATGCCCTCGCCTGGCAACTGCTCGCCATCGGCGCGCTGCGCCGCTTTGAGGCCGAAGGTCGCAAGGCAGAAGATCTGCCACTGGTGCAGTACGCCTGCGAATACGCGCTGACGCAGGTGCAGCAGGCGTTTGAAGGCATGTATCAGAATTTCGATGGCATCGCCGCAATCTGGCTCAAGACCATCGGCATGCTGGAACTGCGGATCAATCCTGTGGGCAGCCTGCCGACTGACGCCGCCTCGCATCGCGCCGCCCTGACCATGCAAACCGACAACGCTCAGTACCGCCGCCTGATCGAAGGCGTGTTTGTTTCCTCCGATGAAAATGCCGGCGCCGGACGGCTGCTGCGTGCATTCCGCCTGATCAGCGCGGCGCACCCTGTCGCCGAGCGCGTGATGCTGGCGCAGCGCGCGCAGAAACTTCCGCGCGGCAAGCTGCCGGGCGAAGTCGCCGACGAGGCCTTGCAAGCGGGCCTGATCAACGCCGCCGAAGCGCGACTGCTCAAGGATGCACTGGCTGCGCGACTGGCGGCCATCGAAGTGGACGAGTTCAGCCCGGCGGACTATTTCGTTGACGCACACGACGCACAACAAGACACGCCGCGTCGCGTTGCCAACGGCTGAGGCATCAAAGCAAAGTACAAAAAGCCGCGCACCCGCTCTTGCATTCTGCTCATAAAATTTAGTTATATATTATAATATAATTATATTTTTATAATACAATTTATAACAAATATTGAGTGCTGAACTGCGAGAGCGGGTGACGCATAACAGCGATCAAAGCTCGCCATCATCCTCAAACCCGATCTGGAACCCCTTGATGACCAATCCCCTGCTCGCCGGCGTCCGCGTCCTTGATCTCTCGCGCCTGTTACCCGGACCGTTCTGCACGCTGTACTTCGCGCAACTCGGAGCCGAGGTCATCAAGATCGAAGAACCGCAGGGCGGCGACTACGCGCGCACGCTGTCGCCGGATCTGTTCGCGCTGGTCAACCGCGGCAAGAAATCGGTGACGCTGGATTTGCGCAAGCCACAGGATGTCGCGCACTTCCACGCGCTGGCCAAAAACGCGGAAGTGGTGCTCGAATCGTTCCGCCCCGGCGTCATGGACAAGCTCGGCTGCGGCTACGAGACGCTGAAAAAAATCAATCCGAAGCTGGTCTATGCGGCACTCACCGGCTACGGCCAGACCGGCCCTTACCGTGACCGCGCCGGCCATGACATGAACTATCTGGGCTACGCCGGCGTGCTCGATCAGAGCGGACCTGCGGGCGGTGCGCCGACGCAATCCAACCTGCAGATCGCCGATCTGGCCGGGGGCGCACTGACTTGCGCCATCGGTATTCTCAGCGCGGTGATCGGCGCGCGCGCTTCCGGTGAAGGCGCGTTCGTGGATGTCGGCATGATGGACGGCTCGCTGGCGATGCAGGTGCTCTCCTTCGCAACACTCCGCAGCCTCGGTCACTCGCTGCCCCGCGGCGGCGACATGCTCTCCGGCGCCCTGCCCAACTATGCGCACTACGAGTGTGCCGACGGCAAGTACATCGCACTGGGCGCGCTGGAGTTCAAGTTCTGGTCCAATTTCTGCGTGGCGGTGAACCGTCCGGATCTGCTGAAAATGCCCATCGCACCCGGCAAACCCGGCGACGCCACGCGCGCCGAAGTGGCGGCTTTGTTTAAAACCCGCACGCGCGACGAATGGGAAAAACTGTTGCTCGACAAGGATGCCTGCGCCAGCGCGATTCTCACTCCGGACGAAGTGCTGAACAATGCACAGGTGCAGGCACGCGGACTGGTGGAAATGGTGGACGGCAAACCCGCACCGGCGATGCCGATACAATTCCCGGGTATCGTGCTCACGCCGGCGGCTCCTGCACCCAAGCTCGGTGCGGACACTGCGGCGGTACTCAAGCAACTCGCATCCTGATACACAACAAGAGGCCCGTCGTCAGTTGGCGGGGCCTCTTGAATCCTCAGTCGCGGGTTTCCAGCAGGCAACGGTAAATCAACCCGCCAATCACCCCACCGATCAGCGGCACCAGCCAGAACAGCCACAGCTGGTCAATCGCCCATCCACCCTGAAACAGCGCAACACCGGTGCTGCGCGCAGGATTCACCGAAGTATTGGTCACCGGAATGCTGACCAGATGAACGATTGTGAGCGTCAAGCCTATGGCAATACCGGCAAAACCAGCCGGGGCGCGCTTGTCGGTCGCGCCATGGATCACCAGCACGAAAAACGCCGTCATCACCAACTCGCAGACCATGGCCGCGTGCATCGAGTAGCCGCCGGGTGAATGTGCGCCGTAACCATTGGAGGCAAAGCCGCTGGCATTGGCATCAAACCCGGCCTTGCCGCTGGCGATCACATACAGCACCGACGCCGCGGCAATTGCACCGATCACCTGAACGATGATGTAAGGCACCACATCCCTTGCCGGGAACCGCCCACCCGCACACAGCCCCGCCGTCACCGCCGGATTGAAATGGCCGCCGGAGATGTGACCCACCGCATAGACCATCGTCAGCACGGTCAAGCCGAAGGCCAGCGCCACCCCTGCAAAACCGATACCTAATCCGGGGAATGCCGCCGCCAGTACCGCGCTGCCGCAGCCTCCCATCACCAACCAGAACGTTCCAAAGAACTCAGCCGCCAAACGCTTGCTCATGTGCATACACGACCTCCCTTGCTGGTTTGTCCCCTAATAGACATATGCGATTTCTCGCATATGTTGCCTGTATCAAACCTGAGTACGCCTTACTGGAACCCGTACTGGCTGGCGAGTTCGCGCAGGCCATCCAGTTCCTGCTCGTGCTCCGCACGGCGTTTCGCCGTTTCGTTCAGTGATTTCCCTGGCACCGGCACATCCAGGCCCGGCACTGGCGGCGTCACGACGACTCCACCGGTCAGCGGCAAACACACCACAGGCAGGCCCGGCGGCACCGGCACGCCGAGCGCGGCTGCCTCGGACAGCGGCAGACACTGCTGGCCGAACGGCCCGGCCGGCACGTCGAACGCAGGCGCACTGTAATTCGGCGCATCGGTGAAGTTCAGTGCCAGCGCAATATTGTTTGAGTTCGCCCGTGCACCCAGCGGCTCGAAGCCGAAGCGCCATGCGAGGAAATTGAGGATCGAGTTCGGATCAAACTGCAGATGCTCGATATGGCCGCGCCGCGCGCGCGGGCCGATCAGCACGCAGGGCACACGGCAGCCGAGACGGCCATCGTTTCCGATCGCTGCTTCCGCCGACGTAATCGGCGCGAACGGTGGCGGCACATGATCGTAGAAACCGCCCCACTCGTCATAATTGACGACGATCAGCGTGCGCTCCCAGTTCGGTCCCTGACGCAGCGCGTCGTAGACCTGGTTGAGAAACGCCTGCCCGTTGCGGATGTCGGCGTAAGGATGGTCGTCCATCGACACGCCCGACCCTTCGTTCAAAGTATTGCCGACGTTATCGATATAAGTGAGATCAGCCAGGGTGCCGGCTGCAATGTCGGCAGCGAAACTGGCCATGTCGTACTTCTTCGAGAAGCTGGTGTATTTGCTGCCCCAGAATGCGGTGTAAGGAACGTCGGTGTAGTAGTAGGCAACGCTGCGGCCGGCACCGAGCATGCCATCCCAGACCGTGGGCAGCGTGGACACGTCAACGGTATTGCTGAGACGATCGGTCTGCCCCGCGTGCATATAGATGCGGTTGGGCGTCGTCGATGACAGGATGCCGCAGAAGTAGCGGTCGCAGATCGTCCAGTTGTCGGCACAACCCTTGAAGAAGGGCAAGCTGTCGGCGGTGTAGTAACCGATCGGGAAAGTGTCCCCGGCCGGCTGCGGCAGCAGAAAGCCGTCCATTGCTCCCTTGTTGATTTCAGTACGCCCACCGGCATAGCTGTGATCGGGATCGGCGAGATCCGCATTCTGAAACTGTGGCGCAAGGTTATAAGAGGAATACGCCTTGCCCGTGCTGTCCTTCAGGCTCACACCCGACTGCACGCCATCGGCACCAGGCACCCAGCCGAGGAAATGGTCGAAGGAACGGTTCTCCATCATCACCACCACGACATGGTCAATGCCCGTGTCCCCCGAGCTTGGCAACGCGGCACCCGCGGAGCTGTTCTGTTCGCAGCCCGGCAGCGCCAAGGTCCCTGCGGCGGCAGCGACACCGGCGATGAATTCACGCCGCGTCAGTCCGCGGCCGATGCGAATACCTTTTGGCACTTTCATGTGTTCTCCTCTTCACCCTTCGCCTATCCCCTGAGTCATTTTCGCGCAACCCGCGGGTGCTACTGCGACTCTACATGGAGCGTAACCGGATTTGCGCACGGCTGGCTAACCAGTTCCACAGATGCGGTCCCGGCTGTTGAAACTATTGCCGCACTACGCACCGGGACTTTATAACCTTGCGCACAGTGTCGGGCTGGCAGAAAAACCGCGGTTTCCGCATCGGCAGCCAAAGTTCCGCCACCCGCTCTGGCGGTTGAATGCTGAAAATCGAAAACACTTGCTATTGTAATAAGCTGAAAAATATGAATTTATAGAATAAAAATATGCTGACTCAGCCCTCCCTGGACGGGCAGAAGTGGACACAGGAGGAGTTGGCGGCAGCCAGATGCTCTTGTTGCAGCACAGCATGGGGCCTCCGTATAAGGATTTATCGTTGTGTCCCTTACATCATCGCGAGAGAATCAAGACAATAGGGAGCACGCGCTTGATAACCGATCCACGTTACGACGAGGCCATTTTTCCAACCGACCTGCTGCTGGCCCTGGCACAGATCGCGCCGGAACGCGGCATCGATGCGCAGGACCTGTGTCGTGGTCTTGGCTTCGGTGTTAATGACCTGACCCAACCCTCCACACGCGTTTCCTACCGCCAGGCCAGCCTGATGATTCAACGCGCACTGGCCGCGATTCCCGACCCTGCACTGGGACTAACGCTGGGAACACGCGCAACACTCGGTTCCATGGGACTGGTCGGCCACGCCATGGCGATGTCCAAAACCCTGGGCGATGCCATGGGTCTGGGCTTGCAGCATCTGGTCTTGACCGGTGCGGTGGGATACCAGATCGAGTTGCGTCAATCCGGTCCGCTGATCCAGATGGAACTGGAGCATCGCTTTCCCGATCCGGAAATCCAGGCCTTCATCACCGAGGAAGCATTCGCCGCCTCGCTGAATTATGCGCGTGCACTCACGGGCGGCGCTCTGCGTGTGACGCGCGTGGACTTCATCCACGCTGATCGGGACACGGCCGAATTCGCGAAAAAAATATTTGATGCGCCGGTCAACTTTGGCTGTGATCGCAACCGCTTTGTCATTGAGGCCCAGTGGCTCGCGTATCCGGTACCTACACACCACCCCATCGGCCTGAATCAGGCGCTCGAACTGCTTGAGGTCTTTGCCCGGCAGGAACAGACCAAGGACGATCTTTGCAGCGCGGTGGAACGCGCCGTCTACAGAACCCTGACCGGCGGCATCACGCTGGAAGACATCGCCCGCCAGCTCAATATGTCCAGCCGCACACTGCGCCGGCGCCTCAACGCCAGCGGGGTCTCATTTGATGCGCTGGTGGAAAATGTCCGCAAGACCCGGGCACTGAGCCTGCTCACGAATTCCAATATCGCGGTCGAGCGCATCGCCTCCGAAACCGGCTACAGCGATGTGCGCAACTTCCGCCGCGCCTTCAAACGCTGGACCGGCGTCAGCCCCAGCGAATACCGCCACTAGAAATGGATGCTGCACTAAAATCTTGTCCGCTACTGACCCCCCAGTGGCCGCAACGGCCCTCACGTGCCTGCCCTCTCGGTCCCTAAGCTATCCGGATGATGTACAGGCTGTGCTTGTTGACACAGCATGCCCGCGAAAACAGAGCGCATAGCGCCTGCGGGCATTCAGGTTCCGGACAACTGATTGGTGCGGTTTTCGAGAGGGGGTTATGTCATGAAGCGACGGCAAGTACTGCTCGGCCTGGCGGCCGTGGGCGCGGCAGGAGCAATCGGCTGGGCCAAGCCACGCGATGAAGGTGCGCCCTACGATGACTACTTCGCGAAACTGAACCAGGAACTCAAGAAGAACGGCCCTATGCGGCCCTGCCTGGTGATTGATCTGGATCGCCTGGATCACAATATTGATCTGGTCGCCCAGTCCGTGTTGCGGACCGGCAAGCACTTCCGCATCGTCGAGAAATCGCTGCCGTCAAAAGGGCTGATTTCCTATATTTCCAAACGCGCCAACACCCAGCGTTTGATGTCGTTCCATCAGCCCTTCATCAATGATGATGCGGTGGCGTTCCCCGACGCCGATATCCTGATTGGCAAGCCGCTGCCGGTGCGTTCCGCGGAAATCTTCTATCGCAGGCACCGGGGATCATTCGATCCCTCACGCCAATTGCAGTGGCTCAACGATACTCCCGAGCATGTGCAGCAATACCTCGGCCTCGCCAAAAGCCTGGGCACCAAACTGCGCATCAATATCGAAATCGATGTCGGCCTGCACCGCGGCGGTGTCAACAACAACCAAACCCTGGGCATGATGCTGGATTTGATCGCCGCCAACCCTCAGAACCTGGAATTTTCCGGCTTCATGGGTTATGACCCGCAGGCCGGCATGGGCGTGCCCAGCATCCTCGGTTCGCACGAGGAGTTGTACCTCAAGGGCATGGCGATCTATCAGGGCTTCGTCGATTACACCCGCAGCCAGCATGCGCAGTTGTGGAACGCCAATCTGACGCTCAACACCGCCGGCAGCCCGACCTACAAGTTGCATGAACAGGAAAAACTTAGTACCGAGGTGTCGGTGGGCACCGGCATGCTCAAGCCCACCCACTACGACATCGATACGCTCACCGAGCACGTGCCGGCGGTCTATATCGCCACACCGGTGCTCAAGGCCACCGGTCCGGTGGAGATTCCGGCCTTGGACAAGATGTCACGGATTTTTTCCTGGTGGGATCCCAACCAGCGCGAGACCTATTTCATCTATGGCGGTTACTGGGAGGCGGAGTACGAATCGCCCAAGGGCCTGCGCCCGAATGCATTGTTTGGCCGCAGCACCAACCAGGAAATGGCCAACGGCTCGCCGGCCGTCGGCCTGAAGGTCGACGATCAGGTCTTCCTGCGCCCGACACAGAGCGAATTTGTACTCCTGCAATTTGGGGATCTGGTCGTCGTGCGGAATGGCAAGATCCAGGAATACTGGCCGGTCTATGAACAGACCGGCAACGAACCTCCAGTCAGCAGTCTGTAGCCCATAGAAAAGCGTTTATCCGAGGAATAGCAATATGACCATGATCGGCAGAATCTTCCTGACACTGACAGCAACATTGTTTGCCTGCACCGCGTGGGCTGCGACCGATGCCGAAATCGCGCATCTCGGCCAGAATCTCACGCCTATTGGTGCCGAGAAGGCGGGCAGCAAGGACGGCAGCATCCCTGCATGGACCGGCGGCGACATGAAGGCGCCGGTCGGCTGGAAAATCGGCCAGACACGGCCCGATCCGTATCAATCCGAGAAACCGCTGTTCAGCATCACCGCAGCCAACGCCGACCAGTACAAGGACAAGCTGTCGCCGGGCCAGTTGACACTATTGAAGACGATCCCGGGCTACCGTATGGACATTTATCCGACGCACCGCTCCTGCGGCTATCCGGATATCGTCTATCAGCGCAGCAAGGAGAACGCCAGGATCGCCAAGATCGCCGGTGATGGATTTGAACTGGCGGCTGCGACTGGCAGCGGCTTCCCTTTCCCGATCCCCAAGAACGGCGTGGAAGCCATGTGGAACCACAAACTGCGTTATGAGGGCCAGGGTCGCATCGAACCCAACTACACGATGTTGTCGCCATCACAGGGCAGTTCGGATTTCACCAAGATCGAATACGTCGCCAAGTACCTGGTCCCGTTCCAGCTCGCGAGTACCAAAACCATCGCCGACGCCGACGGCATGGAGTTCTATTTCTATCAGGAAACCGTTTCGCCACCGGCGCTGGCCGGGACGCTTGATGTCGGCCATTACCTGCTGCAGAAACCCAATGAAGGCTGGCAATACTTCCCGGGCCAGCGCCGTGTTCGCCGCCTTTCGACCTATGCCTACGATGCGCCACTGATCGGCCTGGAAAACACTTATTACGTGGATCAGGCCTGGATGTATAACGGCATGCTGGACCGCTACAACTACAAGCTGGTCGGCAAGCAGGTGATGTACATCCCGTACAACAATTTTGCGCTGCGCGACGGCAAGCGCTACACCGACAAAACCATGTTCGGCCCCAAACAGATCAATCCCGACGCCATGCGCTACGAGCTGCATCGCGTGTGGAAAGTCGAAGCCAACGTGCGGCCGGGCCAGCGTCATTCGTCACCGCATCGCGTGTTCTATTTGGACGAAGACACCTGGGCGATCATCGTGGTGGATATGTATGACGCGCAGGGCAAGATGCAGCGCGTTCAGCAGGGCAGCGTGACGCCGATCTGGGAAATTGCCGCCTGTGACGCCAGTCAGGATTACGCCAGTTATGACCTGCCCAGCGGCCGCTACTGGGGCGACATCTTCACACTGGGTGAACCGGAAACCGATTGGCTCGCCGGCAAGGACGACCGCTTGAAACCGGACATGTTCACAGAGTCCTACCTGCGCAGGCAGGGCTCACGTTAAGCCTAGGCGTCTCAGCGAAAAATATTTAATCAGGGTGGGGGTTCCATGAAAAGCAGCAAGGGCCGATTGTTGGGGAACAGTCCGTGGTCACGTCGAATTGTGACTGTTGTCATGGCGGGTTTTCTCGGGACGCAGGCTCTGCCTGCCGAAGCATTTCATTTTGATCTGGGCAGCGGTTTTAGTGGCGCTCTCGATTCCACCGTGTCCTACGGCCTGGAAATGCGTACGCAGAAGCGCTCATGCAGCCTGATCGGCCAGGACAATGGCGGTTGTGCGTCATTGACCGCGGCGCTGCCGGAAGCCTCGGAGGATGCGTATTTCCTCAACGCCGATGATGGCGACCTGAACTACAACGACCACGATCTGTTTTCCGAAGTCGTCAAGGGCACGCACGAACTGCTGTTGAAGATGCCGGATGGCTTCACCTTCTTCGGCCGTGTCTCGGAGCTCTACGACTGGCGCATCGGGCAAACGGCGCGCACCCCGCTGTCTTCGGGGGCGCGGCCCTATTCGGTCTACAACTTCGACCCGCTGGATCTTTACATCAACAAGGATTTCGACTGGTTCGGGCGCAGTGCCCGCATCCGCATCGGCAACCAGGTCATGAGCTGGGGCGAAGATATCTTCATCCTTGGCGGCATCAACTCGATCAATGCCATTGATGTCCGGCGCTATCACGTCGCCGGCGCGCAGGTGAAGGAGTTCCTGCGGCCCGCGCCGATGATCTCGCTGAGCACTGACATCACCTCCCAGGTCAGCATGGAAACCTACTGGCAGTGGCGCTGGAACAGTTTTCTGCTCGACCCGGATGGCACCTATTTTTCCAGCGCCGACCCGGCCGGCAAGGGCAACGCCGGAGCGATTTACCTTCCGACTTCGGCAATCAACGCCGGCCTGGCTGCAAACTCCCTGGCACAGCCGCTATTGGCCCTTGGGGCGATCCGCCTGGCACCTCCCGGCACCGTCGGTGATCCGGGAGGCACAGGATTGACGGCTGCGCAGTTGCGCGATCCGAATTACGTCAAACCACGTCTGATCAGCGGCTTTACCAATCCGAATTTCCTTGGAACCACCATTTTGCCAGCGCCGCTGAATGGGCTCGGTGCGCTGACCTCGCAGCAGATCGCCACGCTGCTGGTCGATCAGGCCTTCAACAGCGGCACAGCCATCCCGCTGGTCTCCGACAAGGGCGGCAGCAATAGCGGACAGTATGGCGTGGCCTTCCGCTATCACCCGGATTGGCTGGACGCCTCCTTCGGCCTTTATTACGAGCGCTTCAACTCCAAGATTCCGTTCATCACCTACACCGTCAATGCCGCCTATGCGACGGACAATCCGGTTTCCGCCGGCTACAAGATCGAGTACCCCAGCGGCATCAATCTCTTTGGCGTTTCCTACAACACCAACGCTGGCGCCTGGGCGCTCGGTGGCGAAGTGTCCTACCGGCCCAATGATCCGGTGGCGATCGATCCCTCGGTACCCTCGGGCAACGATCCCAAGAGTGCACCCTATGCCTGCGTCACCGGTGGTGGTGAGGCTGCGGGCAAATACTGTAAGGGCTGGGTCAATCTCGCCAAGATCCAGTTGCAGCAGTCCGCGTTGCAAATTTTTGATCCCAGTTCGAGTTTCGGAGGCCTGGTACTCAATACGCTCAATGCCAAGGAAGGCTATTTCCTCGGCGAAGTCGGGCTGGTGGATTATCCGGGTCTCAACCGTCTCGGCGGCATCCCGTGGTCGCTGCCCGCTTACGCAGTGCCCGACAAGTTCTCGGCCGGCTATACGCTGGAAACCCAGGTCACTTATCCAAACGTGATGAATCTCGGCTTCGACTGGCTGCCGCAGATCGACTGGTCGCAGGGCGTTCTGGGTAATACACCGAATGCGCTGCCGTGGCAGCAGGGCGCGAAGTCGGCGACCTTCACGCTCAACTTCAATCGTCACAACATCATCACGGCTGCGATCGCCTACAGCTGGTTCTTCGGCGGCGGCACCCAGAATCAGACCAGTGACCGCGACTACGCGAGCTTTACGGTCGGTTACAACTTCTAACACCGGACTCGTTCATGCTCACTACCCTGGTCCGCCAGCTTGAAAACTTCCTGTTCCGCTGGCGCGGGATGGTCTTGACGATCTTCATTGTGCTCACCGCTTTCATGGGCTGGGAATGCGCGCAACTGCGCATTTCCGCAGGCTTCGAGAAAATGCTGCCCGTGGGCCACGAGTACATCAAGACCTTTGATGACTATCGCGGCAAACTGCACGATGCCAACAGCATCGCCGTAGTGGTGCGGCCGCGTCATGGTGACATCTGGAACGCCGACACTCTGAAGACACTGCTCGACGTCACGCAGTCGCTGACTTTCCTGCCGGGCGTCAATCGTGGCAGCGTCACCTCGCTGTGGACGCCCAATATCTTCTACACCCAGATCACTGAGGACGGCTTCAAGGCTGAGCCGCTGATCAGCGGCACCATCACGCCGGATGCCCTCACGCCGGCAGTGATCGGACGCATCCGGGATCGCGTGGTCGCCGGTGGCTTCATGGGCAAGCTGGTCGCCAGCGACAGTTCCGGCGCGCTGATTGCCGCCGAGGTGATGGACCCGGACCCCCATACCGGCAAGCCGCTGGATTACATCGCCTTCGGCCACTCGCTGGAAACCCAGATTCGCCAGAAATATGAAAACGCGAATGTCGAAATCCAGATCATCGGCTTCAGCAAGGAAGTGTCGGATATCGCCGACGGCGCCCAGGGCGTGCTGTTGTTCTGCGGCATCGCGCTGTTGCTGACCATTCTGGCGGTCTTCTGGTACTGCCGTTCGTGGATACTGACTTTCCAGAAAATTGCCTGCTCGCTGACCACCCTAATCTGGCAGTTCGGCACGGTGCACCTGCTCGGCATCGGCCTCGACCCGCTGGCGATTCTGGTGCCTTTCCTGATCTTCGCCATCGGCGTATCGCACGGCGTGCAACAGATTAATTTCATGGTGCGCGAAGTCGCCGGCGGTTGTGACATGTATACCGCGGCAAGGCGCAGTTTCAGCGGCCTGCTGATTCCCGGCGTGCTGTCACTGGCAACAACCTTTGTCAGTTTCATCACCATGGTGCTGGTGCCGATACCGATGATCCGGGAACTGGCGATCGTCGCCGCGATCGGCGTGGCTTACAAGGTCGTCAGCAATTTGATCATGCTGCCGCTTGCGGCTTCTTATTCCAAAGTGACGAAGGAATGGAGCCAGTTGTCACAGCTGCGACGCGAGAGCCGCGGCGAATGGATGTCACACATTGCAGGCATCGCCAAGCCGCGCAATGCCTGGATCATGACCGCACTCACGCTGATCATCTTTGTCGCCGCCGTGGCCCTATCGCGCGGACGCGTCATCGGCAGCCTGCAACCCGGCTCTCCCGAACTGCGCGCCGACTCCCGCTATAACCTCGATTCACGCTCCATCGCAAATAATTTTGATGTGGGCCTGGACTGGCTCACTGTAGTGGTCGAAGCACCGCCACAGTCCTGTGGCAATGTCGAACTGGTCAAACTGCTGGACCAATTCGGTTGGGAGATGCAGAGCGTACCGGGTGTGGTGTCCGCGGAATCGGTTGCTTCCCTGACTAAACTCTACAACGTTGGCCTGAACGAGGGTCAGCCCAAAATGGGCACCATCCCGCGCGACAGTCACACGCTCAGTTACGACATCGCGCAAGCACAAGAAGCGGTCGCGATCCGCGGCAAAGGCTGCAAATGGATGGCGGTCAATCTTTATCTCACCGATCACAAGGCCACCACGATTCAGGGTGTGGTTGCAGCGGTGAAGCAGTTCCGCGCTCATCATCACATGGCTGGCGTCACCTTCCGGCTCGCCAGCGGCAATGCCGGCGTCGAAGCGGCCACGAACGAGGTACTGGCGAGCGAAGAAATTCCGATGCTGCTCTACGTTTTCGCCGCCATCCTGTTGCTGGTCTACCTGGCCTATCGTGACTGGCGCGCCATGCTCGCATGCTGCTTGCCGCTGACTGTCGCCACTTTCATCGGTTACGCCTTCATGAAGTTGCTCGACATCGGCCTCACCGTTGCCACCCTGCCGGTGATGGTGTTGTCGGTGGGCGTGGGCGTGGACTACGCGTTCTATATCTACAACCGTCTGCAATTGCATATGGCCAAAGGTGAAAGCATCGTCGACTCTTTTGAGCACGCACTGAAGGAAACCGGCATCGCAACCGTGTTCACGGCGATCACGCTGTCGGTGGGCGTGGCGACCTGGAGTTTCTCCGCTCTCAAATTCCAGGCCGACATGGGAAAACTGCTGGCCTTCATGTTCATGATCAACATGGTCATGGCAATGACCGCGCTGCCCGCTTTCGCGGTCGTACTGGAAAGATTATTTCCACGTCGCGGTCCGGTGCGCATGCCCGGCCTGGCACACGATTGAGTCAGCCATGTCTCTGAAAAACACTCTTTGCATCGCCACTTTCTTGCTGACACTCAACGGCAGCTTGGCCTTGGCGGCAGAACCGTCGGCAGTTATGGTTTCCGGTGCGATTCATGCGCCGATCATGGCTGCAGCGCACGCAGGTTCGCGTATCGTTGCCGCCGGAGAGCATGGCGTTATCCTGCTGTCTGATGATGATGGAAATTCCTTTCATCAAGCCAGGACGGTTCCAACTCAGGCCCTCCTGACCAGTCTCAGCTTCATTGATGACAAGCAAGGCTGGGCCGCCGGACATGATGGCGTGGTGCTGCACACCGAGAATGGCGGCAATACCTGGACTCTGCAGCGCGAAGATCTCAAAGCGGATAATCCCTTGTTGTCGATCCGGTTCAGGGACGCCCAACATGGGCTCGCCGTTGGCCTGTTCGGCACCGCGGTACAGACCGCGGATGGCGGCAACACCTGGACGCCGTTGAGCGTCGAGTCCGGAGAGGAAACCGACCATCACCTCAATTTCATTTTCGGTGATGGCGCGCCGATGCTGTATATCGCAGGTGAGGCCGGCCTGATCTACCGCTCAACCAATGGCGGCACGACTTGGACCACGGTCAAGACTTCGAACATCGGATCATTCTGGACCGGCATCCAGCTCAAGAGTGGCCGGTTGCTCACAGCAGGTCAGCGCGGGCATCTGTTCAGCAGCGACGATCAGGGTCTGACCTGGACTGAGATTCCCTCCGGCACCGATCAATCGCTGACCGACATCGTGCAAAGCCCCGATGGCACGATCCTGATCACCGGTCTTGCCGGAGTCACCCTCAGCAGTACGGACGGTGGCAAAACATTCGCGCTGCATGAGCGTGCAGACCGCGCACCGCTGACCGCCGCCTGCATCGACGGGGGCAACACGGTACTGCTGTTCGGCACCTCCGGGCCGGTTGCCAACGGAAATTGATATCAGGAGACGTACATCATGATGAAAAATGAATCAACCAATCCCACGAACCATGCAGTTTGGGCCGTGCTGTTAATCGCCGGACTCACCCTCGCAGCCTGCGGCCATCAGGGATCGTCTCAAATTTCGACGGCCGTCTCTGAACCTGCCGCTCAGGCGACGCCGGCGACTCTCAAGCTCTACAGCACGACCTGTCATGCCTGCCACAGCCGCCCGGAATCGGGCGCACCACAACAGGGGGATGCCAAGGCCTGGGCGCCGCGCGTGGCGCAGGGCAAGGACACCGTGCTTGCCCACGTCGTCAACGGCTACAAGGGCATGCCGCCGATGGGAATGTGCATGCAGTGCACGGAAGATGATTTCACCGCGCTGGTCGAGTACATGTCCGGCAGCAAGTTGCAATAAAGAGAAAGCATCATGTCACTGACACGTCGAGAATTGATCAAGCATGCTGGCGCCATGAGCCTGTTCGGGCTCGGGGGCAGCTTCAGCAAACTGGCGCAGGCCGCTGCAAGGCTCAATCCCATGCCTTGGCGCAACTGGTCCGGCGCACAATCCTGCATTCCGGATTTGCGCTCCGCACCGGAAAACGAAGCAATGCTGGCGGACCTCATCCGCAAGGCCAATAACACGGTGCGGGCCGTCGGCTCCGGTCATTCGTTCAGCGCTCTGGTGCCGACCGACGGCACGCTGGTGACGTTGAACAACATGAGCGGCCTGATCAGTGCCGACCCGCAAACCCTGCAATCGGAGTTCTGGGCCGGCACCACCATGACCGACATGGGCGATCCCCTGCTCAAGGCCGGGCTGGCGCTGCCTAATATGTCGGACATCGACGTCCAGAGTCTGGCCGGTGCCATCAGCACTTCGACGCACGGCACCGGGCCGAAGTACGGCTCCTACTCCACCACCGTGATCGGCCTGCGCATGATCACCGCCAGAGGCGACATCATCGATCTCGACAAGGATCATCAACCGGAACTGTTCAACGCCGCGCGCGTCGGCCTGGGTGCGCTCGGCATCATCACGCGGGTACGCCTGCAGAATCGCAAAGCGTTCCGCCTGCATCAGAAGCAGTGGATCCAGAAAACCGACGAACTGCTGGAGGACATGCCGCGACTGATTCGCGAGAACGATCATTTCGAGATGAATCCGATCCTTCACTCCGACATCGCGCTGGCGCAGACGCAGAATGAAACCACCGACCCGCACACCATCGCCAAGACCGATACCGGCGACGGCGACAAAGTCAGCAAGCTGCGCATGGTCAACACCTATGCTCGCAACTATCCGGAAATCCAAGCCGATCTGCTGAACTTCATCGTCAAACACATCGACTTTCCCGACGTTCAGGATCAGTCGTTCCGGGTGTTCGCCAACATCCGCGACCAGCGCTTCAATGAAATGGAATACGAGATTCCCGCCGAGCACGGCCCGGCCTGCGTGCGCGAAATCCTCAAGACCGTGCGCGAACGCAATCTCGACAGCTACATCCCACTGGAATATCGCTATGTGAAAGGCGACGACATTCCCCTGTCGATGTTCAACGGCCGCGACACCTGCGCCATCTCGGTGCACCAGTCCTATGAGCAGAGTTACTACCAGTACTTCGCTCAGATCGAGCCGATCTTCTGGAAGTACGAAGGCCGCCCGCACTGGGGCAAGCTGCACACGCTCAATCACAACCAGTTTTCCAGACTCTACCCACAGTGGAAGGATTTCCTCGACATTCGCACCGCACTTGATCCCAACGGAAAATTCCTGAATGGCCATCTCGAGTCGGCGTTTGGCGTGCGATCACAAGCCTGTAAATCACGGACCTAAAGCGTTTTAGAAAGGAGATTAGCGATGGCGGCATCCATGAAATCATTACGGGCACAAACGCCATCTGCGGTTCGTTGTCAGGCCACATCGCTGGCATTGCTACTCTGCGCAACCCTTGCATTGTCGGACTGTGGCCACAGCTCGCCGATCGCTCCCGGCGCCGGCGGCGGCAGTTCCAGCAGCGGTCTTAGCGGTGATCTGGGGTCGGGCGATGGCAGCAGTATCTACCTGAACGTGCTGCCTCCGGGCGCTAACGGCAATTCCGCGGGTGGCGTCGGGGTCCCTGTCGCAGGGACGCCGGCAAGCTATCCTGCCAATTATGGCGATCAGGCTACGCTGTACGGCGACCTGAGTTACGCCAAGCAGGGACTCAAGGCCAATCCCTGTAATCCACCCACGGATATCAGCCAGCACGTCGCCTCTTCAGACGAGGCCTGCAACTATTTCAAGCACGAAGGACTGACGCCGGACACTGTCGTTTCCACGGAGAAACTGACCACCATCTATGGTGGCACCGTCACCATCCAGCGCGATGGCTGGGGCGTGCCGTTCATTACCGCCAGCAACCGTCGCGATGCAATGTATGGCGTCGGCTACGCGCAGGCCGAAGATCGTCTGTGGCTGATGGACTTCCTGCGCAATGCCGGACGCGGCATGACCAGCAAATTCCTCGGCGGCGCACCGCTGCTCTATCAGATCGATGCCGGCCTTGCCGTGACCGCGGGCTACAGCGAGGATGAATTGACGCAGATGGTCAACCAGACCGCCGCCAAGTTCGACGAACTCGGCCCCTTGTTGTTATCGGATATCGATGCGGATGTTGCCGGCGTCAACGCCTATATCGGCACGCTCAGCGGTGCCAATATCGCCAAGCTTCCGCCGGAATACGCGCTGCTCAAGAACGGCGGGTTTCCGCCGGCGCCATTCACGCGCAACGATGTCGTCGCCTCCGCCATCTTCATCCAGGCGCTGTTTGCGGTCGGCGGTGGCAGCGAAGTCACCAACGAAATGCTGCTACAGCAACTGGACCCCAGCATCACCGCCGGCAACCTGAACCTGCCGGCAGCCGCCTGCAAGGTCTGGCGCGACCTGCGCCATGCGAATGACCCGGATGCCACGCGCACCATCAGTGCGACCTACTACCAGTCGCCGGCGACACTCAACGAAAACTGCCCGCAGACCCTGCCGTCCGGCACCGCGATCTGGGATGTCGGCAGCTACAAGGTGTTCGACGCCTATGACGCCAACGGCACCAACGAAAACAACCCGCCGCCGCCCGGTAACTTTGTCGCCGCGATCGACGGCCGCAGCAAGACCCTGCTGGCGCAGCTGCTCTCCGGCAAGGACACTGTCAAGACGATCAAGGCCCTCAAGTCCATGCAGATCGCCAGTGTGGCCGCCGTCCCAAAACACCATGCGGCGTCGGTGCCGACAGAGTGGCGGCACAAGGACAAAAAGAACCAGCGCGCGCAGTACCAGGTTGCGCTCGGCCCTTATGCGACGCTGCATAACGCGCTGAGCAAGGCCGGATTCGGCGTGCCGCTGAGCATGTCCAACTGGATGGCGGTAAACGCCGACCGCACCGCCGACGGCCACCCGATCGGCGTGATGGGACCGCAGATGGGCTACTTCCAGCCCAACCTGCCATGGGAGTTCGCGGTGCATTCCACCGGCGGCACCGCGACCGATTTCGATGCGCGCGGCATGGCCTTCGGCACCCTGCCCTATGTCTTGATCGGCCGCGGCGTGGACTATGCCTGGAGCGCCACCTCCAACGACAGCGACATCGTCGACACACGCGTCTCGAAAATGTGCAACCTCGACGGCTCCAAGCCGACCGGCGCAATCGTCAACGGATTTCCCGATGCCGATGGCTATCTCTACGATATGGGCGACGGCCAGGGACCGCAGTGCCGCCGTTTCTACAAGCGCACCGATAGCTGGACCGCCACACCCACGGTGGCCTCGCTGGGCATTGGCGGCACCGATGTAGTGCCGGTCCCGATCCATCGCTACATCCTGCGCACGCACTACGGGCCGGTGTTTGCCACCGCCACCGTCAAGGGCGAGCCGGTGGTTATCTCCACACAGCGCAGCACCTACTTCGGCGAACTGGACACGGCGGCGCCATTCGCGCTGGCATCGACGCCGACGGTGCATGGCGTCAGCAGTTTCCAGCATCTGTTCAACGGCGTCACCGGCACCTTCAACTGGCTCTACGTCGACAAGAAAGATGTCGGCTACATCGCCAGCGGCCTGCTGCCGGTACGCGACCCCGGCCAGAGCCCGGAACTGCCGTCCTGGGGCGACGGCCGTTATGAATGGTCCGGCGATCTCAGCTATCTGCAGCAGCATCCGGACTTTTTCAAAGACTATGGCGGCAATAACTCCTTCCCCGGCCGCGCCGTGCCGATTCCTCAGAACGGCGGGCCGCTCAATGGCGGCTATTTCGAGTGGCAGAACTACCTGACATTCGCCCAGCACCCGCAGGTGGTGAATCCGCCGGAAGGCTTCATCGCCAGCTGGAACAATTCCCCGGCCAAGGGCTGGTGGGCGGCGGACAACCGCGCCAACTGGGGCCCGATCCATCGCATCGATACCGAACCGGTACGCTTCAAGGCGTTCATGGCGACCGGCCGTAAATTCGATTTCGCCAACGTCGTCGAAATCATGGCCGACGCCGGCTACGTCGATCTGCGCGGACAAGAGCTGGCGCCGCTGTTGTTGCAGATCATGCACCTGGGCACGCTCAACGCCGACGAGACCCAGGCCGCTCAATTGATGCAGAACTGGATCGATGGCATCGCCCAGGACGGCACCACTGTCGATGGCAGTTCCGCGGCATGGATAAACGGCGGTGGCAAGGGCCTCGGAGCCTGGCGCCGCTCGCGCGAAGCCGGCAGCGCCGGCGCCACCACCTACGACAACCAGGCCGCGGTGGTACTGATGGATGCCTGGTACCTGCACCTGATGGACACGGTGACGACGCAACTGAGCAAGCTCGACCCGGCCGTCGATGCGCCGGGCCTGACCTCCTGCGTCAGCAATATTCTGCTGTGCCGATACGACGCGCCGCGCGCGCAGGGCTCGGCCTACGAGTATGGCTGGTACCAGGTGATGTATCGCATGCTGCAGATGGCGCTCAACACCCCCGGACACCACGACTACCAGGCCCTTAAATGCGCCGACGACGGCAGCGGCAGCGCGACTGCCACCGACTGCCGCAACGCCGTGCTCAATGCGCTGGACAGTGCGCTGAGCGATCTCGGCGGCTTCAGCAATGAAAGCAACTGGACCGGCAAGCAGTTGCCCAACTCGGCCGGCAAGAGCGGCGCCACAGTCGAAACCTACGATGAGATCGCGCCCACCGATCTCAGCGGTCTGCCCGCAGCGCCGATGCCGTGGAGCAACCGCCCGACCTACCAGCAGGTGATCGAGGTGCAGAGCGGACGCTGAGCCCCGCCATGATTCTCGTGTGCGATACTGCCGAACGAAAAATCATCCAATAAGCATCGGAGCCATACCATGAGTCTTTTCGATAGCGTTGTCGGTAGTGTGATGGGCGGTCTGACCGGCAATTCAGCGCCTGGCGGCGCCAGCAACGAGATGTTGCATGCGGCAATGGGCCTGATTCAGCAGCAGGGGGGCATTTCCGCGGTCCTGCAGAAATTCCAGCAGGGCGGGCTCGCGCAGGAAGCCGCGTCCTGGCTCGGCAACGGCCAGAACCTGCCGATTTCGCCCGCCGCTTTGCAGTCCGTGCTGGGCAGCGGCGCAATCAGCAGCATCGCCAGCAAGTTCGGGCTGCCGGCCGATCAAGTCAGTTCCACCCTTGCGGCGCTGGTGCCCCATGTCATCGACAAGTTGACTCCGACCGGCGCCGTGGCCGGCGACCACGAGCAGTTGCTGCAGCAGGGCATGTCGGCGCTTGCCGCGGCATTCGGCAACAAGCCGGCTGCGCCGCCGTCGGCGTGATCGCAGGCGACAGCGGCACAAGCCATATTGCTGGTCATGCCGCAACAGCATTACGCCGCTGTCGCCAAAACCCTGCTCGCAGAACCGGGCGTCACGCTCGGCGCACCCGGAAAGCGCGGCTTCGGCTCAGGCGCGCTGCAGGTCAACCACAAGATCTTCGCGATGTTGTCTTCGCAGGGCCGCTTCGTGGTCAAGCTGCCGCGCGTGCGTGTCGATGCACTGGTCGCCAACGGCAGCGGTGATCGCTTCGATCCCGGTCATGGCCGGCTGATGAAAGAGTGGTTTGTTGCCGGCGCCGGTGCAGACTGGCTGCAGCTGGCTCACGAAGCGCTGCGCTATGTCGCGGCAAAAGCAGCGCCGTAATCTGTTTTCCGGCCGACGCCCGATCGGAGCCGGAATGCGCGTTCCTTGCCTATCCTTTATCCGGCATTGCAGTCGTTGCACCCGGACATAAAAAGACGCTCTTGTAATAAACTGGGCGACACGATCGCAATTCCTGGAAGTTCATGTCGCGCCTTGCATATCTTGCCGATTGGCAAACCCGTCTGGTTTTCTGGGGCGGTGCGCTGATCGTCGGACTCTGCGCTGCGAGCTTCACCAATGTCTGCAACTGGGCGCTGGAACGACATGTTGTCCTGATTGGACACTGGCCGTTGCTGGGCCTGATGCTCACACCCTTCGGACTGGCACTGATCGCCTACCTTACCCGAAAGGTATTTCCCGGCTCACAGGGCAGCGGCATCCCGCAGGCGATCGCCGCGCTCAATGTCACCGAAGAACAGGAACGCGGCAAGCTGCTGTCGATGCGTATCGCCATCGGCAAGCTGCTGCTGACGATCCTGGGCCTGCTGTGCGGCGCTTCCATCGGCCGCGAAGGTCCGACCGTGCATGTGGGTGCGTCCATCATGGACGCGCTGGGCCGCTGGAGCCGCGTGCCCTACCAGTCCATGCAGCGCGGGCTGGTGCTGGCGGGCGGCGCGGCCGGCATCGCGGCAGCGTTCAACACGCCCATCGCCGGTATCGTGTTTGCG
Organism: Stenotrophobium sp.; assembly: GCA_050739895.1. Taxonomy (GTDB): domain Bacteria; phylum Pseudomonadota; class Gammaproteobacteria; order Nevskiales; family Nevskiaceae; genus Stenotrophobium. The sequence continues at coordinate 24,488 of JBOICK010000081.1, forward strand.
GTGGAGGAACTGTCGCGTTCGTTCGAGGAGCGCACCACCGGCACCTTGCTCACGGCGGTGGTCATCGCCGGTGTGGTCAGCACCGCGATACTCGGCAACTACATCTATTTCGGCCGCACCGTCGTGCATCTGCCGGCAGCAGCCAGCTGGGTCGCGGTGCCCTTGTGCGGGATCGTCGGCGGACTGCTCGGCGGCGTGTTCAGCCGCCTGATCATCTCGATGGGCAGGCGCATCCTGCCGATCGCAAAGGAACGTCCGGTGATGCTGGCGTTTGGACTGGGCTGTGGCGTCGCAATCATTGGCTGGCTTTCAAACGGCTCAAGCTACGGCACCGGTTACCAGGAAGCGCGTGATTTGCTGACAAGCGGACAGCCCCATCTTCAACTGATGTTCCCGATCTACAAGCTTCTGGCGACCGTATTGTCCTATCTGACCGGCGTGCCCGGCGGCATCTTCTCGCCGTCGCTGTCGACCGGCGCCGGACTCGGCGCGGACCTCGGCCTGCTGCTGCCGAATGTGCCGATGGCGGCGATGATCATCCTCGGCATGGCCGGCTATTTCACCGGCGTCACCCAGGCGCCGATGACCGGCGCGGTAATCGTCATGGAGATGGTCGACGACCACGCGCTGATCCTGCCGATTCTCGCCACCGCCTTCATTGCCGCCGGCGCCTCCAAACTGGTGTGTAGCAAGCCGATCTACCAGGCACTGTCTGACAGTTTCCTGCCGCCCGCCAAGGCGCCTGCTACCGCCGCTGTTGCAACTGCCACAGCCACAGAAGCGCTTTGACCCCTGCTTTCCGGCCACCCGCTGTTGCGCTGACCTGTATCAGTTTTGTTTTATTTTAATAATTATTTTATTTTTTAGTAAATAAAATATAACTAATATTGACTGGAACAACATGACAGCGGGTGGCGTTCAAACCCGCGATCCGCGCCGGTAGCGTCCGGGGCTGCCACCGGTCCACTGGCGGAACGCGCGATGAAACGCGCTGGCCTCGGCAAAACCCAGCGCCAGCGCCACCGACAGCACGCTGCGCTGCGGGTCGGCAAGATATTGCAGCGCCAGGTCGCAGCGCCGCGCGTTCATCTCGGCGCGATACGACGAACCTTCCTCCTCGAGCCGCCGCCGCAGCGCTGTCGGGTGCAGGCGCAGGTGCGCAGCCAGCGCATCAAACGTCAGCCAATCCTCCGGCGCCGTATCGCGCAACAAGTGCCGCACACGCACCGACACGCTCTGCGGATTGCGGTATTTGACGATGAAGTTGCGCGGTGCATCCTTGAGAAACTCGCGCGCCGAACGCTCGGTCTGCACCACCGCGGCTGACAGGTCCATCGCGCCGAATTCGAAGCATGTTTCCGGTGCACCGAATGACACATCATCGCCGACGATATGCCGGTACTCCGGGAACCATGCCGGCTGCGGATACGCGAAGTACGCCTTGTGAATGCTGATGCGCCGCCGCACCAGCCAGCACATCAGGCCGTGCAGCATCACGAACAGCGTTTCGTGCGCGAAGATGCGCCGCTCCAGCGGCAGCGTGCCGGTGTCGACGAAGCGGATCACCGCCCTGGCGCCGTCCGAAACCGGATCAAGCTCCAGTTCGACGCGTGTGTCCTCGATCAGCAGGTTGATCAGGCGCGCGCCGCGGATCAGCGCCTCGCGCAGCGTCGACGTATGCAGCATCAGGTGGCACAGCGTGGCGAAGCTGCCGACCTTCATCGGCCGCGAGTCGAGGCCGAACAATTCGTCGTCCAGCGTTTCGGCAATCGCCAGCCACAGCGTGCCGAAAGCCTCGGCGCTGACGCGAGTCCGGTCCGAATCGAGCATCGCGGCTGAAATGCCCGCGCGCTGCAACGCGGGCGCCGCATCAAAGCCACGGCGCACCAGTGAACCCAGCGCCTGGCGCACGAAGGCCATGGCGATTGTTCCCTTTTCCGTCACGGCTTTTGCGGGTGCTAGTTTAGGCATTTACCTTGTATTGAGTACGCTTTTCAGGCCTGATTATGGCAAATTCTGTCACAGCATACGTCAGTTTCGGGCATCGTCCTTTGCGGTGCCGTGGCTTAACCTGCATGTAACTGAAAATCCTTTCAAAAGCCGCCCATGAACGCCGAAACCGCCACCGCCCAGAACCTGCCCGCACTTGAACGCAAACCACTGCGCTTCATCACCGCCGCCTCGCTGTTCGACGGCCACGATGCCGCCATCAACATCATGCGCCGCATCATCCAGCAGCTTGGCGCGGAAGTGATCCATCTTGGTCACAACCGCAGCGTCGAGGACGTCGTCACCGCCGCGTTGCAGGAAGACGCGCACGCCATCGCGCTGAGCAGCTACCAGGGCGGCCACGTCGAGTACTTCAAGTACATGGTCGACATGCTCAAGGAACGCGGCGGCGGCGACATCAGGATCTTCGGCGGTGGCGGCGGCGTGATCGTGCCGGAAGAAATCCAGTTGCTGCACGACTACGGCGTCGGCCGCATCTACTCGCCTCAGGACGGCCAGAAGCTCGGCCTCGAAGGCATGATCAAGGACATGGTCCGTCGCGCCGATCACGTGCTGGACGGCAAGCCCGAAGACCTGCTGGCCAAGACCCAGCTCGGCGACCGCCGCGCGCTGGCGCGTCTGATCACGCTGATCGAAGCCGGCAAGTTGTCACCGTCGATGCTCGACAAGGTGCACAAGGCCGGCGCGGCGCGCACCGCGCCCATACTCGGCATCACCGGCACCGGCGGCGCGGGCAAGTCCTCGGTCAGCGATGAACTGATCCGCCGCTTCCGCCTCGACCAGAACGACCAGCTCAAGATCGCGATCGTCGCGGTCGATCCGTCCCGCCGCAAATCCGGCGGCGCGCTGCTCGGCGACCGCATCCGCATGAATGCGATCAATCACCCCAACATCTTTTTCCGCTCGCTGGCAACGCGCGAGGGCGGTATGGAAATCTCGCCCGCCCTGCCCGGCGCCATCGCTGCGTGCAAGGCCGCGGGCTTCGACCTGATTTTCGCCGAGACCGCCGGTATCGGTCAGGGCGACGCTGCCGTGGTCGAACACGCCGACGTCTCGCTGTACGTGATGACGCCGGAATTCGGCGCCGCCAGCCAGCTCGAAAAAATCGACATGCTCGACTTCGCCGACATCATCGCCGTCAACAAATTCGACCGCCGCGGCGCCGAAGACGCCGTGCGCGACGTCAGCAAACAGGTGCAGCGCAATAAGGGCGCGTGGAGCAAGCGGCCGGACGAAATGCCGGTGTTTGGCACCATCGCTGCGCGCTTCAATGATGATGGCGTGACGGCGCTTTACTTCGGCGTGCGTAAATTACTTGAGGCCAAGGGCTTGAAGCTTCCTCTCCGTCATTCCCGCGAAAGCGGGAATCCAGGGAGCCCGGAATCAAAAGCAACAGCACTGGATTCCAGCTTTCGCGGGAATGACGATGGAATATTGGCGAAGTCAGCCACCAAGCACTCCACCAGCGCCCGCCAGATCGTCCCCGGCGCCCGTGCGCGCTACCTCGCCGAAATCGCCGACACCAACCGCGGCTACCGCAAGCGCGCCGAACACCAGGCCCAGCTCGCACGCGAGCGTCAGCACCTGCGCGAAACCATCCGCATGATGGAGCACAGCGCGCATCCGGTCGAAGACCTCAAGATCGAAATGCACAAGCGTCTCGACCATCTGACCGTCGAATCCAAGCAAGCGCTACACGAGTGGCCGGCGGTGCGCGAGTCCTACTCCGGCGACGAGTTCGTCTACACCGTGCGCGGCAAGGAAATCCGCACACCACTGACCCGCACTTCACTCAGCGGCACTAAAATTCCACGCGTGGCGCTGCCACGCTTCAGCGACGAAGGCGACCTGCTGCAATGGCTGCTGCTGGAAAACCTGCCCGGTCACTTCCCGTACACCGCCGGCGTGTTCCCGTTCAAGCGCGACAACGAAGATCCGACGCGCATGTTCGCCGGCGAAGGCGGTCCCAAGCGCACCAATGCGCGCTTCCATCTCGTTTCAAAAGGCATGGACGCCAAGCGCCTGTCTACCGCGTTCGACTCCGTCACGCTCTACGGCGAAGACCCCGCCGTGCGCCCGGACATCTACGGCAAGGTCGGCAACAGCGGCGTGTCCATCGCCACGCTCGACGACATGAAGAACCTCTACGCAGGCTTCGATCTGTGCAGTCCGACCACGTCCGTGTCGATGACCATCAACGGACCGGCGCCGACCATCCTCGCACTGTTCCTCAACACCGCGATTGACCAGCAGACCGAGAAGTTCACCGCCGAAAAGAAGCGCGCGCCGAATGCCACAGAGCTTGCGGAAATCAGCAAGACCACTCTCGCCACCGTGCGCGGCACCGTGCAGGCCGACATCCTCAAAGAAGACCAGGGCCAGAACACCTGCATCTTCTCCACCGAGTTCGCGCTCAAGTGCATGGGCGACATCCAACAGTTCTTCATCGAGAACAACGTCCGCAATTTCTACTCGGTGAGCATCAGCGGTTATCACATCGCCGAAGCCGGTGCGAACCCGATTTCGCAACTCGCCTTCACGCTCTCGAATGGATTTACCTTCGTTGAAGCGTATCTGGCGCGCGGCATGAAGATCGACGACTTTGCGCCCAACCTCAGCTTCTTCTTCAGCAACGGCATGGACCCGGAATACTCCGTGATGGGCCGCGTCGCGCGCCGCATCTGGGCCGTAGCGATGAAGGAGAAGTACGGCGCCAACGCGCGCAGCCAGATGCTCAAGTACCACATTCAAACGTCGGGCCGCTCGCTGCACGCGCAGGAGATCGACTTCAACGATATCCGCACCACGCTGCAGGCGCTGATCGCGATCTACGACAACTGCAACAGCCTGCATACCAACGCCTTCGACGAAGCCATCACCACGCCGACCGCCGACTCCGTGCGCCGCGCGCTGGCGATCCAGCTCATCATCAACAACGAATGGGGCGTGGCCAAGAACGAGAACCCCAACCAGGGCGCGTTCCTGTTCGACGAACTCACCGATCTGGTGGAGGAAGCCGTACTCAAAGAGTTCGAGCGCATCAGTGAACGCGGCGGGGTGCTCGGCGCGATGGAAACCGGCTACCAGCGCGGCCGCATCCAGGAAGAGAGCATGATCTACGAGCACAAGAAGCACGACGGCTCGCTGCCCATCATCGGCGTCAACACCTTCCTCAATCCGAGCGGCAACAAGCACGAAGCCACCACCATCGAACTCGCGCGCTCCTCGGACGACGAGAAACAGGACCAGCTCAGCCGCCTCGCCGCCTTCCAAGAGCGCAACAAGGGCAAGGCGCCCGCCGCGCTGGCCCAACTCAAGGACGCCTGCATCAACAACGGCAATATCTTTGCCGCGCTGATGGATGCGGCGCGGGTTTGCTCGCTGGGCCAGATTACGCATGCGCTGTTTGAGGTGGGTGGGCAGTATCGGCGTAATATGTAGGCGTCATCGCTTTCAGACAAAAGCCCGCGAATGCGGGCTTTTTTGTGAATCCGGAGGTGGAATGCCCAAAAGCGTCCGGCCTCACTCATCGCGCGCCTTGGAGAAGGATCGCCGCGACTTGTCATGCAACATCGCTGGTCGCTGTTGAATCCGATTGTCGCGTGGCGGCGTAGTGACAGGTTCACCAACCAAGAGAAATTGTCATGACAGGATTGACCGCAGTCGTCGTTTACATCATCTGGACGCTGGCGCTGACCGGGCTCTACGCGTTTCCGCGCATCCCCCTGGTGCTGGCGGGCAAGCGGCGCGCGGACAACTGGGAGCGCACCAAGGCACCGAGCGACCCGGAGTTCCTGATCCGCGCCAAGGGTGCGCACCTCAACTGCCTGGAAAACCTGCCGCTGTTCGCCGGCCTGGTCTTTGTCGCCGCTTTCCTGCAGAAGAGCGCGGTGGTGGACGCACTGGCTGCGTACGTGATCTACGCCCGCGTGGGCCAAAGCGTCGTACATATCCTCGGAACGTCAATGCCGCTGGTGCTGATCCGCGCCAGCCTGTTCCTGGCACAGGTGATGATGATGCTCTATATCGCCTTCCACCTACTGTAAGCGGGCAGCGTTCGCCCTGATGGGCGATCCAACAAGGCGGCGCCTGTGCGGGCGCCGCTTTTTTTATTACAGTGTGGCTATTAGCGGGTTTATTAACTGAAGCGCCTATAGGCGCAGTGGGCTGAAGCAACCAAAGAACCAAAGGGGCCAGGTTCGATTAAATTCAAAAATATTCGAACCTGACCCTACAACGGTTTCGTCAGCCCTTCTTGCGGCTGGTGTAATACACCGCCACCTTGGGATGCGCTGCGACGCGGTCGGCGTGCTTGACCAGTGCCGGCGCAACGCGGTCCACGAGGTCCTTGGGGATGTGGTCCAGCGCGCCGGAGCGCAGCCAGCGTATCCAGCCGAAAACCTTGAGGTCGGCCACGGTGAGGCGCTTTTCGACGAACCACTCCCCGCCACCCGCCTGCAAACGGGCCTGGATCTGTTCGAGGAAACGCGGGATCGGGCCGGCGGCGAGTTGCTCGCGCGCTTTTTTCATCCCATCTTCATCCAGCGCGATGGTGTTGCCGATGCGCGTGGCGATGTCCTCGGTGGCGTCCATCACCTCGTCGCACAGGGCTGCCTGCAAATCATCCTTGGGATACAGGCCGGCGAGCTTGCCGACGTAGCGAATAATCGTGTTGGACTGAGCAATGCTCTTGCCTTGCGTCTCCAGCACGGGCATGGCCTGGAACGGCATCTTGTCGCGGTTGGCCGGCCAGTCCTTCGGGTTGATGCGTCGGTCTTCAAAGGCGACGCCGCCGATGTGCAGTGCGAGGCGTGCGGGCTCGCCGCGGCCGCCATCAAAGTCGAAATAGGTCAGCGTCAGCTTGGACATGCGTGTTCTCCTCGGGTGGGTGACGTACTTGCAATGTGCAAGCGATTATAGGCGATTACTTGCATGATGCAAGTTCATCCCCTAGGCTCGCGGCATGAGGAAAAAATCACCGCCCCGGCGCTCGAATTGCCCGATGTCGTATGCACTGGATTTTGTCGGCGACAAGTGGACGCTGCTGGTGCTGCGCGACCTGATCATGTCGCGCAAGCAGTACTTTCAGGATTTCCTCGAATCCGACGAGAAGATCGCGTCGAACATCCTGGCCAGCCGGCTGAAACAACTGGAAGCCGCAGGCATGATCACCCGCGCGGACGATCCCGCGCATGGGCGGCGGGTAATCTACTCCCCCACCGCCAAGGCGCTGGACCTTTTGCCCGCAATGCTGGAACTGGTGCGCTGGAGCGCCGCATACGACGCCAAGACCGGCGTACCGTCGGCCTTCGTCCGCCGCATCGCGGACCAGCGCGAAGCCTTGGTGGACGAGATCCGCTCGCGGCACAGGATCGGGGAGCGCTCTTAGGGAACTAAACGGGCACAGGCCGCTGTCTCGACGTCGACCCTTAAAGAAACCAGGTTCGATTATTTTTATTACTTGGCGTAGTCACGTAGTTCCGGCTCCGCGCTGGTGCCCTGCACGGTGGAGACCGCAAAATCACTCCCAAAATCGGCAAAGCCACGCAGCGCGGTGATGGCGCTGGTGGGGTCCATGACGCTGGGCATGTAAGTGGTCAGGCAGACGTCGGATGGCAGATGCGCCACGTTGACGGGTTGACCCGGATGATCAAGCGCATCAAGTACCAGCAGGTAAGTGAGGTTGTCGGCGAGGATGGTGAAGTGCTCGATTGGACGCCCCGGGCAGATGTCCTGCAACTCGATGTTGGTGGCGCCTTCGAGATGGCTGGCGGCGGGCTGCGGCACGATTACTTCATCGAAACTGGTGGCGATGGAGGTGTAGACGATGCCTTTGGGCAAGGGCCGGGCGTTGAGCGCGGCGAGAAACTTGGAACCTGTCGCGATCTGCCATACCGACGGTGGACAGTGCCTGCCAGCGTTGCAAGCAAACTGCGCCGACGCGGTGCCATTATGAGGCGTTGCCAGTGAGATATAGGTGGACACTTTGGACGGGATATCGGGCCAGAACTTCAGCGCCCACATTTCGTCGAGCGGCCCGTGCTGATGCCCGAACAGCACAAGCTTGCGGCCACTCAGAGCGGAGATTTTGCGCACGGCGTAGACCACGTACTCGGCGGCATTCTGCAGATCGCCAAAGCCGCGATCAGGAACCGAAATGCTGCACGTCGGAATGCCCAGCAAAGGTAGTTGCAGGAGGTAGTTCCAGCCAAAGGAATCCTGCGCGTTGGTGAAGGCGGGCGTAATGAGCACGGGGTCGCGTGTCGCGCTGGCGATATCTGGCGTGCAGCTCAGGCCGGCGTCGAGTTGATCCTGCGGCACGGTCAGGGCTGGGCCACTGCGGTCTTCCGCGGATGCGGCACCGGTGGGATCGGTACTGGCACTACAGGCCGCAAGCGCGCAACTCAACAGCAGCAGCAGTTTTTTCATATTGGACAAGCTATCCGCGTGTGCCTCACTTGGGCATGGCCGCTGCGCCCACAGCATCGGTGTTTAGGGCCACCAGCAGATTAATGGGCCCGTTTCGATACTTCTGGAAATAACCGAACCCGGCCACTTTGATTCCTGCGCTTGAACGTCGTCCACGCCTGAGCATGCGGCGGTCGGTTATCCTCTCCGCAATTACTGGCTGGCCATGTATGAACACCATCGCCCCACCCCGCACGCTGGACGATCTGCCGCACCCGCCCGGCCTGCCGTTTTTTGGCAACGCGCTGGCGATGCAGCCGCGCCACTTCCATCTCAAAATCGAGCAGTGGGCGCAGGAACAGGGCCGACTGTTCACACTCAAGATGGGCCCGCAGCGCTGGCTGGCGGTGAATGACCTGGCGCTGGCGCAGCTGATCCTGCGCGACCGGCCGGACGGCTTCCGTCGTGTCAGTAATCTGCAACCCATCGCGCAGGAGCTGGGACTGAACGGCCTGTTCTCTTCCGAGGGTGACTACTGGCGCGAGCAGCGCCGCATCTGGATGGCGAGTCTCAACGCCACGCAACTGCGCCGCTTCCACGATCAGCTGGCAGAGATCACCGGCAAGCTGCTGCTGCGCTGGCGCAAGGCGGCGGACCGCGGCGATGCGGTGGACGTGGCGCACGACCTGATGCGCTACACGGTGGACGTGACGATGCGCTTCGCGCTCGGCCACGAGTCGGACACGCTGGAGCGCGATGACGACCTGATCCAGCGTCATCTCGACAAGATTTTCCCGGCGGTGAACGAGCGCCTGACCGCGCTGTTTCCGTACTGGCGCTATTTCAAGCTGCCGCGCGATCGTGCGCTGGACCGCTCACTGGCGGCGCTGCGCATCGAGATCAGCAAGCTGGTGGAACAGGCCCGGCAACGCCTGCGCGAACAGCCGGCGCTGCGCGAGGCACCGACCTGTTTCCTCGAAGCCCTGCTCGCCGCTCAGGAAAAAGACGGCTCCAGCATCAGCGACGAGACCGTCAGCGCCAACGTGCTAACCGCGCTGCTGGCCGGCGAGGACACCACCGCCAACTCACTGGCCTGGCTGATTCACCACTGCTGCGAGCGACCGGACGTCTACGCGGCGATGCAGACCGAGGCAGAGGCGTTTCTTGGCGACGCCGAGATTCCGCGCGCGGATCATTTCCCGCATCTGCTGCCGCATGCCGACGCCGCGCTCAACGAGACGCTGCGCCTCAAGCCGGTGGCGCCGTTCTTCTTCCTGGAATCGCTGCGCGACACCACGCTGGACGGCATGCAGGTGCCCGCCGGCACGCGGCTGATGCTGCTGCTGCGGCCCGCCGTCGGCAGTGCGCCGAGCAGCCTGCCGACGCCGCACTTCGATCCGCAGCCCGATGACCCGAACAGGGCCGAAGCCGGCCCCGGCCGCGCGCCGACCATGCCGTTCGGCTACGGGCCGCGCATGTGCCCCGGCCGCAATCTCGCGCTGGCGGAAATGCGCAGCGTCGCGCTGATGCTGGCGCGGCATTTCGATCTGGAAGCGGTGCCGCAGGAAAAACCAGTCACCGAGATCATCAGCTTCACGCTGGTGCCGCAAAACTTGCGTGTACGCTTCCACCGCCGCAACAAGAATTCCTGACATGAAAAAACGCCAAGACACGCACGCCAAAGCCAGCGACGCCGAAGACTTCTACGCCGGTCCCAGCAAAACCCAGATCAAGAACGCGATGCTGGAATTGCAGGTGCTGGGCGTGACGCTGCTGGAGCTGCCGGACGAGCAGCTCGACCTGCTGATCACCGATGAAGGTCCGCTGCGCGAGGCGGTGCGGGATTTGCGCCGCATCACCGCACACGGCGCACGTTCGCGGCAGGCGAGCTATGTCGGCAAGCTGCTGCGCGATGTCGACACCGAGCCGCTGCGCAAGGCGCTGGCGGTTTGGCATGCGCACAAGGTGCGGGATGTGCAGGCACTGCGCGAGATCGAGCAGTGGCGCGAAAAGATGATCGGCAGCGACGCCGGCTGGGCGGAATGGACGGCGCGCTATCCGGCCGGCGATACCAGACAACTGCACGCGCTGGTACGCGATGCGCGCCACGAGCGCGCCACCGCAAAAATCACCGGCGCCAGCGGCAACGGCCGCGCGTTCCGCGAGATGTTCAAACTCCTGCGAAGCGCGTTGTTGGCAAAGCGTGAGGCTGGCCGGCCCTGATCAAGGCGTGCGCAATTGAAAAACCGGCGAGAGCATTGCCTTTTGCATCGACTCGGCCGTCCCGCTCTCGCGGACTCCGGAATCAATTTGTTATATTTTATTTTATAATTAAAATTATAGTATATATTACATAACAAATTTGCGGACTGGTAAGCCGACAGCGGGAGGCCCAGGCCATCAGCCACACCAGCGGATTACGCGACGCGTTAAGCTGGCGGTGCATCCACATGTTTACTCGGTACGGCAGCGCTAACCGACATCGCCGACAGGAGCAGAGTTCATGGAAATCAAACCCGGCAGCGTAGCGGGACCGGCGCGCTCCCTGCTCGGCCGGCTCACTGCGATCGCTGACCTGTTCGCCTACCCGCTGCGCACCTCGCACTACGTCGAGCTGGTCAATCCGCTGTGGGCCAGCCATGCGCTGCAGGCGCGCGTGGTGAAAGTCTGGGACGAAACCAAGGATGCGCGCACGCTGACCCTGCGTCCCGGCATCAACTGGCGCGGCCACCGCGCCGGCCAGCACCTGCGCGTCGGCGTGCCGATCAGCGGCATGCACTACACCCGCACCTACACGATTTCCTCGCCGCCAGAGCGCCATGACGGCTGCTTCACGATCACGGTCAAGGCAATCGCCGGCGGTCGCATCTCGCACCACATCGTGCGCAACATCAAGGTCGGCGATTACCTGCCGATCGGTCTGCCGCAGGGCGATTTTTACCTGCCGGACGCGCAGCCGGTGCAGCCACTGTTCATCACCGCCGGCAGCGGCATCACGCCGGCGATCAGCATGCTGCGCAGCCTGATTGCGCAGGAGCGTCTCGCCGACAGCGTGCATATCCATTATTCGCCGCACGAATTCGACGTGATCTTCGGCCATGAACTGAAGAAGATTGCGCAGAAATATCCGCGCTATCACCTGCAGCAGATCTTTACCCACGAATACGGCGAGCTGAAACAGACCAAGGGCTATTTCAGCGCCGAACAGCTTGAGCGCCTGTGTCCGGACTGGCGCGAGCGCGAGGTCTACGCCTGCGGCCCGCAGCCCTTGCTGGCCGCGCTGGAACAGCATTACGAAAAGGCCGGAAAAACGCGCCAGCTGCATATCGAACGCTTCCGCGCCGAACTGGCCGAGGTTCCCGCCGAGGCGGTCGGCGGCAAGGTGCGCTTCGCCAGAAGCGGCCTCGAAGCCGACGCCGACGCGCGCACCAACCTGCTGCGCGTGGCGGAAAATGCCGGCATGAATCCGCCGCACGGCTGCCGCATGGGCATCTGTCACACTTGCAACACCACCCTGATTTCCGGCTGCGTGCGCGATCTGCGCACCGGCAAGCTGCTCAACGAACCCGGCAGCATCGTGCAGACCTGCATCTGCGCCACCGCCGGCGATTGCGAACTCGACCTTTGAGGGAAACACCATGACCACTGCCCGCCTGCCGGTAAACCTCAGCGACGCCCAGATCGAGGAATTCGGCCGCGAACTCGACACGATGCGTGACGAGGTGATCGACAGCCGCGGCGATCGCGACCGCCGCTATATCCTGACCGTGATCAAGATCCAGCGCAGTCTCGGCATGGCCGGTCGCGCGCTGATCTTCGCCAGCATCCTGGCCTTGCCGGTGTGGAACTGGGCGCCGGCCGGCAGCGCGCTGTTCTGGCTGCTGATCGCACTCGGTACGCTCAGCCTGGGCCTGGCCAAGATCATCGAGAACATGGAAGTCGCGCACAACGTGCTGCACGCGCAGTGGGACTGGATGAAGGACCCCAACATCCAGTCCAACACCTGGGAATGGAACAACGTCTGCCCGTCCGATCAGTGGATGAGTTCGCACAACGTCAAGCACCACACCTGGACCAACGTGATGGGCAAGGACCCGGATATCGGTTACGGCCTGCTGCGCATCACTTCGCAACAGCGCTGGAAGCCGTTCTGCCTCGGCCAGCCGCTTTACGCACTGCTGCTGGCGTTGCTGTTCGAGTGGGGCATCGCCGCGCAGGAACTGGAACTGGGCCGAGTGTACAAAGGCAAGATGACGTTTGATCAGATTCGCCCGCAACTGACCCGTACCGGCAAGAAAATTGCCGCGCAGGTGACCAAGGACTACCTCGCCTGGCCGCTGCTCGGCGTCGTGCTGACACTGCCGTTCGCGCTGGCCGGCGCCGGGCCTTCGCTGCTCAGCGTGTTCCTGACCGTGCTGGCGGCCAACGCCATCGCCAACGTCCTGCGCAACCTGTGGACCTACGCCATCATCTTCTGCGGCCATTTCCCGGCCGATGTCTACGTCTTCACCAAGGACATGGTCGAAAACGAAACCCGCGCGCGCTGGTACGTGCGCCAGATGCTCGGCTCCTGCAACATCGGCGGCGGCAAACTGTTCCACATCCTCTCCGGCAATCTCTCGCACCAGATCGAGCATCACCTGTTTCCCGACCTGCCGAGCAACCGCTACCCGGAACTGGCGCCGCGCGTGCGCGCGCTCGCCAGCCGCTACGGACTGCCCTACAACACCGGCTCGTTCTCGCGCCAGCTTGGCACCACGGCCTGGAAAATCCTGCGACTGAGTTTCCCCGGCGGGAACACCGCGCCGCTCGCGGCCTGAGCGCGGACGGCACTTCGACGATGCGCCACCCACTGCTACAGCGACTGACACCGCTGCTCGCCACTGCGATGATGTTGTCGGGTTGCATCACGATCGGCAACGCCGACAAACCGATTGCGACGATCCTGGTGCCGGCGACCGCACCTGCGGCCGAGCGCACGCTGGTAATCGTCCTGCCCGGATTCGGCTCCGACGCCGAGGATCTCAGGAAGCACAAGATCGCGGCCGCGGTGCACCAGCACTGGCCGCAGGCGGACGTGCTGCTGACCAGTGCGACTTTCGCCTACTACAAGCGCCGCAACATCATCAGCCGGCTGGATCAGGATGTCGTCGGGCCCGCGCGCAGCCAGGGCTATAAACAGATCTGGCTCGCAGGCGCGTCGGTCGGCGGCATGGGCGTGCTGTTTTACGAATACCAGCATCCAGGCGAAATGACCGGGCTGGTGCTGCTGGCGCCGTGGCTGGGCTCAGCGGATACGCTCGACCAGATACGCAAGGCCGGTGGCATCCGCGAATGGGATCCGGGCCCGGTACCATCGGTGGTGGACAACGACAACTACCAGCGCGAACTCTGGCGCGTCGCGAAAGACTGGAGCCAGAACAGTGCGCTGGCATCGCGCGTCTGGCTGATCTGCGGCAGTGACGACCGGCTGCTGCCGACCTCACGCCTGCTCGCGACCGCGCTGCCGGCGTCGCACTATATTGAACTGCCGGGCGGTGCGCATAACTGGAGCAGCTTCATCAGCGCCACCGATAAAATCATCGAACGATTGCGGCAGCCCGCTGCGGAGTCCGGCCGGTAAAGCGTACGACGGCGCTGGCACTGGGCCGGCGCCGTCGCGCAGGGGCCACTAGCTGATGTGCTTGCTGACCAGCTTGGTCATTTCGAACATGTTGACCTTGGACTTGCCGCCGAAAATCGCCTTGAGCTTGTCGTCGGCATTGATCTCGCGCTTGTTCTTCTGGTCCTGCAATCCGTTCTTCTTGATGTAGGCCCAGAGATTCTTGGTGATCTGGCCGCGCGGAATCGGCTTGCTGCCAACCACCGCCGCCAGCGTCGGGCTGGGCTGCTTGGGAGCCATCAGCGCGGCGTTGGGCTTGCGCTTGGCTTTCTTCGCAGCAGGTTTCTTGGCCGCGGCTTTTTTCGCAGCGGGTTTCTTGGCCGCGGCTTTTTTCGCGGCCGGCTTCTTGCTTGCTGACTTCTTGGTGGCTTTCGCCATGGTTCGGTCTCCCTTCGCATGAACACCCAAATGGGTGTCGTATCCTAGCCTGAAATGGCCCTGCGCGAGCAAGTGCAAGCACAGATATTTGCTGCACCCTGCACCGAACGTGCAGATGGCAGCAGCGCAGGCATCCGCAGAACGATAGAATCGGCGGCTGCAGGGCGTGCGTGCCCGCCCCGACAGTGATCCCCCCACATGACTCTTCCACGCCCAGCGGCGGATGCGACGCCGCAGCGGATTCTCAGCAAGGTGTTCGGCTTTCCGGCATTCCGCGGACAGCAGCAGGCGATCATCGAGCTGGTCACCGGTGGCGGCGATGCGCTGGTGCTGATGCCGACCGGCAGCGGCAAATCGCTGTGTTACCAGATCCCCGCGCTGCTGCGGCCGGGGCTTGCGGTGATCGTGTCACCGCTGATCGCGCTGATGCAGGATCAGGTCTCGGCACTGGAGGAACTCGGCGTGCGCGCTGCGTTCCTCAACTCCAGCCAGGGCCGCGAGGCGCAAGCCCGCGTGGTGCAGGCGATGCGCCGCGGCGAGCTGGATCTGGTGTATGTCGCGCCTGAGCGGCTGACACTCGATGAAACGCTGGCGCTGCTGGATGAGTTTCCGCTGGCGCTGTTCGCAATCGATGAGGCGCATTGCGTGTCGCAGTGGGGCCACGACTTTCGCCCTGAATACCGGCAACTGGGCCTGCTCGCCACGCGCTATCCACTTGTGCCGCGCATCGCGCTCACTGCCACCGCCGACCCGCAGACACGCGAGGACATCGTGCGCGAACTGCATCTGGAGCAGGCGCGTCAGTTCGTCTCCAGCTTCGACCGTCCCAACATCCGCTACAGCATGGTCGACAAGCTGCGTCCGCGCGAGCAACTGCTGGCTTTTGTCGAAGGCCATCGCGGCGAATCCGGCATCGTCTACTGCCTGTCGCGCAAGCGCACCGAGGAAGTCGCCGCCGCCCTGCAGGACGAAGGCATTCTCGCGCTCGCCTATCACGCCGGCATGGACGCCGCGCAGCGCGCCCTGCACCAGCAGCGCTTCCAGCGCGAAGAAGGCATCGTGATGGTCGCGACCATCGCCTTCGGCATGGGCATCGACAAGCCGGACGTGCGCTTTGTTGCGCACTACGACCTGCCAAAAAGCATCGAGGGCTATTACCAGGAAACCGGCCGTGCCGGACGCGATGGCGCACCCGCCGAAGCCTGGATGATGTGGAGCGCGGCCGACGTGGTACAGCAGCGCCGCTTCATCGATCAGTCGGAAGGCGCGGATATTTACAAACGCGTCAGCGCCGGCAAGCTCGATGCGCTGGTCGCGCTGGGCGAGACTGCCGGCTGCCGCCGCCAGCGCCTGCTCGCCTACTTCGGTGAGAGCGCGGCAGCCTGTGGCAACTGCGACAACTGCGTCAGCCCGCCGCGCATGCGTGACGCCACCGCCGAAGCGCAGAAGGCGCTGTCCTGCGCCTATCGCACCGGGCAACGATTTGGCGCCGCCTACCTGATTGACGTGCTGCGCGGCGAAGACAATGAGCGCATCCGCCGCTTTGGCCACGAACAACTCAGCACCTTTGGCATCGGTCGCGAGCTTTCCGAAAACGACTGGCGCGCGGTGTTCCGGCAACTGCTGATCGGCGGCCTGCTGGCGCCCGACCACGAACATTTCGGCGCGCTGAAATTAACCGCGACGGCGCGCCCGGCGCTCAAGGGCGAAGTCAAAGTCATGCTGCGCGAACACACCACCGTGACCAAAACCAGGCGCGAGCGTGAGCGCTCCCGTAGCCGCTCTGCAAACAACGACGTCACCCTCAGCCCCGCCGAGCAAACACTGCTCGACCAGCTCCGCGCATGGCGCCGCGACACCGCGCTGGAACACGGCGTGCCGGCCTACGTCATCCTGCACGACGCCAGCCTGCACGCACTGGTGCAGAAGAAACCGCAACACGAATCCGACCTGCGTGACGTGTTCGGTCTCGGCGAGACCAAACGCGAACGCTATGGCGAAGCGCTGCTGACACTGGTGGGCGTATGGTCGCTGGAATACGGCGAGGCGTGAACCGGGGACAAGAAAACAGCAGGGTCAGTTAGCGACTTGATGGCTGGTGTCAAAAAGCCATCACCCGCTGTGCCTGCATATCCGGACATGCTTGTTATATATTATTTTATAATTAGTTAATTAATTTATATTTAATAACATAGCCTTCCTGCTTACTGAGGACAGCGGGTGACACACTCCGTCGCGGATGAGCCTCGCGGTGAGCGATGCTAGACTTTCGGCATGAACACGCTAAGCCCGCAGCAACTCAAACAGAAAATCGCGTCCGGCGGCTTCACGCTGCTGGACGTCCGCCAGCCTGACGAGGTCGCGCTGGCGGCACTGCCGCAGGCGTTGAACATTCCGATGAGCGAATTGCCGGCGCGTCTGGCGGAACTGGATCGCACAAAACCGGTGATCGCCTATTGCCACCACGGCTCGCGCAGCGAAATGGCGGTGCGATTTCTCGAGCGCAGCGGTTTTGCCGACGTTTCGCACCTGGGTGGCGGCATCGATGCGTGGTCGCTGATGATCGACGCCAGCGTGCCGCGCTACTAATCGTTTCAAATCCATCGTGCCAGGATCGGGGGAACCCATGCGCCTCAATACGTTGCTGATCGTTTGTGTCGCGGCGCTGCTGCCGCAGGCGGCATCCGCCAACGAACTGCTGCGGGTCTACGACCTTGCACGGCAAAACGATACGACCTTGCAGGCGGCGGCGGCGCAGCGCGACGCCACTCTCGAGATCAGGCCGCAGGCACGCGCGGCGCTATTGCCGCAGTTGTCGGCCGGCTATCAGCGCGGCAAGAGCTACAACAACACGGTTTACAACAATCCGCTTTTCAACAGCGGCTCGCCGGTCAACGATTACATCACCGACGGTCTTCAGGTGACCCTGACCCAGGCGATCTTCAACTGGCAGGCGTTCGAGCAATTGAGCCAGTCGGACGATCAGAGCGCACTGGCCGTCGCCAACTACAACGCCGCCGAGCAGGGACTGGTGCTGCGCGTGGCGCAGGCTTATTTCAACGTGCTGTCAGCCGCCGACCAGTTGCGCGCCAGCCAGGCGCAGAGCAAATCGCTAGAGAGCCAGCTCGATCAGGCCAAGCAGCGTTTCGAGGTGGGACTTGCCGCCATCACCGACACGCAGAGCGCACAGGCCGGCTACGACACCGCGGCGGCGCAGGTGATTGCCGATCAGCAGGCGCTGGAGAGCGCGCGCTACGCGCTGACCCAGATCACCGGCACGCCGGTGGTGCAGCTCGCCACGCTGCAGGCCGATATCCCGCTGCCGTCGCCCGATCCGGCCAACGCCGATGCCTGGGTGGCTGCGGCAAAACAGCATAATTTTGACCTGCTCGGCGCCGAACTGCAGGCGTCGGCCGCGAAAAAAGGCATCCGCGTGGCCTGGGCCAGACACCTGCCGACCATCGGCCTGCAGGCGCAGTACACCGACGGCAAACAGGGCGGACTGCTCGGCGCCCAGCAGACTTCGAAAACCGCGATTCTCCAGTTCAGCCTGCCGATATTCTCCGGCGGCGCCACCCAGTCCGGCGTGCGTCAGGCGGAGTTCACCTACGCACAGCAACAGGCATTGCTCGAAGGCGAACGCCGCACGGTGGAAAGCCAGACCCGCACCGCGTTTCTTGGCGTGCTGTCCGGCGCCGCGCGGGTCAAGGCGCTGAAGCAGGCGGTGCTGTCCAACACCACCTCGGTTGAAGCCAGCGAGACCGGCATGCAGGTCGGCACCCGCACCATCGTCGATGTGCTCACCGCGCAACAACTGCTTTACTCCGCGCAACGCGATTACCTGCAATCGCGCTACGCCTATCTGATCAGCGTGCTCAGCCTCAAGGCCGACGCCGGCCGCCTGACCATGAACGACCTTGCTGAAATCGACCGCCTGCTGATTTCCGGCTGATCCACGTCGCCACGATCCCAACATGAAAAAATATTTCATCACCGGCGGCTCCGGTTTTGTCGGCCGCAACCTGATCCGCGAAATCGTGAAACGCGGCGATGCCGCCCTCGCGCTGGCGCGCTCCGCCAGCGCACAGGAAACCGTCACCGCACTCGGCGCAACGCCCATCGCCGCCGATCTGCTGACCGTGACGCCCGATCAGCTGCGCGGTTGCGATGCAGTGATTCATGCCGCCGCGGTGGTCGATGAATGGGGGCCGCGCAAGTGGTTCGAGGAAATCAACGTCGAGGGCACGCGGCGTCTGTTGGCGGCCGCGCGCGAAGCGGGCGTGGCGAGCTTTGTCCTCGTCGGCACCGAAGCGGCGTATGCGGTCGGCCCGCCGCTGGTGAATCTCGACGAAACCTGCCCACTGCCCGCCCACCCGCTGCCGCGCTATCCCGCGACCAAGGCCGCCGCAGAGAAACTGGTGCGCGCCGCCAGCAGCGCATCCATGCGCACCGTGGTCATCCGCCCGCGCCTGATCTGGGGCGCCGACGATAGTTCAGTGCTGCCAAAACTGGCCGATGCGGTCAGGAAAGGCCAGTTCGCCTGGATCGACGGCGGGCACTATCGGACTTCGACCTGTCACGTTTACAACGTCGTCGAAGGCGCACTGCTCGCGGCTGAAAGAGGCCGCGGCGGCGAAGCCTACTTCCTCACCGACGGCAAGCCGGTGGAATTCCGCGAGTTCATGACGCGCCTGTTCGCCACGCGCGGCGTGAAACCCGGCACACGCAGCCTGCCACGCGCCCTGGTATGGGCGCTGGCGAGCACCAGTGAATTTCTCTGGGAATACCTGCCGCTGCCCGGCAAGCCGCCCCTCACGCGGATGGCCGTCGTGCTGGGCTGCCAGGAAGTGACCGTCAACGACGCCAAGGCGCGCAATGAACTGGGTTATCGGGGACTGGTTTCCATCGAGGCCGGCCTGGCTGCACTGCAGCCCTGATCATTTTCATTCAACGCACGACTTGACTGTTTTGAAGCGCAGTCAGGGCGCTTTGATAAACCGTTGATATATTCTTTTTTGGAATATTATTTTAATTTAATATTCTTTTTATTTTTTACATTACCACTTCAACATGCGCCACCCCAAACACCGGAGTGGAATAAATGTTGCGCTTTGAAAAATCAAAGGGAATAACTGTTGTCACTGTAGCCTCGTTGTTTGCCGTTGCCGCGCCCGCTTTTGCGGACGATGCGACAAGCGCTAGTACACCAAGCACCAGCAACAGTGCCAGCGCCAGCGCCAGCGCCAACCCTAGCGATCTCGACCAGCGCGTGCGCGTGCTCGAACGCCAACTCGAAATCCAGCAGGAAAAAGCGGACGCCAGCGCCAAAAATTCTGCCGTAGTCACCGCTGGCAGTGACGGATTCAAGATCAAGTCCGCAGACGGCGAATATTCGCTGGAACTGCATGCGCTGGTGCAGGCTGACGGGCGCTTTTACCTGCAAGGCGAGAACAGCACCACCAGCGACCAGTTCCTGCTGCGCCGCGTCGAACCGACCCTGAGCGGCAACCTGGGCAAGTACGTCGGCTTCACCATCACGCCGGAGTTCGGCAACAGCAGCGCAACGACGCCGACAAGCTCGGCAGCCAGCCCGACCTCCAACCTGCTGGATTACTACATCGACTTGCGTTTCGATCCGGCGGCGACGTTGCGCGTGGGCCGTTACAAGGAGCCCGTCGGACTGGAAAACCTCCAGCCCAGCTCGGCCATCACCTTCATCGAACGCGGCCTGGCGATCGATCTCGAACCCAACCGCGACATCGGCGCCCAGCTGCAGGGCAAGCTGCTGAACAACACGCTGAGCTATGCCGTCGGCATCTTCAACGGCGCCGCGGACGGCGGCGACGCGCCGCAGGGCAACTATGACAATCATTTCGATGTTGCCGCACGCCTGTTCGTCGAGCCGTTCAGGAACAGCCCGGGCCTGTTCCAGGGACTGGGCGTCGGTGTCGCCGGCACCCGCGGCGCGGCCGACGAACCGCTGTCGGCCCTGTCCGCGGAACTTATCGCATCCAGCGGCGGCAAATACGTCTCGACCGGGCAGTTGCCGATCTTCACTTACAGCAGCAACGTTTACGCCGCCGGTCTGAGAACGCACTTCAGCCCGCAAGCCTATTGGTATCACAACAGCTTTGGCCTGCTGACCGAATATGTCACCTCCACGCAGACCCTCAGCAACAGCACCACCACGACACGCCTGACCCATTCGGCGTACCAGGCCACCGCCAGCTATGTGCTGACCGGCGACGACGCCAGCTACACCGGCGTCAAGCCGCGCCATCCTTTCCGCATCGGCAGTGACGGCTGGGGGGCGTTCGAAATCGCGGCCCGCGTCAGCGGCCTGAATATCGACTCGCGGGTGTTCGACGACAAGTTCGCCGCGCCGAGCGCCGGCGGCGGTGTCGTTGCCGGCGCGCGCGAATACGGCGCCGCCGCCAACTGGTATCTGAACGGCAACACCAAGCTCTCGCTGAACTACGAAGACAGTCATTTCAGGAACGCGCCCGGCGCAACGGCGGCACAAACCCGGCCGGATGAAAGAGCCGTCCTGTTGCAGGCCCAGATCTACTACTGATTTCCCCTGCCATCCACCGAGCGCATCAAAATGAAAAACCCCGTTTTTATCGCAGCCGTGGCTGCAAGCCTGCTGATCCCGCTGGCGGCGCAAGCCGCCAGCTACAAACTGCTGAATGTCTCCTACGATCCAACCCGTGAGCTGTACCGCGACATCAACGCCAGGTTCATCTCCGAATACAAGGCCAAAACTGGCGACGATGTGGTCATCGAACAGTCGCACGGCGGCTCCGGCAAGCAGTCGCGCGCGGTGTTCGACGGCCTCGATGCGGATGTTGTCACCCTTGCCCTGGGTGGCGACATCCTGCCGCTGGTCAGTCCCGGCAAGCTGATCCGGCCCGACTGGGAAAGCCGCCTGCCCAGGCACTCTTCGCCCTACCTGTCGACCATCGTTCTGCTGGTGCGCAAGGGCAATCCCAAGCACATCAAGGACTGGAACGACCTGATCCGCCCGGACGTCAGCGTGGTCACGCCCAACCCCAGGACTTCCGGCGGCGCACGCTGGAATTTCCTCGCGGCCTACGCCTACGCGCTGAAGCAGAACGGCAACGATGCCGCGAAGGCGCAGGCGTTCGTGCAGGCGCTGTACAAAAACGTACCTGTACTGGATACCGGCGCGCGTGGCGCCACCACCACCTTCGTGCAACGCGGCATCGGCGACGTGCTGATCGCGTGGGAGAACGAGGCCTATCTTGCGCTCGACGAAATCGGCCGCGGCAAGTTCGAGATCGTCACGCCCTCGCTGTCGATCCTCGCCGAGCCGCAGGTTGCCGTCGTGGAC